>JBARIF010000311.1:0-25081 GCA_049799615.1 Terriglobales bacterium
GTTTACCGTGGTCGCCGAGCCCGAAGGGACTGTCATCGGCACACTCGACGAGGACTTTGCCGTAGAAAGCAATGCAGGCGACATCATGCTGCTGGGCAACAGTTCGTGGAGAATTCGCCGGGTCGAGGGCAAATCGGGACGCGTGCTGGTGGAGGACGCCCACGGCGCGCCGCCCAGCGTTCCCTTCTGGCTCGGCGAGGCCCCGGCTCGCACCCAGGAACTTTCCGCGCATGTGGCTGGTCTGCGCCGGGAGATCAGCGATCGTCTGCGCGACACCTCTCCCATCGGAATTTCACCCAGCCAGCCGGCGGTTGCCAAAACCATCGCCTGGTTGAAAGAAGATTGCGGGCTGGATGACTCCGGTGCCGAGCAGGCCGTCGAATACGTCTTGCAGGGTCGCGCGGTTCTCGGGGATGTCCCGACGCAGGACACGATCATCGCCGAGCGCTTTTTCGACGAAGGCGGCGGAATGCAGCTGATCATCCACGCGCCCTATGGCGGCCGCATCAACAAAGCCTGGGGACTGGCCCTGCGCAAGCGTTTCTGTCGCAGCTTCAACTTCGAGTTGCAGGCCGCCGCCACCGACAACGGCCTCAACATCGCCCTGGCCGAGCAGCACAGCTTTCCCCTGGCTGACGTTTTTCATTTCCTTAATTCCGAAACCGTGCAACCGATTCTGGAGCAGGCCGCCCTGGCTTCTCCGTTCTTTGGCACGCGCTGGCGCTGGGACGCCAATCGTGCGCTGGCCTTGCTGCGCTTTCAGGGCGGCAAGAAAGTTCCGCCGCAGATCCAGCGCATGCGCTCGGACGATTTGCTGGCGTCGGTGTTCCCCGATGTGGCCGCGTGCCAGGAAAATATCGTGGGCGACATTCAGATTCCCGATCATCCTCTGGTGAAGGAAGTGATGAAAGACGTGCTCACCGAGGCCATGGACGTGGACGGGCTGCGGACACTGCTGAACGGCATCCAGCAGGGACGAATCCGTTGCCTGGCGGTGGACACGCCGGTGCCGTCGCAATTCTCGCATGAGATTCTGAATGCGAATCCCTACGCCTATCTAGACGACGCTCCGCTCGAAGAACGCCGGGCCCGGGCGGTGGAGATGCGTCGCATCCTGCCGGAGTCGGTACTCGAAGAGGTGGGCAAGCTCGATCAAGCTGCCATCGCGCAAGTGCGGGCAGAAGCCTGGCCCGACGTGCGCGATGCGGATGAGCTGCACGATGTATTGCACACGCTGATTGCCTTCCCGGCTCGTGTAGAGGCAGGCGACTCGCCCGCCCAAGCGGATGCCGCTCCCCTTAGTTTGGTCGGCTTACACGAAGCTGGCAAGGACGGTCGGGCCGCGCTCGACGGGACAGCCGAGGACGGCTGTCCCCATGTGAGTCTTAGTGTGGGCGAGTGGCAGGGGTATTTCGAAAGGTTGTGCGAGCAAGGGCGCGCGCTTCGGGCGGAACAGGCAGGATTGATTTACTGGGTGGCGGCGGAACGCGCAAAGACATTTTCCCTGCTGTTCCCGGACGCCGAGTTTGATCATCCGGTCGCCGAGATTCAGACGACTTCGCCGTCCTCCGACGATGCTCTGCTGGCCCTGGTCACGGGTTGGATGTCGCACTTGGGCCCGGCAACGGCCTCGCAACTTGGCGCTTTGCTCGGGCTTCCCGCTTCCGAAATCGACAAGGCCCTGCTTCGTATGGAAGCCTCCGGTGCATTATTGCGAGGACAATTTACGGATACTTCGCGGGCGGGGAGGCCCGCGCCACACGAACCAGAACTGGAGTGGTGCGAGCGGCGGTTGCTGGCCCGCATTCACCGGTTGACGGTGGCCACACTGCGCAAGCAGATTGAACCGGTCACGGCGGCGCAGTTCATGCGCTGGCTTCTGCGCTGGCAGCACGTCGCATCGGGAGCGCAAGTTCAAGGGGAACGCGCCACGCTCGAAGTGTTGCGCCAGTTGCAGGGATTCGAAATCCCCGCCAATGCCTGGGAGCGGCAGGTTCTGGGTCGCCGGATTATCAATTACGACCCCCAGTGGCTCGATCAGCTTTGTCTTACCGGCGCCGTCGGTTGGGGAAGGCTGTCTCCGCATCCCGCGACTCTGGATGACACTGCGGCCGGAAGACGGCGCGTGATTCCGACCAGCGTGGCTCCGATCACATTTTTCGTGCGCGAAGAAGCTGATTGGATGACGCCGCATCGTCCCGACTCGGCGCAGCCCGAAGCCCGCGGTCTCAGCGAGGGCGCGCGCCAGGTGCTGGAATTCCTGCGGCAGCGCGGAGCATCATTCTTCGCCGACATCGTGCGTGGCACGGAGCGGCTGAAAGCTGAGGTGGAAACTTCTCTCTGGGAACTGGTCGCGGGTGGATTGATCACCGCTGATGGTTTCGACAACCTGCGCTCCCTGATTGATCCCAAGCGCCGAGCCGGGCAAGGCAGTGGGCGGGCGGCGCGGCCGCGGCACAGTACCGGCCGCTGGGCGCTCTTGTACACGGACCAGGCCGCGGACCGCAATCGCGCCGTGGAAGCCACCTGCTGGATGCTGCTGAAGCGCTATGGCATCGTGTTTCGTGATTTGCTGGCTCGCGAGACCAATCTTCCCAAGTGGCGCGAACTGCAAATGGCTTTTCGGCGTCTGGAAGACCGTGGCGAAATTCGAGGCGGCCGCTTCGTGGATGGCTTTCTCGGCGAACAATTTGCCCTGCCGGTGGCGGTGGAGTCGTTGCGGGCAACGCGCAAAATGCCGCTCACGGGAGAGACGATCGTGTTGTCGGCTGCCGATCCCCTAAACTTGGTGGGAATTTTACTGCCCGGGGAAAGAATCCCTGCTATTTCAGGCAAAACTGTGACCTTCCATGATGGTGTGGTTACGCATGAAGCAATCGATTCCCAGCGTTTGACCGCGATGGGCGAGTGACTACCTTCGAGTCAGAGTGCGGGACTGATCCAACTAGACTCAGTTCTCGGTTGTCAGTCTTGAGTTCGCAGCGCTTGGGATAAAAAGAGCGATCGGGAACCCGATGAGGGGGTCCCTCGGATTCCCGACCAGCGTATCTCCGGCTGAACTTCTGAAAGCGCTTCCCCCGTCGCTTTTTGCCGGCCAACGCTGCCCGCCTAAGAGCACGTAATCGACCATCGCGATGGATTTAGGACATACTGCATCCGTATATTGTAAATCGTTATTTATCTTAATGTTACATATGGATTGAGGAGATGGCATGGGATCGGGATCGGAGAAACGCTCTATCCAGACGGATAGTCTGCCTATCTGTTCGGATAGTGGAACAAGACGGGTAGCCATATTCCGAAAGAAAGAAAAATGTGTTACACCCTAGGCCCAACTGAGGTGACTGAACGGTGAGGCCAAGACTTCAGGCAGCTGCGGGCCCCCTGGCGGATTCGGTATATTTTCTGACCGAAGGGGAAATACGGATCGGCAGAGATCCTTCTAACTCATTGACGATCAGCGATCTTTCGCTTTCGCGACGCCATTGTGTGCTCATCCGCGAGCAGGATACTTACAAGCTTCGCGATCTTGAGAGCCGCAATGGAACGTTCGTTAACGGTGGCGTGGTGTCGGAAAAGCGGCTGAACCATGGGGACCAAATCTCTGTGGGAGAGTCTATTTTTGTCTTTCTGACGAAAGAAGACACGGATGGAGCCGCCCCCGAAGCGGTGGAATTCGACGATTGCCTGACCCAGGCCACGGCCCACATCCGACCTCAGGATGTTCTCTATCTTCAGCCGGAGCGCCTCCTGAAAGAGCTTCCATCAACTTCGCGGCTGGGACGGAATCTCAACGTGCTGCTGAAAATCAGCCGCGTCGTGCACTCCATTTCTGACTTTGACCGGCTGCAGGAGCAAATTCTGGAGTTGATCTTTGAAGTGGTGCCGGCCGAGCACGGCGCGATCCTGCTGGATGGCAAGGGCAACCAGAAGTTTTCTTCGCTTTTCGGTTATCCGGCAAAACGTGGCGAACCGGTACGGGTGAGCCGCACTATCACGACCCAGGTAATGGACCAGGGAGTGGCAATTCTAGGAGCGGACGTGCCCGCCAGCGGAAGCTTGAGCGAGGTAGAAAGCCTGGTTAGTTTTCGGGTGCGCTCGTTGCTGTGCGTACCCCTTACCGTCTTTCAGAAGGTAGTGGGATGCATTTACCTGGACACCACCAGGCCCGGCACTCGCTTTGACCGGGACCAACTGGAACTCGTAGCCAGTATTGCGGGCATCTCGGCGGTGGCGCTGGAGAACTCGCGACGGCTGCTGTGGCTGGAACAGGAAAATCTTCGCCTGGCTGCGGAAATCAATCTGCAGCACAACATGGTCGGCGAAAGCCCCGCGATGAAGGAGGTGTACCGTTTCCTGTCGCGGGCGGCGCCTACGGATGCGACGGTGCTGGTGGGTGGAGAAAGCGGGACGGGCAAAGAACTGGTGGCGCGGGCCATACATCGCAACAGCCCGCGTGCAGGCCGGCCCTTTGTCACCATCAATTGCGCCGCCATTCCGGAAGGCCTGCTGGAGAGCGAACTCTTCGGATATGAGAGAGGAGCATTCACCGGCGCTTCTGCTCAAAAGAAAGGCAGGCTGGAGTTGGCCGACGGGGGCGTGGTGTTTCTGGACGAGATCGGGGAATTGGCGCCGGCGTTACAGGTCAAGTTGCTGCGTGTGCTGCAGGAGCGCGAACTCGAACGCCTGGGCGGCTCCCGCCCAATCCCCATCGACATTCGCCTGATCGCCGCCACCAATAAGGATCTGGCAGCAGCGGTGAAGGCCCGAACATTTCGCGAGGACCTCTACTACCGGTTGAACGTGGTATCGCTGGTGGTGCCGGCGCTGCGCGACCGTCTGGACGACGTTCCCATCCTGGCGGAATATTTTGTCGCCAAGTTCGCGGCTAAATGCAAAGTCAAAGCCAAAAAGATTTCTCCCGAGGCCATGGCAGGGCTGATGAATTACGATTGGCCCGGCAATGTGCGCGAGTTGGAAAATGCCATCGAACGGGCCCTGGTGTTGGGCGTCTCGGAAAGCATCCGTCCGGAAGACCTTCCGGAATCAGTTATGGAGAAGGAGCCGGCTCCGGGCACTCTCGATGCCAAATATCACATGGCAGTCATGCAGTTGAAGAAGCACCTGATTCTTACTGCCCTCGAGGAAACAAAAGGCAACTACACCGAGGCGGCTCGAACCTTGGGCGTACACGCGAACTACCTGCACCGGCTGGTCAGAAACCTGAACCTGCGACCGTCGATCCGCTCCTTCCCGGTTATCCGGGGCGGCGGTGGGAGAGTAGCGGATGGCCGAATGTGAAGGCGGCGACCCCGGCCCATCCGCGAGCGAGAAAAGAACGTCGCAAGCCGAGTCTCAGGGAAGTTTGAGGGTGGGCAGGGTTGCAGGATCCAGATAAACGCCCTGCCAGCGTACGGCGAAGTGGAGATGAGGTCCGGTAGCGCGGCCGGTCCCGCCGCTTCGCCCAATCTCCTGTCCTGCGGCTACCCTCTCGCCCTGTCTTACCTTGGCTTCTGAAAGGTGAAGGTAAAGCGTGAGCAGTCCCTGCCCATGATCGAGTACCACGCAGTTTCCTTCGAAGTACAAAGGGCCCGCCAGCAGAACGATTCCGGCATTGGCCGCGGAAACCGGTGTACCGGTCGGGACGCCGTAATCCAGGCCCTGGTGCATGCTTTGAACTTTGCCGTTAAAGGTCCGCCGGGTCCCGAAAGCATCGGAGACTGGCGCGACTACGGGCGCAAGAAATTTCCCTGACCACTCCCGATCCGGGTTGGTGTGTTGAAACACATCCTGCTTGATCGTCTTGTCCTGATGAATGCGCTCCAGCTGCGCCGGACTGGGTTCGGTGAACCGTTTGGCCACGGTCACCTTGATGCTGGGATATTTTGCGGCCCGGACCATAATTTTCCGGGTAAAGGAAACGGCTGCTCCCTGGGAGGTCGTTCCGGTGAGCTCCAGAGCGTAGGTGCCAGGACGAGTTTCGAGACTGACTCCCGCGATCCCGTACCAGGCTTTACTGACCGCGTCATAGCTGAACCAGACTTGATGCCCCAGCCATTTGGCGGAGAGCTGTGACAGCCGCACCGGCGGCGCCACATCAAACGCAATCGGAGCTCCGTTCACCAGCAGTGCCGGCTGCCAACGAATGGCCCAGGGTCTGGCAACGCCGGTCTTCGCGACTGTTGCCGCGCGCGCCGCACTGTCTTCTGCGGTGGCGAGAAGCGGCACAGCAAGCACAATCACAATCAGCAGTAAGCCGCAGCGATGATGGATCGAGGACCGCAAATTGGAACACTCCGCTTATTAGCCTAGCATTCCTGCCACAGACCGAGGGTCGTAATCCGTGGCAGGCGAAGCCGGCGTGGAACCGCTACTCTCGATTCGGGATGAAATCCAGCTGGACTTCGGTGGTCGTGGGGCGGTCGGCGGGCACATATTTCCATTGTTTAACCGCCAGCGTGGCAGCGTCCACCAGAATCGGATTGCCTCCGATGGGCGAGATTTTTCCTACGGAACCATTGGGACTGATCGAAATGGACAAGCGCACCACCCCACCAATCGCGTTCTGCTTCAATTCACGGGGATATTTGGGCGCCACTTTGTAAACCAGCTTACGCACGGCGGGTGTGTTTTGGGCCTCGAGGGAGGCAACCGAAAGCAACACCAGCATGACCAGGCCCAGCGTAGCGCACGCGCGGCGCATTGACCACGAACTCTTTGCTGAAGGCACAATCATTAAAAATCCCGCAACTGAAACATGAAACGCGATCTTGCAAGACTAGGAAATTAGTCACCCCCGGGCAAGTTACGGATGTAATGACGAAACCCGTGTGGGTCGGACACTCCCTCCGAGTCGCTTAGGGCAGGCTTTGTCCGACGCCATTGAAATTGGGTTTGGTTTCGGAACCTGAGATTCCGGCTTGCAAGAAACCGAACCCAAGGTCAAAGGGTCGGACAAGAGGTGTCCGACCCACACACGACACCGCGAGTAGTGCTTTTCTGCTATTGCTCCGGGTGGGCGTTACTTCTACAGTGCTGCAAATCTTCGATCGCATGGTCCGGTGGATCTCATGCGAATCCCGCTGCAAGAACGTGTGCGACACGCCTGATATCAAGGAGTCCGAAATGAGACTGGGAGTAAAAGTGTATGTAAGCGCAGCTATCCTGCTGATGTGGACTGCGGAAATCGCAGGACAGTCCCAGACCGCCATGGCGCAGACGTCAAGTTCAACGCAACAGGCTGCCGTCTCCGCCCCGGCAGACTCCGCGCCAGCACCGAAGGCGCCGCAAGGGACGCATCCTCCGTCAGCCCAACCCCAAAAACACAAGCTCGGCCCCTTCGAGATTACGATCAACTGGCGCACTCGCGCGGAAGGTTGGAACTGGTTCGAGGCCCCCACCGGAAACAGCGATTACCCGCTGTGGCATTCGTTGCTGCGGATTGGCATCGGCCAGACCAGAGAAAAGCTCGATTGGTTCGCGGAAATGGAGCAGCCATCCATTCTTGGGCTCCCCAACGACGCGGTAGTGGCGGGTCCCGCAGGCCAGCTTGGCCTGGGCGGGTCCTACTATGTGGCCAACAACAACCAGTCCAACAATGCCAGCATATTTCTGAAACAGGCATTTGTGGACTTCAAGCACCTCGGGCCGGCACGCGTGAAACTGGGGCGCTTCGAGTATTTCGATGGCATGGAAGTCAAGCCCAAAGACCCGATGCTCGCAGCTGTGGTGCAGAGCCGGATCGCGCATCGCCTGATTTCGAACTTCGGATTCACCGCGGTGCAGCGAACCTTTGACGGTGGCCAGTTCTCCCTGAATTCCGGAAAGAACAATTTCACCTTTTTCAGTGCCCGGCCGACCGCGGGAATTCTCCAGACCGACGGAATGCCCGAACTGGACATCGAGGTCTATTACGGCGCTTTCACCCGATCCATCAACACCCCGCACGGCGAGGCGCAACTACGCGTGTTCGGCCTGGGCTACGTCGATGACCGCACCACCATACTGAAGACTGACAACCGTCCGGTGCCGGTCCGAACCGGCGACCAGGGCAAGGTTCAGTTGGCGACCTACGGCGCCAACTATGCCCAGGTAGTCAACACCAACCACGCCGGCAAGTTTGATTTTCTGGCGTGGGGCGTTTACCAGGGCGGCTCCTGGGGCGCCCTCAACCAACGCGCAAGCGCTTTCGTTGGTGAACTCGGATGGCAACCTGCCGTGAAGCATCTCAAGCCCTGGCTCAGCGCCGGCTTTTCCTATGGCAGCGGTGACGGAAATCCCAATGACTCGACCCACGGAACGTTCTTCCAGGTCCTGACCACGCCGCGCCAGTATGCGCGCTTTCCCTTCTATAACATGATGAATAACGAGGATTTCTACCTCACCCTGAACCTGAAGCCGGCCTCCAAACTTGCGCTGCGCAGCGAAGCGCACGCCCTCCGGCTGGCCAGCTCGGCCGATTTCTGGTACCTGGGTGGAGGCGCATTTCAGCCCAAGACTTTCGGATACACTGGCCGTCCCAGCAACGATTTCAGTGGCTTGGCCAATGTCTGGGACCTCAGCGCCGACTACCAGATCACCCGCTCCTTCAGCACAACCCTGTACTACGGACATGCCTGGGGTAAAACCGTGATTGCCAAGATTTGCCCCAAGGATCCGAATGGGCAGCTGGCCTACCTGGAGACCAACTTCCACTTTTAGGACGTGGTAATAACTGATCGCCGGCGGGTAATATAATTCAATTATTGACCCCGAATGCGCAAAGTGTGATCTTGGTCACATTTTGCGGTAAGTTCAAGGTACCAGGGAGGATGGTTATGGCAGTCTCGAACCCAGTGATTCCCCAGATCCATACTGCCCCGGCGTCCAATGCCAGCTTTTACGAGAAACTAAACACCCGTTGGCACGAGCGCGCCTTGCAGATTTTCATGTTTATTGTGCTGGCACACTGGGGCGAGCACCTGGCCCAGGCTTACCAGATTTATGTGATGGGATGGCCGCGGCCCAAGGCCAACGGCATTTTGGGTTTGTGGTATCCATGGCTGATCAAGTCCGAAGCCCTGCACTACGGCTATGCCATAGTCATGCTGATAGGAATCTGGGTCCTGCGCAAAGGATTCACCGGCCGGGCGCGCACCTGGTGGACGGTCGCTCTGGTGATCCAGTTCTGGCATCACATCGAGCACTTCCTGCTGATCTGGCAGGCCACGGCGCACCACAATTTCTGGGGGAAGCCGGTGCCGTTTAGCGTTTTGCAGTTGGTGATTCCGCGTGTCGAACTCCATCTCTTCTACAACTCGGTAGTGTTTATCCCCATGGTCATCGCCATGTACTACCACTTGTTCCCGTCGGAGGCTGAGGAGAAGGAGATGGTCTGCTCCTGCGCGTGGGGCCACAAGCCGTCAATGCAACCTGCCTGATTCAAGAAGCGCCCGAGTAAGGGGAATCGCACGATCGCAATTCGCCTTCCGAAGGAGCGGGTGGCTGCTTCGCCCGCTCCACGCAAAATGCCGGGAGCCTCTGCTGTACGCCCGCGCTGCAACTCTGCTCAGAACTGCCTGCGTCCTTAGCATTTGGCATGGTCACTGAAGATCCGCCCTTTTCGTTTCTGCATTCCGGGTTCGATGTTATCTTTGTGGCACATTCATGGACATTCTCACGCAGCTTTTTGAGCAGCATTTCCACACCCCCGCCGTGGAAATAGCGCCGCTACAGGGAAAGCTGGGCGGTTCGGGGCGAAAGATCATCCGGTTGAGGGGTGGGCAAGTCAGCGCCATCGGCATCTTGTATGACGTGCGTGAAGAGAATGTGGCCTTCCTCGAATTCTCGCGGCATTTTCGGAGGCATGGACTGCCGGTGCCGGAGATATATGGCGAAGACCTGAGCCAGGGCGCTTACCTCGAAGAAGACCTGGGTAGCACAACCCTGTTTGAGTTTCTTACCAAGAATCGTACCGGCGAAAACATCTCTCCGCAGGCGGTCGAGGCCTATCGCAAGGTCATCGCGGTTCTGCCCCGCTTTCAGGTCGAGGCGGGACGAGATCTGAATTACAAGGTGTGCTATCCGCGGGGCAGCTTCGATCGCCAGTCCATTGCCTGGGACTTGAATTATTTCAAGTACTATTTTCTGCGCCTGGCCGGCATTCCCTTCAACGAGCAAGCGCTGGAAGACGATTTCAGCCGGCTCACGAAGTTCCTGTTAAGCGCTGGGCACGATTACTTTCTGTACCGCGATTTCCAGTCGCGCAACATCATGTGGCGCGGGGACCAACCCTTCTTCCTCGACTACCAGGGAGGCCGCAAGGGAGCGCTGCAATACGATGTCGCCTCTCTTTTGTACGATGCCAAAGCCGATTTGCCGCCGGGCCTGCGCCAACAATTGCTCGCTCACTATCTCGACACGCTTGCCGGTTTCGTCAAGGTGGAGCGGGAAGCGTTCATGCAGCATTACTACGCCTACGTGTATGTCCGCATCATGCAGGCCCTGGGAGCTTATGGCTTCCGCGGCTTTTATGAGCGCAAAGTTCATTTTCTGCAGAGCGTACCTTACGCGCTGAAGAATTTGCGCTGGCTGCTGCACAACGTCTCGCTGCCTGTTGCGCTGCCTACGCTGCTGGGGGCGTTCCACAGCATGCTGGGATCGGAGAAACTGCAGGCCCTGGCTTCCGACGCCGACAGCCTGGTAGTAAGGATTTTCAGTTTTTCGTTTCACCGCGGCTGGCCCAAGGATGAAAGCGGGAATGGCGGCGGATTCGTCTTCGATGGCCGCAGCCTACCCAATCCCGGGCGTGAAGAGCGCTTTAAAGCCCTCACCGGCAGAGACGCGCCCGTAATCGATTATCTGAATCAGCAGGACAGCGTGCACCAGTTTCTGGCCAGCGTGCTCTCGCTGGTGGATGCCAGCGTCAGCGAATATCAGCGGCGTGGCTTCAAAAACCTGATGGTGTCGTTTGGTTGCACCGGCGGCCAGCATCGCTCCGTCTACCTGGCGGAGCAACTGGCCAAACGTTTGCGCGGCCGCAATGGAGTGGAAGTAATGTTGCGGCACCGCGAACTGGAGACGCTCGGACAATGAAGGCGATGGTCCTGGCTGCCGGCCTCGGTACCCGCCTGCGACCACTCACCGATGACCGTCCCAAGGCGCTGGTAGAAGTTGCCGGCCGCACTCTACTCGAAATCACGTTGACCCGCTTGCGCACTTTTGACATCCGCGAAGTCATTGTCAATGTTCATCACTTTGCCGACATGGTGCTGGACTATCTGAAAGCCAATGATAATTTCGGCATGCGAATTGAGGTCTCTCGTGAAGATGTATTGCTCGATACTGGCGGGGGACTGAAAAAGGCGGGACATTTTTTTCTGGAAGATTCCCGCAATTCGGATGAGCCGTTTCTCTTGCACAACGTCGATGTCATCAGCACCATTGATTTGCGGCGCATGGCGAAATTTCATGCCGACAAACAGGCTCTCGCCACGCTGGCGGTACAAGACCGCAAGACCTCCCGGTACCTCCTGTTCAACCCGCAGTGCCAGCTTTGCGGCCGGCGGTCAGGGCGCGATGGCGAGACCGAAGTGGTGCGGCCCTCCTCGCAGACCGAGGCCCTGGCCTTTGGTGGGATCCACGTGATTTCGCCTCGCCTTATTCCCCTGATGGCGGAAGAAGGAATTTTTTCCATTATCACGTCTTATCTGCGTCTGGCCGGCCACGACGAAAAAATCCTGGGCTTTCGAGCGGACGAATACTATTGGCGTGACTTGGGCAGAGCTGACGATTTGCAGCAAGCGGCTCGCGACATCGGGCAGTGGGCCGGCTTCTAGTTTCCGGTTTCCGGGTACCTCTCGGGGCGGGTAGGGACGCTTGGGATTTATTGGTGGACCTAGTCGGGATCGAACCGACGACCTCTTCCATGCCATGGAACTGAAGGGGGTGCCGGCCATTGATTTTTAAAGGACTTACAACCGGCAGAGTCGGCCAAAACCGGCCTAAAAGGCGCAATTTGCTACCAAATTGCTACATCCGGAAGGACTTCATGTCACCTTGCTCGACTCGGATGTGATCTCTCCAACCAACTGTGTCCGCCAGCCGTTCAGTCAATCTGAGATTGGTCTTCATAAATCTGTGGTTCTGGCCAACCGGCTGAACATGTTCTGGGGTCTGGACTGGCAAGGCATACCTGAACGACTCGACCCTAAATGCAGGTTTGACGGAGTTGACATCGTAATCGGCTGTGTTGACACGCGGAAATCCCGGTCGGCAATTGCGAAATGCGCCGAGGATTGGAGTGAAGTGGATTACTGGCTGGATCTCGGCAACAACGCTGACTGCGGGCAATTTGTGCTGGGGGAGCCGCTGAACCGACGAAACCAGCGCCACCGGCTCCGGCTGCGTACAGTCGCCGAGTTGTTTCCTGAAGTCGTTCAGCCGGATTCCGATGGCGACGGTCTTCCTAGTTGCAGTGCAGCGGAAGCGCTCGACCGGCAGGAACCGTTCGTCAATCCGACATTGGCAAACCATGCCCTGGCCCTCCTCGCACGCTTGTTTCGCTATGGAACAGTCTCGTATCACGGAGCATTTGTGAATCTATCTTCTATCGGCGGAGTCCAGCCACTGCGGATCCAAAGGGTTGGGAACGGATGCGCAGGAAACCCGTGGTTCCTAAGAGGATGCAGCAAGAGCTTGACGTTCATGGGAGCAAGGTTGATTAATCCTTGGCAGACAAAATTGGGCGTTTCAGCCTGATATCCTGATAATGTTCAGAGTCGATCTCGTGAGGGTATATGGGCCTTGCTCAAGATCCAGCATGGAAGACACGGCTCGCGGAGAACGGGTTCCCGGACCGTTCATTTGACATTGAGTTCTGGCAAGCGCAGGGAGACGAGGCCATCTTTGCCGCGGCCTGGGAGTTGGTGGAGTTAGCCGAGGAAATGAACCATGGCGGAAAACCCACACTACGAAGAACTTTACAACTCTTAAACGAATCTCAGGTTGAGTATTTGATTGTCGGCGGCTTCGCAGTCATGAAGTATGGAGAGCCTCGCTACACCAAAGATCTCGACGTGTGGGTCCACAATTCACGACAAAATTCACTTCGGGTTGTTGGAGCGCTCAAGAAGTTTGGTGCCCCTCTAGAGCACGATGGGATTAACGCGGAGACGTTCACCGACAAGCAAGTCGTGTATCAGATTGGAGTCGCACCGGTACGGATCGATATCCTGGGGATCACGGGCGTCGAGTTCTCCAATGCATGGAAAAAGAGAGTGGCGAGCACATTCTTCGGCGTTCCAGTGCATTTCATTTCCCTTGATGACCTCATGACGAACAAGCAGGCCTTGGGGCGGAGCAGCGACCTTAAAGGCCTGAAGCAGAATTCAGCGCCCGCGAAACCGCAAAAGTAGAGTGGCGTGGACGCCGGGTACTGTTACCGTTTGAAATTAGCCCCCGAAACGGCCGATGATTACTCCAATAATCGTACCGCCGATAGCACCCATGCCAATGATCGGCCCATAAGCTTTTGTGATGATCGCGTCAGGAATGCTAAGCAGCAACCCGAAAATCAACCCTACTGCCCATCCCGGGCAAGGCAAGCGAGCTGCGCCTATGGCGAACCCAATTCCAAAGCGTGCAATGAAAGCCGCTGTGATGGCAGCCCCCTTATCCGGGAAACTCATCGGCAGCATGATTCCGATGTCGATGGCACCGAACACCAGACCACAGATGACGCCGAGCAGGATTCTGGACATGTTCCTCCTTTAGACGGCCATTGCGTTGGGAGTTGGATTAAACCTACCAATTACTTGGCGAGTTGGTCTGTGTCGCGTGGGCGTCTCCTTTGCCGATTGTCACGAAACCATCATGCCAGAGGTGAACGCCGAGCCGTATCGCATGTGGATTTCAAACTGCAACAGTGCCGGACGTCGGACTAAGTTCCCCCCCAACTCTTTCCCCCTCCCCCGTCCTTGATCAACGTATCCCTCCAAATTGGTATGTCGTCAATGCATTCCGTCGGCGGGAACCGTTCGTCACTCCGCCCTTGGTGAACCGGGTACTAAACAGCGTCTCATGGCGGGACGTCCGTGTGTCTCCCATTGACCGTAGGAGTTCACACATTACGTGTTGATCCAAGAGCTGGCAACGCCTGCGAAAGAAGAACCGTTGTCGTTTTCGACACCTCAGAAACGAAGGAACCATTCAATGGAACCAACACAGCAGAACCCTAGCGAACCGCTCAATACCGAACAGGCTGCGGCAAAGGCCGGCATTCTTGCCGAATGCGACAAACTACTAGCTGCCGGGATCAAATTTGTAGCAGTCCATTTCGACGGCTACGGCGATGACGGGACGACTGAAGACGTGAAGTGCTACGCCGGGGACGGTTATGCCTGGGGTGAACATCAACCCATCGACTACGACGTCTCCCCACTGCAGGAACGCTTCGAGACTCTTGTCCCGGTCGGGTATGAGAACGATTGTGGCGGATTCGGCGATGTGGTCCTCGACGTGAGCGCTCGCAAGCTGACGGTTGAACGCAACGACCGCTTTGAGGATTACACGACCAGCACACATGAGGTATAGCCTTATGGCGCATCCACTCAGGCACGCGGAGAGTAGCGCAAGGAAATTCGGCGGAACGGCAGAAGACTACCTTCCCATTCACAACTGGTTTGATGAGTCGAAGGCATTCCTTCCAGACTTCCGTCACCGCCTTGCGGCATCATGCAGAAGGTATTTTCCTGGCAGAGTGCCGCACGTAGTAGCAAGCAGATGGAACGTGGATTCGGCGATTACGGTCAAGTTTATGAGTTCGCTTTACGACTCGGTGCTGGCTGGCAAGTCAATACCGCAATCGGTTCGAGACGCCGGACTGCAGATACGATCCTTATCGGGAGCCCAGCGTCCGTACTACTGGGCGGCGTTCAATTCATTCGGCAGTTTCTGAAATGGAGGAAACCATGAACTATCAGTGTCCTCGCTTACTCTCACTTGTGGTCCTGTTGTGCTTTTTGTCTGGGTGCAACAATTCATCTCAGGCACCAAATGGGAATGCGGTGCCTGACACCAAAACAGCTAAGCCTGCTACATCGAATATGACATTGGATCTCATCGTAGGGTGGACCATTTGTATTGGTGCAGAACAACGATAGTCTCATGCTATGGATACCTAATGTGAAAGGCCACAGTAAGCCACTCGGCGTAGGTCTAGGAGCTGAAATCAGATCTTTCGAACGAGCTGACTACGACTTCACTCAGGGTATACATGCTTCGGCCACGACCAATGTTCTTGTTCCGGTTAAGGTGGCCAGTATGTTGTCATTGTCCAGAACGAAATATGGTCTGTCGGCGAAGCCGAGGACGAAGCCATATCTGACTGTCAAGCTGCCAATCCCTCGCGAGATCGTGCCTTGGAACGCTGATCCCATAACGGTATCCGATCCTGCAACGGGAACCAGTTCAGCGACCACAGTTCGCCTGTCGACCATGACCATCCTTCGGTATGACTTTCAGGCCAACGATTCCCCACAAATGACCGCACAGGGCCAGCCCACATGGAAACGCGAGCCGATCGAAGTAGGTACGGAACGCATTCTCTTGCTTGGCGTTATCGCCCCGATACCTCAGAACGGAGAGGATGAACATGAACATGCCCGCAGGGCATTTCTAGAATTGACGAAGGTGGTCGGTGTGAGCCGTAACATCGACTTCCCGACTATGACATACACTCGAAATCAGCCACTTGAGCCAGGTGTAGTGCCAGATGACCTTATGAAGGTGGTGGGTTTTGATGCGACCATTCGGAGCGTGGCCATGAAAGCACACGCCGACACTTTCTTTAACATTTTCGGAAAGATAAACGACTGCAAAGCCCCGGCAGTGCTGCTCACCCCGTAGACCAAAGTCGGGAGCACCGACACCGGGCCTCACCTGGAGCGAAGTGATTTCCAACTTGCCAGAGAACCGCCTTCTATTTCGTTGAACCACCATTGGAGAGACACTCTGGAGCTGAAGCATGAGCATTGCCATCTGCAAGCGTCCAGTGAAAACGTCTGCCGTTCGCAGACCAGCCAATTTCATCGGATTCTGTTGGAAATACAGAGGTGGGATCGATCAGCAGCTCAGTCCGGCTGTTCGCAAATCCGACCATGAACGGCTCGTCGAAAGGAAGCGCGTCGAGTCATTTGTGAGGAGCGGTGAGTGTCAATATAGTTCCATCATAGAACTATATTGACAGCGACTATGGGCGCAAGCGCGGATCAGAACTGCTTGGTGGGCTTGAGTTGCGGGGGCTCTTCGAAAATCTGCAGGAGTTGCTTAGCGCAATAGACTCGATCGCGTTTGCCGCCGCTGACTTCTTTGACCATGCCTTGTTTTTCCAGTTGACGGATTGCCCGCATGACGGTGTTGTATGCGAGATCAAGTCTCTGCTGGGCACCACGCGGGGTGAGAAAAGGATTCGCTCCCAGCAAGTCCACGATTTGAAGCGCTACTTTTGCATGGGTGTCGCTCGCGAGTTTGTAGCGCCACTTTTCCAGCAATCTGTTGGTTCGTTCCGCACGACTCAAGGCGTCCTCCGCCTGGCGCGCAACGCCGTTCAGAAAGTACTGAAGCCAGCCGCTCCAGTCGCCGCTTTCCGTGATGCCTCGCAGCCCTCCGTAATAGTCATCGCGGGTAGCATCAAAGAATGCTGAAAGATAGAGAAACGGTGCGGGCAGGACATTCCTTTCGCACAGTTCGATTGTGATCAGCAGACGGCCTACGCGGCCGTTGCCGTCCAGAAATGGGTGGATCGCTTCGAATTGATAGTGCGTAAGCGCGGCATGAATGAGCGGCGGAAGCATCTGGTCGTGTAGGAACTTCTCCCACGCAGAGAGGTGCTCGCCTAAAGAGTCAGGAGGAGGGGGAACATACGTTGCTTGCGCAAGAGTAGCCCCGGGAGGTCCAATCCAGTTCTGTGAGCGGCGGAATTCGCCCGGGGTCGCATGTTGGCCGCGAACGCCGGTCATCAGCTTTTCATGGAGTTCGCGTACGAGGCGCAACGAAAGCGGCAAGGTTTTGAGTCTCTCGATTCCGTATTCGAGTGCCACCACGTAATTGCCCACCTCGCGCAGATCGTCAGGGCTGCGTTCGACGGCGGCGCCGGCCTCAGCCGCGAGCAACTCTCCGAGCGTGGATTGAGTGCCTTCAATGCGGCTGGAAAATACCGCTTCACGACGGATAAAGGGGCGAATCAGAATGTGGGGGTTTGGTAGCCGCCTTCCTTCGCCGGCGAGTTTGCCAACGAGCGTCGAAGCATTGGCGAGTGCCACCGCCAAGACTTCTGTCCATCCAAGCGGGGGTGGCAATGGATTCGGATGAAAGGCGCGATAGCCTTCAAGCGTCTTGATCCACCGTCCGGTTGGACCGGTCTCCGTTTGAGTGTTTGACTTGGCTTTCACGGGGCTGAAATACACCTTATCGCTATTTCAATTTGTGTGCAAGAAATGAAATAACTGCGATCCTTATTTCAGTCTCAGGATTTGTTAAGGGACTCCATGGAAGCAATTGCATCTGGCTAATTCTAAAGGGGATATTATCCGAAATCATCGAGGCCTGCGCTTTGCTCAAGCTCAGTTCTTGGGGTCTACTCCCACTTCAAGAAAACCGTGGCCTCAGGTCAGTCTTCGCACGAGGGCGACGATCCGTCCTACCACCTCCGCATCGCGATTCCGGAAGTGTTCTCGCCGATGCAATCCTCCTGGGTAGGTATGAACGACCAGGCTGTTGTTCTCCCGGCTGCAGCACCCGCACCAATACGTTCCGTCACGCTTGAGAACGATGTACAAAGGCTGTTGCCACATCGGTTTCGACCCGCAGTCATTTGGCTTTTTCTTTTGGCGATTCACGAATGCTAGTATCCCACCCGCCAGATGGGGGTGGGACTCTCTCGTGCCGCCAATCCAGAAACAATCTTTCAGTGACGGACGTCGCAAACCAGAAATTGTTTGAAGCGAGTTTCGCAAGAAGAACGGAACGTCGCCGAACTCATCCAGGAGGTTCCCCAGGAAACCAGTTCGCTCGGGTTCGGCCGCGTCTGAGCTCGTTTCAGATGGAATAGATAGGGGTTTTCCGGTCAGTACTTGTGGAATTGGTTCTTGCCCGGCATCCTGCGGACTCATTCCCAGACTCTGGAGGATGATCCGGAAGTCGAGGGAATACACCACGCAAAACGTAATGACCTTGTGGACGTGGCGCGGCGGAATGGCGCCACTCTCATAGTCGGACAATGATCCGGGAGCAGTGAAATAACTTGGATCGCCGAGTTGATTGGCGATCTCTCGGCTGATTGCCGACGCCTCGCGAAATGAAAGTCCCATCCGCAGCCGGGCTTGGCGAAGAAGCGAGCCCGGTTCGGACGGCGGCCCCGGATGCTAAGAAACGTCGTGGAACAGGGACTGGCACTCGCCATCACAGGCTTAATCCTTGGCATCGCGGCGTCATTCGGCAGCACGCACTACCTGGAAAGCATTTTATATGACGTTCATCCCGGAGATCCGCTCACGCTCATTGCGGTGACAGCGATCCTGCTTTTCGTGGCGTTCGTGGCGTGTTTCATTCCCACCGCGCGACCAACCTCGACCCCATGGTGGCATTGCGGTACGAGCAGGCCGCCTCATAGGTGCCGGAGCAAGAATTGCACGCACCCCAGGCGCACCAGGCCAGTTGCACGAGTGGCGCGTTTCTTGTATCAACACACTGTCGCCCAAACGACAATCCCTGGATAACAGGTGACGGCACCGATGAACAGACGCACTTTCCTGAAGGCAGGGGCTACGACGGCACTCGGTGCGCTTGCCGGGTCCCGCCTCGCGTTCGCAGCGGATGCGGAGATTGTGCTCTCGCCCGGCGAGGCCGGCGCGGTGATCAATCCGCACATCTATGGCCACTTCATCGAGCATCTCGGCGGCGTCATCTACGATGGCGTCTGGGTGGGGCGAGACTCGTCCATCCCTAACGTGGATGGGATCCGCAAGCAGTTTGTGGACGACATGAAGCGGATCGGCGCCCCGAATCTCCGCTGGCCCGGTGGCTGCTTCGCCGATGGATATCACTGGCGTGACGGAATCGGAAAGGCCTCAGGTCGGCCCCGTACTTATAATTTCTGGCAACGTCGCATGCCCGCGGGAATTGACGCCACCGAGACCAACCAGTTCGGCGTTCACGAATTCATGCACCTCTGCCGCCTGATCGGGGCCGAACCCTACGTCGCCGCTAACGTTGGATCGGGCACACCTAGCGAATTCCACGATTGGGTCTCCTACTGCAACGCGCCACCGGGCACCCTGAGCCTCGCCGACGAGCGCGCCGCCAACGGCGACCCGCAACCCTTCGGGATCCGCTACTGGGGAGTCGGCAACGAATCCTGGGGTTGTGGCGGTGCTATGCGGCCCGAGGAGTACGCCACCAAATTCCGTCAGTTCGTCACTCAGTTTCCCAATTACACGGATCCCTTTCTGGTTGCGACAGGTCCCCGCGGGCATTCCGCCGACGGCGATATCGGCTGGACCTCCGGCTTTTTCGAAGCCATGCGCGGCTTCGAGCCTCCCCAGGGGTTTTCACTGCACTTTTACACCGATTTGCGGCCGACTCCGCTGAAGGCCGGGGATTTCAAAGCTCCGGAATGGTACGAAGTCCTTCTGCGCGGCTTGCGCCTGGACAAGGTGGTAGACGACCACTGGAAAGAGATGGGAAAGTTCGACGCCACCCATCGCACCAAAATCGTCATCGATGAGTGGGGTGTCTGGTACGCTCCCGGTTCGGAGATTGCTCCGTCCTACATCCTGAGCGAGACCATCACCCTCCGTGACGCTGTACACACCGGAATTACTTTCGACATCTTCAACCGCCATGCCGAAAAGATCGCGATGGCGAATGTAGCGCAATCCGTTAACTGTATTCATTCCCTGTTCGTAGCGCAGGGGGACAAATTTGTACGTACTCCCGTCTACCATGTATTCAACATGTACCGCTCCCACATGGGGGCTCGACAGTTGCCAGTAGGCAACCCTGTGGCGGATCTGAATGTACCTACACTGGCCGGTCAAGCTCGTTTGCCGGGGTTGTCCGCTTCCGCCTCAATCCGCGACCAGCGTGTGACATTGACTTTAACCAACCCGTCGCTCGACTCGGCCCTTTCTTTGCGGGTTCGGTTCGCCGGCGGAGCGCGTGCAACCGAAGTGCGAGCTTCGGTTCTTACCCACTCGGACATGCGCGCCACCAACTCCTTCGCGGACCCCGACGAAGTCAAACCGGCCACGCATCCCGTCAGAGTTGTCGCAGATCGCCTTGAGCTAAACGTGCCAAGAAAGGCTGTCGTGCTGGTTGAGTGCGCTATTACCTAGAGTTCGCCACGCTCAACAAAGCCCCAAATTTAATGCCCCGCTCTTGCGGCAAAGCTGTGCCTCTCGCTGATTAGGCTGCCGGGACCTCCAGCTCTCGGTAGTCGGCGTCATCCTCGCGTCCAGGAGGACGGTTCACGCTAAGAGAACCAGCGCGTCGCTGTCGTCGTCGGATAGATCGCGGTGCCCGCAGCTGTGCCGGTCCGTCAACCAAGAGAGTGATAGTACACACCGTTCCACTTCAGCTCTTTCTTGAAATTCTCAATCGTGGTGTTGCGATCGATCAGCAAGTACTCGATATCAGCGATCTGCGCGAAATCTTCGAGGTGTTGCGGAGTCAGGACGCGACTGAGGGCGGTGTGATGAGCACCGCCAGCAAAAATCCAGGCCGTGGCTGCGATCTTCAGGTTAGGTTCAGGTATCCAGATCGCCCGAGCCACGGGCAGCTTGGGCAGAGGGTGCTCCGGCTGCACCAAGTTCACTTGATTGACGATCAACCGAAATCGGTTCCCCAGATCCACTACTGAAGCATTCACCGCGCTTCCGCTAGGAGCCGTAAATACCAGGCGCACCGGATCGGCTTTGCTCCCGATGGACAGGGGATGGATTTCGGCGGTCGGTTTTCCCTCCGCGATCGAGGGACATACTTCCAGCATGTGCGCGCCCAGCACCTGACCTTCGTTTGTCAGATGATAGGTATAGTCCTCCATGAACGAAGTCCCACCCTTCAAGCCGTGACCCATCACCTTCATGGCCCGTACAAGAGCCGCTGTTTTCCAGTCGCCCTCCGCACCGAAGCCGTATCCGTCAGCCATCAAGCGCTGTACCGCGATTCCTGGAAGTTGCGCCAGTCCATTCAAGTCTTCAAACGTATCCGTAAAGGCATCGGAGCCAGTTTCTTGCAGAAAATATCGCAACCCCAGCTCAATTCTTGCGGCCTCCCGCAAAGCCTGACGCTGTTTTCCGTCGGCACGCAGCGATGGGGCAACCTCGTATTCTTCGTCGTACTCAGCCGTCAGCTTCTCTATTTCACCGTCTGTCACTTGCTCGATAACGTGCACAAGATCTCCGACGCCATAACCATTAACTGAATAGCACAACTTGATCTCGGCCTCGACCTTATCTCCTTCGGTTACGGCGACGTTCCGCATGTTGTCGCCGAAGCGCGCGACCTTCAAGCGTTGAGCATCGTGCCAGGCGCAAGCAGCTTGCGTCCACGCACCGATCTCGGCGTGAACCGCGATATCTTGCCAGAACCCGACCACGATTTTGCGCTTGAGGCGCATGCGGGCTCCGATGAATCCGAACTCCCGGTCACCATGGGCTGACTGGTTCAGGTTCATAAAGTCCATGTCAATGTTTGACCACGGTAGTTCCTGATTGAATTGTGTGTGCAAATGCAGGAGTGGTTTGTTCAGCACCCGGAGGCCAGCGATCCACATTCGGGCCGGAGAGAAGGTATGCATCCATGTGATCAGCCCGACGCAATTCTTCGCGGCATTTGCGTCCAGGCACAATTGATGAATTGAGTCACTGCTGGTCATCACAGGCTTACCCACGATCTTGACCGGCATCTGCGTCGATGCGGATAGAGCGTCCGCGATGGCGGTGGAATGCCGCTCGACGTCTTTCAGTGCTTCCGGCCCGTAGAGGTGCTGGCTTCCGGCGACAAACCAAGCTTCCAGGTTTGCAAGATCAATCATTCAATCCTCCTCGGACATACTTGCAATTGAGCCCTAGGTAAGCGCTTAACCCAGCTATCTTTTCAATTCAATCACCGTCACGCTCTCATGCCTGAACGTGTACTTTAATTCAGTCGAGTCCGCCGGGACGGAAGTTATCAAGGGATGGATATGCTCTGGTTCGGTTTCGTCATTCTTTTCGTAAATACTATCTGCAAAAAGTGAACGTGCCGTGGAATTCGTTGGACGGAATCCGGAGAGATTGATTCTAGTTTCTAAATCGCGTGTTAAGTGGCGATTCACGCAAAACAACGTGAGTTTATTCCCCGAACTGTTGATCGCCGCTACCACGTCGAGATACGGGACATCTGCAATGCTGGGCAGCCGAGTTGATCCTTGTTCTACGTTGTATTTCTGAACGTTGTTTTGAGTCTCGACCAGCCTTGCGACATCGGCATTGGAATACATACGAAAAACCCAATACGCGGGGACACCAAAAACTCGGCCACGCTTCTTCCAGATTCCGCCAAACTCGAGGATGCCCGTCATATCGGAAATCGGAACAATATCGGAATTTCTCAGCAGCATGTTCAGCAATCCTGCGGTTCCGATGGCTCCGCCCATATTGTCGTAGCGCGGAGAGAACTGGTCGTCCGATGACCAGAAAAGCCATTCCGTGAAGGCTGTATTTACGTTGTGCCCCGGGCTGTCTTGAAACTGTTGGTGCATGTCTCGCAGCCTGCGTTCCAATTCAATCGGCAGCGCAAATGTCGCTTTTGCGACGAAATCCGGCGAGGGATGAGGCGCTTGGACCGAGTTCGTAGTGACCACGAAATGCGTGGAAAGGTAGTTGAAGGTATCGGGCAGGTTGGCTAATTGTGCGGCGTTCCAATCGTGAAAGGCATCGGGATCGGCCCCCGTAGCGATAAGCCGGGCCTTGGGATCTACTTTTCGCACGGCATCGCTGAATGACTTTGTTCTCTCCGCTACACGCGGCAGGGTGGGGTACCCGACCTGGAAATCTCCCCACAGTTCATTGCCGAGTTCCCACAGCAAGCCTCCAGAGTGGTCTGCCCAGTGAGCGTTCACATATTGCACCCAGTCGGCCGCCTCCTGGGGAGTACCGGTACCGAGGTTCAGGGCGATTTGCGGTTCCGCTCCAATCAGTTGGCAAAAACGCAAAAACTCATCTGTTCCGAACTGGTTGTACTCCGGAATTCCCCAAGCGATATTTAACATGCTGATGCGTTGGTCGCGCGGCCCAACGCCATCTCTCCAGTGGTAAGCCGAAGTAAAGTTTCCGCCGAAACGTACGATTGGAGTCTTTAACTCCCGGGACATCTCGATCACTTCCGGATCCATACCAGCAATGTTGTCACCGGGAAGCAACGAGGCCTGATCGATCAGAACTCGAGTCTCGTGGCTTGCGGCGATGACGAAGTCGGCTGGCTCGAGTGGTTCGATTTGATGGGGAAGAACGTCGAACGCAAATTCGTATCGCTGCCATCCAGTACCGCCGATCTGTATCTCACGACGATCAAAGACGCGGTCCGCATTGTTCCGCTCACGCAGAGACACTTCAATTTGTCCGGGGCCGCTCACCGGCTTCAGATAAACGCTCCCGACGTAATGCGAGACTCGATGGACCGGAAGGTAAACTTTCTGTCGAATGCCCGTCTGCTTATCTGGTAACGCCATCAGCAACAATGAGCGATAGGAATTCGCCGCATCGTTCCATTGCGGCGCATAACGAGAGCCTTGAGCGTAGCGCAGTGGTTCCCAGGGAAGGGGCAGGCCCATTTCCGAAGCGCGATGGAGCTCCGGATCATCCTTGACCATCTCTGCGACGTGCTGCACATCCCAAAGACTGTCTTCGAAGCTGGGGTTCCGCAAGAGTTCCGCCCAAAGCCCGTTATACGTGGAGTTGCCAATAGGCTCGAGGAATGTGCCAAAAATGGATCGCGGGATCGAGTAGTTCGCGGTTTTCCTTACATCAACTCGAACAATGGTTTCTGCCGCGGGCTGGGATTGAGCGAACCCACAACCGGAGAACGCCAAGGCAAATACGTACGCGTAGCGGAAAGTCGCAGGGCGCATCGGACATCCTCTAATCGGAATAGAACCGATAGAACTCTGAAATGCAGATCATACAGGCAATCGCCTACAAGTCCGGGCGAACGTTCACGGACTGCGGACTGCAACGTCGGATGAAGATTGTTCTGAAGAATTAAGAACACATGCGAGGCATTCGTCCGCCCAATTTGGTAAGCGAGAAATGGCGCGTATCCTGCGATTTACGCGGTCCGGACGATCACGAGCACAATTCCGGACACAATCAAGGCCTGGCGACGAGGAAGTGCCGAGGGTCACGTGCCACAACGAACCGGGTGGCTGCCCCCTTATGCAAGGCCCTCTGGGCCACGCGATCTACGAGGACTTTTACGATCCCGGCTCGAAGCTATCGGACTCCAAATGGTTTGCGCAAAGATGTGGTGGACGAAATACGACAACTTGGTGTTCCCTTCGTCCGCTATCCGGGAGGAAATGTTGTTTCCGGTTATAGATGGCTTGACGGTGTCGGCCCGAAGCAGGACCGTCCGCGCGCACTCAACAAGGCGTGGAATTCCATCAACACCAATCAATTTGGCACCAATGAATTTATGACGTTGTGCAAAGCGGTCGGAACCGAACCCGCTGATGAGCTTGAATCTGGGCACTGGAACCCGAAGAAAGCTGCCGCCCGGGTGGAGTATTGCAACGTGGAGAAGGGCACGAAATGGAGTGGGTAACTTTGATTGAGCCCAGAGAATTTTGTCCACAAAGGCGTAATTGGGTGCTGCGCTTCAGCCAAGCTGCCCCTGGCATGTAACTAGATGCATCCGGACGGAAGTCCGGGTGATCCGAAAGAAGGGGCTCTCAATCAAAGAATTGACCCACTAAGTGCGTGGCCGTCGTCTTTCGGCTATGACAGCAGCACTCCTCGCTGGCGTCAAAAACCTAGCTGTCGCAATCAGATACGCAGTTCCAGTT
>JBARIF010000312.1:0-7745 GCA_049799615.1 Terriglobales bacterium
GCTCTTCCTGGATCGGCATGTTGAATCTAGCTGCCCGGTTCAACTCTCCGCACTTCTGACCGAAGCATCTGAACTCTGGTTTCTCGGGGATCGCAGTGTGGCCACACTGCGGGCAGACAAACCAACCTTCTGGGCGGGGCAACATCCGCCTGAAGTGATCATCCGGAACGCAGTAGGGGCAGCGGATGATCTTCTCAGACATTTTGAGCCCTTCGCTCTTTCGCCTTGCGCTTCCTGGCCTTGGCTGCGGCCTTGGAAGCCTTGATAGCAAGTTCCCAACTGGACGTGGAGCCGGCGAAGTACTTCGTGCTGGTCACGAAACGAGAGAAACGGGCTTGCCGATCGTGCGAGGAGCTTGGGGTGTCCTCAGCACCGCTGCCACCACGGATTATCGAGAAGTGCTTGGCGAGTGACCGGATCGTGATTGATACGGTCGTCAGCAAATATTGCAATCACACACCGCTGCATCGGCAGAGCGTGATTTTGGAAAGAGACATCGGCTTAGAAATCAGCCGGGCGACGTTGGACGGCTGGGTTCTGAAAGTCGGTGAATTGCTGATCCCTATGGTCTCCGCGATGAGGCGCGAGTTGATCAGCGGAAGTTACATGCAGGCCGATGAAACCCCGGTTGACGTGCAAATGCGTGAGGGCCGGGGAAAGAATCATCAAGCCTATTTGTGGCAGTACAGTCGCCCCGGAGGAACCGTTGTCTTCGACTTCTGCCTGGGTCGCGGACGCGATGGACCGAAGCGGTTCTTGGGACAGTTCGAAGGCATTCTCCAAACAGATGGATACGCGGCCTACGATCAGATCGGTGGGCCGGGAATGGTACACGCTGCTTGTTGGGCTCATGCCAGAAGACAATTCATCGAGGCGGTGCAGGTAAATCCACGAGACCCGGTCGCAACCCCGATTGTGGCTCAGATGGACCAACTGTTTGCCGTCGATGCAGAAGCCCGCCGCAAAACGCTGACTACTGCGGCGCGCCATATCCGGCGTCAGGAAACAGCGAGACCTCTTCTCGATGATATCCACGCCAAGATCGAGGCAGCACAGTCCGGTGCATTGCCTTCCAGCGCACTCAGCAAGGCCTGCCAGTACGCGCTCACTCTTTGGAAGAAGCTCACCCGCTTCTTGGAGTATCCGGAACTTGAGCTGAGCAATAACCTCGCAGAAAATTCCATGCGTCCAGTGGCCCTGGGCCGGAAGAACTGGATACACATCGGCAGTCCGCACGCGGGAGCTAAGGTCGCGGCGATCCTTTCGGTCGTGGAAAGTTGCCGACGGCTGAAAGTCTCCGTGCGTGACTATCTGGCAACGATTCTCCCCGGACTTGCCGATGTCACGATCCAGCACCTCTCAGACCTCACTCCCGCTGCGTGGGTCGCCCAGCATTCATAGACTCACGCGACGGAGTTGTTAGAGTGAAGCCGATTTGCCTCAACAACCGCATAGTATCCCTGTTTGCCGACCAACCGCCTAGAGAAGGCGTAACCGGGCAAGGACTCAGAAGTAAAGGGCACGTGTAGAACCACTGCCGGGTTCCCACGAGGATCGTTCCCGGAATAGCGACCAGGGTCAATACTCCCACGGCGACAGGTACCACGTGCCTGTAAGTTCACAGGTGCCGCCAGCGATTGTGTAGGTGCCTTCCATCAAACCGCCGTGGTCCGTTGTCCCAACTAAAGTGATGATGCCGTTGTCGGTCCCAACTTCAAGGGTCACAGCCCTGCCCATGATGTAGCTGCCAGAGGGAAAAGTTCCAGACAGAATCGTCGCCTCTTTGAAACAGGTGCCGACCTCGAAACCGGCGATTCCGGTCATGGGATACCTGCCTTCAGGAGTGGCGCTTCCTTGAGTCAGCGTGACCACGATGCGGTTGACATCTCCCGTTTGACTCGTCAGGTCACCGGCCCAATTGCCCGAGATTGAGGAGACCTCGATGCCCGTGACATTTCCCTGGTCGCCGTCGGCGCAGCCGCCGTTGATGGCATACGTCCCGGTGAGGGCATACGGGAAGCCTGTCTTCTTGCTGATACTCACGGCGAAAGTAATGACCTGTCCATCAACGGACGTGGACGTCAGGGAGACATCGCCGTCAGTCAAGGTGCCGGTTACTCCAACGGCGATCTGTGGATCAAAACAAGTCCAACCGTCCACATGCACGACGCCGCTCACCGAACTGTCAGACTGCGTGATAGTCCCAAGAATTGTTGCGGGTGGAATCCCCGGGAGGGCTGTGGACGTCGTGCTTATTTGCCAATTGCCTGAAATGTTCTGGCCCTGCGTCGGTGGACCAGAAGGGGGACCGGAAGGTGGACTCGAGGGAGGGGCAGAAGCTCTTACTCCACCTCCGCACCCGCAGAGCAGAACGACGGCCGAAAGCAGCCATGAAGTGCTTGACAAGTGTTTCATGGACTTTGCTCCTTGGTTGAGTTGGCCCCCCTGGCCGATGGCGCGGTCATTCGTTCCCAGGCTTCCAAGTGCGGCGAAACGGGGAACCCGCCTGCCTCACTTTTCATCCTTGGGGGTGGCCTTGTAGCCGTGGGTAACACCGGCTTTATCCGTGTATAGGCCTACAATCACTCCGTCATCATTGATTGAGTCGGGCTGGCTGCCGATTGCTCCGGGAGGGTCTATGGTGATGAATTGCCCCTGCCGCATGAGGTAGCCGTGCAGCACGGCGCTCGAACATTCGTCAGGATTGTTCACTGGGATGTACGGCCCCACGACGTCCCCTCTCTCGTTAATCCAGCGAGCGCCGGTACAAATTAGGCCGGTGCCAGGAAAATGGATGGTCTGGAATTCCCCTTGCCGGTTCCGTACAAATCCGTAAAGCATACCGTCGGAGGTGTTACAGAAGGAACCGGCCAACACTTGGCCGTTATCTTGGGCCATCCCCACGTGCTCGCAAGAGGAGCCGGGAACATGGATGTTACGAAATGTCCCATCCTTCAAGAGGAAGCCGTGTTCGATTCCGGCGGCGTTGAAATGACTTCCCACGATGTCACCAGCGTTGTTAATTCCACGATCCCAAGTACCGGATGCTCCCGGGTAATCAATTTGGGTGAACTTTCCGTCACTCAGCAGAAATCCGTGGTCAATGCCATTGGCATCGATGAAACGTCCGGCGATATCGCCCCGAGCGTTCAGGGCGAACGCTGCGGTCAATGACGCGCCGGGAAAGTCGATAGTGGAAAAGACGCCTTTGCGCAACAAGAAGCCGTGAAAAACACCCTCAGCGTCAGAGTAGCGACCAACGATGTCCCCCCGAGCATTGATGCCGTTCGCGAGAGTTTGGGTGGCGTTGGGGAAATCAATTTTCACGAAGCGATAGTCGGCCGCAAATAGCAGCGGGCTGAGCGCCAGGCAAAACAGCATCAATTTGATGATTTGTCGCAAGGCAATTCTCCTGTTCTCGCATCCCCGGATGGAAATGCGCAGACAACATGAGGCAGGTTGAGGGGTGCCGTCAAACGGCAATGCGCAGAATCGCAATCTTGCCGTCAAATGCCGTGCTTTGCCGTCTCCCGTCCGGGGGGCTACAATCGGGTTCCTGGGCTCGCGACCACCACGCGGACCAATCAGGAGAACGCGATGGGTGAATCGTCCCTTGGCACGCCCCCACCCGTAAGACCGGTCGAAGACCGGCTGGATTCGTGGAAGCAGATCGCGGCCCACCTCAAGCGCGACGTGACCACCGTCCAGCGCTGGGAGAAGCGAGAGGGGATGCCCGTTCACCGGCACCTCCATGACCGAATGGGATCGGTCTACGCGTTTAGTTCGGAGCTCGATGCCTGGGCGCAAAGCCGCAGACTGCGTTTGGAGGAGGAAGAGAAAGAGCTTAGGGCGGAGCCGCCGGCGGATGAAGAAGCCGACGTCCGACCAACCCGGACATCGCGGGCGCCTCTGTGGCTTGTTCTAGGCGGGGTGGCTGTACTCGCCTTTATTGCCTTCACCTACGTTATGCTCCGGGGCAGCGCTGGGCATACGACCCAGCCCAAAATCACGTCTCTGGCCGTCCTGCCCCTGGACAACCTGTCGGGCGACCCTGCTCAGGAATACCTGGCTGACGAGATGACCGAAGAGCTTTGCGGACGCCTGGCCCGGATCCATGATCTGCGCGTCGTTTCCCGTACCTCGGTCATGCGCTTTAAGGGTGCGAAGCTCTCAGTGCCAGAGATTGCCAGGACGCTTGGAGTGGATGCCCTGGTCGAAGGTTCGGTGATACGGCAGGGCAGCCGGATTCGTGTGCACGCCCAGTTGATTCGCGGCTCAACCGACGAGCACCTTTGGTCCGATGAGTACGACGGCGAGTTGGGGGACGTACTTGCTCTTGAGAGCGAGGTGGCACAATCCATCGCGCGCAGAGTGGAGGTCAAGGTTACCGGAGAAGAGCGTGCCAGGCTGATTGCGTCGCATCATGTCTCGCCTGAAGTTTACGAGAGCTACCTCAAAGCCGAAGATGAATTAGGCAATGGCGAATCTGAAAAGAGCATTGCCTCCTTTGAGGAAACGATCAGAATGGATCCTAACTTTGCCCCAGCTTACGTCGGTTTAGCATCCATCTATTCCGCCCGCGGGATACTTCGTGCCGAGGTCTCGCCCAATGAGGTGCGTCCAAAACTGATCAGCGCGGCTCGGAAGGCGCTTGAACTGGATCCAGAGCTTGCTGAACCACATGTCCTGCTGGGAGAGACATATCAGCGACAATGGCAGTGGAGCGAAGCCGAGGCGGAATACAAGCGGGCCCTGGAGCTGAACCCGAACGATGCCAGGGCGCACGAACACTTTGCGATGTGGTTCCTGTGCCAGGGGCGAACGGACGAGGCCCTTGGGTGGGCCCAGCGTGCCCACGAGCTTGATCCGCTAGGAGGCGCCGGCAGAACGAACGGCTTCATATTGTTTCACGCCAGACGTTACGAGGAGGCTATCCGGGAATTGCGATCCCACCCGGACGATTGGTATCTGGCATTCCCGCTGATTGCCAACGGCCAACCGGACGAAGCGATTACGGTGCTAGAGAAGGCGCTCGCCGGCAGCGGCCGTGATTCGGCTACGCTGGGCGTGTTGGTCAGGGCCTATGCGCACGCGGGGCGCCATGCGGATGCGCTCCGCTTGCTCAATGAGTTGAACCGGCGGCAGCAGAAACGCTACGTTCCGTCTGCCGCCTTTGTGAACGCTTATCTGGGACTCGGCGACAACGAGCAGGCATTTGTCTGGCTCGAGAAGGCCTACAACGAACAGTCAAACATTCTGGGATTGCTCAAAGTGCACCCCTACTTTGATCCCTTGCGCGGCGATCCTCGTTTTGCGGACCTGGTCCGTCGCGTCGGGCTTGACCAGCCTCGGTAGACATCCTCTTTACTTGGCCCGTTCCAATTATCTGCAAGACAAGTGTATAGTCTCCCTGACTAAGGTGGAGAGATCCAGGCACAGCGGGTTCTCCATGTACACGCAGTCATGTACAAGCAATGCGGGCTTCGAGCCCACTGTTTCTTGTTGGCTGTTAGCCCGCCCGAAGCTTCATGATCGGAAGGGTCCATGAGTCAGCGGATGCTCCGCGTCGCTTGCGTTCTCATCACTTTTGCCCTGCCAGCTTTGTCCCAAGTACAGAACGGAGAATTCAGTGGCCAGATTACTGATCCTTCTGGCGCCGTCGTCAATCAGGCTCACGTATTAATTCACAATCTGGGAACGGGCTACACACTCGAGGTGCGGACTAACCACGACGGAGTCTACGAGGGACGCGAACTGATCGTGGGGCAATACCAGATCTCGGTGGAAATGCCTGGCTTTCAAATTGCCACCAGCGGGGCGCTGACGCTAAGCGCAGGCACGGTGGTGCGCGCCGACTTCCGGCTGCAGATGCGAGCGAAGGACGAAACTGTCGAAGTGCGGGATTCGGCCGTGAACACCGAGAATGCCCGGCTGACGAACACCATTGATCCCACCATGATTGCCAACCTGCCTCTGAACGGAAGAAACGTGTATGACCTGATCCAATATGCTCCGGGGGCGACCAACGTGCGCGGAGTGATATTCGAGAACGGCGCCAACACCGTGGTGAATGGGGTCCGGGAAAGCTTCAACGGATTTCTCATCAACGGCGTGACAAACAAAGGCCTGAGTGGCGGCCCGGTGAACCAGCCCATCCAGGATTCGGTGCAGGAGATTCAAGTGGTAACGCTGAACAACTCGGCCGAGTTCGGCAGTAGCGCTGGAGCGATCACCAGTCTGGTCACGAAGTCGGGCACCAACGCGCTGCACGCCAGCGCGTGGGAGTATTTTCGCAACGATGCTCTCGATGCCAACCCCTTCTTTGCCAATCATGACCCGGATCCGGCCAACCGTCAGCATCCTCCATTGCGCCTGAACCAGTTCGGCGCCACCATCGGCGGACCGATCCTGAAGAACAAGCTTTTCTTCTTTGCGGCTTTCCAGGGAGGGCGAGTTCTGACCTCGAACCCGGGACCGGAGCAGGTGGAGTCGCCGCAGTTTGTCAGCGCCGTCATGACGGCGTTCCCCGACTCGGTGGCGGCGCTTTTGTACAAGAGTTTTCCACCCGCGACTCAGGGAGTCCCAGTCATGACGCTGCGAGACTACGTGACCGGCCCCGAGGGCGGGTTCTCGGGCTCGGGCTTTACCAGTTTCGCGGCCTATCTCTGCCCGGGAAGCCTCGATCCAAGTGGCTTCAATCCCGCCGCCGCTTCGAGCCTGTCGAACCGTTTTGCGAAATTGTTCGGAGTGGAGCAAGCCGACATTGACGACCTGAACAACGGAGAGTGGTGTCCGGGGGGATCGCCCTTCGCCTCACCCCAAGCAGGCGCATTCCGTCGCGACGATATATTTCTGGAACACGCGATCAGCGTGAACAAGTCGCAAGAGGACGAAAACCTGTCCAATGGCAACGAAGCCTCGCTACGTCTGGATTTCAACCCGGGATCCAAAGACCGGCTGTTCGGCGAGTTCAACTGGTCAGGGACAATGGATCAATACACTGCTGGTTCTCTCAGTCTTCGTGGCTTCCGATCTCCCTATAAAGCGACATCCTCTAATTTCCAGTTCAGCTACATCCATACTTTCGGCCCGCGGATCCTCAATGAGTTCCGTGCAGGGTACGCCGGAAGTAAAAGCGATTTCGCAACAAATACCCCCGGCGTCCCCAGCGTTGGCATTGACGATGGCACTCTGGGTTTCGGTTCCGATCTTGAACTTCCGCTGAGATTTCACGAAAACATTTACACATACGGCGACACGGTTTCGATTCATCGTGGTGAACACAATCTAAGTGCAGGTGTGGAACTGGAGCGCAACATCGAGAACAGCAACATCAACTTTGGGCGACCTGCTTACACCTTTTTGGATTCACTGTTTTTTGCAGCAGACGCGCCGTACACCCAGACTGCAGGAGTCAATCCAGGATTTGCCGGAAACACGCCCGCCCACCTGGAGACCAATGTGCGACATTGGCGGAACTGGGAGATAGGCGCATTCGTTAAGGACGATTGGAAGGTCAGACGGCGCCTGATGGTGAATCTCGGCCTGCGTTACGACCTGTTTACGCGACACACCGAGCTAAACCATCTGACGACGACTTTCGTGAAAGGGCCGGGGAAAAGCTTCATCGACAACATCACCACCGGCGCCGGCCAGATCAAGGATGCGAGCACTCCGTGTCCCGGCAACCCGCGAGCGCCGATGGCGGGGGCCTGCGGCCCCGGCGGCTTCGCGCCCGCCTCTAC
>JBARIF010000313.1:0-13367 GCA_049799615.1 Terriglobales bacterium
CGCGGGGGGGGGGGCCCCCCGCGCCACACTCTCGATTTTATGGTTCGCTTTGGCATTCTCGGGTTTGGATTGCACGCGGTCAAGCGTCTGATGCCGGGGTTCGCGCTGGCGCACAACTGCCGCGTGACCGGTCTGTCTCGACGCACCCTGGACAAGGCGCGCGAGTCCGCGCGGCAGCACCATATTCCGCTGGCATTTGATTCGGCCGAGGAGCTGTGCCGGTCACCCGAAGTGGATGCGGTCTTTGTCACTACTCCTAATGCCTGCCACCTGGCTGATGTGCTGCTGGCCCTCCGCTGCGGCAAGCCGGTGTTATGCGAAAAGCCCATGGGGGTCCACGCCGGAGAATGCCGGACCATGGTCGAGGCCGCCCGCGGCGCGAACCGGTTGCTGGGCGTGGCCCAGGTCTTCCGCTTCGAGGAGAGCACCGCGCGTTTGCGCGGCCGCGTGGCTGCGGGACAGATCGGCAAAGTGATTTTTGCCCGTTCGGAATTTTCTTTTCCCGGAAGCGCGGGCCACGCCCGCCTCTGGATCCACGATCCAGCCGTGGCCGGTGGTGGACCTGTTGCCGACGTCGGCGTCCACTGTGTGGATTCCTTGCGCTATATCCTGCAGGATGAAGTCGTGCGTGTGAGCGCGCGGGGACAGCACGACCTCGGGCCGGGTGCCGTGGAGTCGGCCGCGGTGCTCACGCTGGAATTTGCCCGAGGCACTCTGGCCACGGTGGCGGTTTCCTTCCGCGCCGAATATCGCACGCCACTGGAATTAGTTGGGGAGAACGGCGTCCTCCACGCGGATGATGCGCTGAACGTGGAACGGCCCATCACCATCGAGTTGCGTCGCGCCGGTTCCGTGGCTGAGACCGACCAGGTCTCCAACCGCCTGGCTTATGCCCAGCAGGTGGACGCCTTCGCGGCTGCAGTCGAAGGCAAGGCCAGCTTTCCGGTGCCGGGCGAAGAGGGGTGGCAGAACCAGGAAATTCTGGACGCAGCCTACCGGAGCATGAAGAGTGGGAAGACTGAGGACGTGTTCCAGGTGAGGTGAAAGTTCGACCTTGGCGCCTTATACAGCCGGCTTATGGCGCCGGAGCAGAAGCCTGCGTCTCCGGCTTGGCCGAAGGAACGCCCTTGGCCTGCACGATCGCCCAATGCCACTCCTGGTCCTGGCCCGGCGCAACCCCTAGATTCTCGTGGAAGACCGTCGTGCTGGACGGCGCCGCCGAGCCTTTGAGGTGGTAGAGAACGGTTGAGTCAGGATGTTTTTCCGAGAGCAAGGTGGTGGTTTCGGCGGCTGGCATCAGACGGACTGAAGCACGCCGGGCCGAGTTGGCCTCCGAGCTGCGCAGGACGGTCAATCCCACCGTAATTTCCTTGATGTTCCAATTCGTGCCGTTGTGCACGGAGACTTGCAGGGTGTCTCCGTTGATGGTGGCCGGACCATCCAATTTGGCCAACTCGGCCGCCGGCAGGTCCTGCGGCGCGTAGGCGTCCGACAGCAAGGAAGTGGCGTCGGCGCTAAAAGAGAGATCGCAAGTTACGTCGGGGGAAGAGACCTGAAACTTTTTCGCCGCTCCGTCGATACTGAACAAGAGGCTGCCATTGAGCTTGCGGCTCTGCACTTCATCCATGATCTGATGAATATTGTCATTGTCGATTACGGCGTGCTCGGGCGCCGCCTTGCCCTTGCGGAACAGACGCGCCAGGTCGCCCAGAGACGGTTCTCCGCCATCGGACTGCGCCACTCCGCAAACTGGAAAGATTGCCAGCAGGGTGACCAAAAGCGGCAGGAATAATTTGCGCGTCATGAAGCCATCACGGAAAGTTCCCTAACATTGTGCCGTAAGCCGCCGAGCCATGCCCGTCTTCGTCTGGGGCCAGCATTCGATTGATAACTAGCGGGAACTTGCCCTTAAGAAATTGTACTCAGGAGATCAGGCAGGAACGACAAGGCAGGCATGAACGTTGGTCGTAGAACCTTGGAACCGAAGCCCTCGGAACGACGGGACCTATGCAAACACCTGGGCATGTGAGACGAAGGGGCGGGCGACGGGGCGACGCACGCCAGAGATCAGACTCTCGTTAAAGCAGCCCAGAAGAACGAAAGCGTGTAACCGGATCCATCACCGGGATTGGAACCGACTGCCGCTGAAAGATCCAGCGGGCCACCGCGTAGCCCAGGGCCGCGTAGCAAACATAGACTAGCTTCATGGCTCACCCCAAATTGTTAGATGCTCTTTCGCCTATTGGGGGAGTGCGATAAGCCGCACCATACCAGCTCAAGTTAGCAAGCAGGCACCACTAGGTCAATGAACCACTGGTGCTATTCATATGGCACAAAAGTAATAGGGGGTAACCAGCCAAAACGGCGTGTGGGCCGGACGCTCCCGTCCGACCCACACCCGATGCCTTAGACCTGCAGGACGTCGCCTTCCCGGGCAACCAACTCGTACAGCACGGGATTCACAAAGAAGCCGAGGAAGAGGCGGGAAATCAGCCCCGCCACGATCACGATGGCGAAGGGCTTCTGCGTGTCCGAGCCAATGCCGGTGGAAAGGGCGGCGGGCAGTAATCCCAGGCAGGCGACCAGGGCGGTCATCATGATCGGACGCAGCCGCAGCAGCGACGCTTCCCGGGTGGCCGTGCGTATGTCCAGTCCCTCCTGCCTCAGCTTATTGATATATGAAACCAGAATGACGGCGGTCTCGACCGAGACGCCCAGCAACGCCAGCAGACCCAGGACGGAAGAAACGCTGAACGGAGTGTGCGTGAGCTTCAGCGCAACCAGCGCACCCACCGGCTCCGTCATGATTACACCCAGAGCAATCGTGATGGGAAACTTGAAATTTCCGTAGAGGGCAAACAGAATCATGAAAATCAGCCCTATCGCAAGCGGACCAATAAAGTTCAGCTGCTCCCTGGCTTCGAGAAACTGGCTGTATTCGCCGCCCCAGGTCATGCGATAACCCTGCGGCAAAGTCACCGCCCGCTGCACTGCCGCCTGGCCGTCGCGCACCGCCCGCTCCAGGTCCCGGCCCACGATGCTGTACTGCACCCCGATGTAACGGGAGTTGTCCTCGCGATAGATAAATGACGCGCCGTTCCCCTGGCTGATCGTAGCCAGTTGGCTCAAAGGAATCTGCTGCCCGTCGGGCGTGCCCACCAGCAAATTCCCGATATCGTGGGCGCTGCTGCGGAACTGCGGCTGCATGCGCACCACCAGATCGAAAAGCTTTTCCCCCTGGATGACCTGGGTGACCGCTTCGCCCCCCACGGCAGCCGAGATCACGGCCTCCGCGTCCGCGACGTTGATTCCGTAGCGCGCAATCTTGTCGCGGTCCACGTCGACCAGGAGGCTGGGCTGGCCGAGCTCCCGCACCACGGTCAATTCGGTGAAGCCTGGAATTTTGGCCAGCACGTTCTTCATCTGCACGGCTCTGTCCTGCAGCACGTTCAGATCGGGCCCATAGATTTTGACTGCCAGGGAGCTCTTGAGCCCGGTGAGCGCTTCGTCCACCGCGTCTTCCGCGGGCTGCGTGAAGTTAAAGATGATGCCGGGAAAGGCGCTGAACTTCTGGTTCAGGGATGCGATCAGTTCTTTCTTGTTGCCGATCTCGCCGCTCCAGGCCGAATCCTTGTATGGCTTCAGACCGACGTAGAATTCGCAATTGAAAAAGCCGGTCGGGTCGGTGCCGTCGTCGGGACGTCCCAGCTCCGAGCCCACTACTGTGACCTGGGGATAAGACATCAGAATGGCCCGGATCTGAGGCGCGATCTTGCTGGCTTCTTCAAACGAGATGGTGTAGGGCATGGTGGCCCGCACCCAGAGCGCCCCTTCATCCAGATGAGGCATGAATTCTCCACCGATGAAAGGGACCAGCAGCAGCGATGCGCCGAAGATCAGGGTGGCGATCGCCATGGTGGCTTTGGGACGGTCCAGGGCCCAATCGAGCTGGCTGGCGTACTTGCGCTTCATCCATTCGAAGGCGCGGTTGGGCTTTTCGCGGACGCCGCTCTTGAACCAATACGACGCCAGCACTGGAATCAGGGTGAGGGTCAGGATCAGCGCACCCACCAGGGCGAAAGACATGGTCTCAGCCATGGGGTGAAACAGCTTTCCCGACGGCCCGCTCAGCGCGTATATGGGCAGATAGCCTGCGAGGATGACGGCCACGGAGTAGAAGATGGGGCGGTCCACATCTCTGGCCGCGGCCAGAATCACTTCGTTCAGGTTATAAGTTTGCCCTTCTCGCAGAGCCAGCTCGCGGTAGATGTTCTCGATCATGACCACGGTGCCGTCGATCACGATTCCGAAATCGATAGCCCCGATGGAGAGCAGGTTGGCCGCCACATCGTGGGCGTGCAGCACGATGAAAGCGAACAGCAGGGACAACGGGATCGTAAGCGCAACAATGACGGCGGCGCGGAAGCTGACCAGAAAGAAGATCAGGACGATCAGCACCAGCACCATCCCGCGGAGCAGGTTCGCTTCCACGGTGTCGGTAGTGAGCGTCACCAGGTCGCTGCGATCGTAAAAGGGATGAATCTTGACGTCGGGCGGAAGCACTGACCGATTGAGCTCGTCGGTCTTGGCCTCGACAGCTTTGAGGACGGTCTGGGTCTGCTCGCCGCGGCGCATCAGGATCACGCCCTCGACCGCATCGTTATTTTTCTGAAAGCCGAATTGACCAAGGCGAGGGGCGTGGCCGATGATCACGTCGCCCACATCGCGCACCCGAACGGGTACGCCTTTGTTGCTGCCGACTACGATGTTCTCAATGTCCTCGGTGTTCCGGACCAGGCCGATTCCGCGGACGTAATAGAACTGTCCTCCCTGGGAATAGAAGCCGCCTCCGGCATTGGAATTATTCGCGGCCAGGGCGGTGCTGATCTGCGCCACCGTAAGGTGATATCCATACAGGCGGGCGGGATCGAGCACCACCTGGTATTGCATGACTTCCCCACCCAACCCGGAGTCGTCGGCCACACCGGGCACAGAGCGGTAGGCGCGCTCGACCACCCAGTCCTCAATCGTCTTCAAATCCTGCGGACTGCGATCGGGACTCTCCAGCACGTAGCGGTACACCAGCCCGCTGGGACTGAACAACGGCGCCATGGAGGCGGTCACTCCGGTCGGGAGCTGGGCGTCGGCCAGCCGCTCAAAAACGATTTGCCGGGCCAGATAGTCGTCGGTGTTGTCTTCGAAGGTCAAACGAAGATCGGAGAGACCATAGAGTGAAATGGACCGCATGGTAACCATATGCGGCACGCCATTCATCTCAAGTTCAAGCGGCAGCGTGACCAGGCGCTCCACTTCCTCGGCGGCGTGGCCGGGCCATTGGGTAATCAGTTCAACCTGCGGCGAGGCCAGGTCGGGATAGGCGTCCACGGGCATGCGCTGGAACGACAGGATGCCGCCGACGGTGATGAAACCAGTCAGCATGAGGACCAGGAAGCGCTGGCGCAGCGCGGCTTGGACGATTCGATGGATCATCTAGATGTGGTGGCCACTTTGTCGTTCCTCAATCAGGGCTAACGCTGTAAAGAGTTGGCGAACTGCAGGAACAGGCTGCCGTCGCCGATTACGCGATCGCCGGAGTGCAACCCGGCCGTAATCTCAGTCTTCCCCTGCTGGCTTTCCCCAACTGTAACGGAGCGTTGCCCAAACTGATTGGGAGAAACCTCGGCATAGACAAAAGGCTGATTCTCGTTGTCCCGCAACACCGCGGAATCGGGCACGGCGATGACGTTCCGAATTTTCCCCGCCTGCACGGTCGCGGTCACATACATGTCTTTTTTCAGCTTGCCGCCCGGGTTCTGAGTCTCGATGCGGGCCGTCAGGGTTCGCGTAGCGGGATCGAGAGCAGCCGCGACATACGAAATACGTCCGCGGAAGCTTTCCGGATAAGCATCGGTCTGAATCGTCACCTGATCTCCCGCCCGTACGTAGGGCAAATCCTTCTGATAAACATTCACCAGGACCCACATCGTGCCCGTGTCGGAAATGGTGAAGCACTGGGTATTGCCGGGCTGGAGCAGTTGTCCCGCGGAGACCAGTTGTTCCACCACTTCTCCGCCGATGGGCGCCCGCACCGGCACCTCGTAAGAGGAAGGCCCTTTCTCCATCGCATCCGGGTCGGTAACTCCCATCACCTTAAGCGCGGCCTCGGCGGAAGCCAGGTCGCCTCCGGCCTGCACTTCAGCGGACTCCGCCTGCTCCAGGTCCTTTACCGCGATGGCATGATGCTGGTACAAATCCTGCGACCGGACGTAATTCTTTTGCGCCAGGGAATAGGCATCCTTGGCCTTCAGATAGTTGGTGCGCAGCTGAGAGTAGTCAGGACTGGCCACAAACAACATGGGCTGGCCCTGGCGTACCTTCTCACCGGGAACGACCACCACGCGGCTTACCGGTCCGCTCACTTGAGTGATCACCGGGGTCGTCCGAAAATTGTTGTAGGCCACCGCGCCGGTCAGGCGAAGCGTGCGGGCCAGAGTTGTGGGCGCAACCGTCACCACCTGCACGTGCGACATCTGCTCTGGCCGGATGGTGAACAGTTCGGGATGATTAGGGTCCTTGGTGGCGGCATGGTTGGTTGTGGGGTCGGTCGCCGGCCGCCCGCAGGCGGCGAATGCCAGCGTGATCACCGAGAGCCCCAGGGCTAAGCATCGCCAGAACACTTTGCGGCCGCCGGCTACGTGTTTCCGCATTTTCATGGCAGGCTCCTCGTTCCTACCGCCTGTTTCAGTTGTTCGAGCGCCGTCATGTAAGAAGCCAGGGCCTGACGATAGGCCAGTTGGGCCGCCCGGTAGCTGCGCTCGGCGTCCAGGAAATCCAGCAGGCTGGCCGCGCCCCGCTTGTAGGCATACTCGCTGATGTCGCGCGAATCCTGCGCCTGTTTCAGATATTCAGAAGTGTAGAGCTGGACAATTTCATCGTTGCTGCGCACCGCCTCGTACGCACTGGCTACATCGGACATCACCGTATCGCTGGCGGATTGCTGCGTTTCCTCGGCCTGGGTCAGGGCGTAGCGGGTGCGCGCGATCTCCCCCTGATTGCGGTTGAAAATGGGCAGATCGAAGCTGGCAAAGATCGAGGCCGAATTCTGCCCGCCGGTGTGAGTGAAGTCGTAGGTGCCGCTTACGTCGACCTTGGCGTTGGCCTGGGCCAGCACGACCTGGCTCTGGGCCGCAGTTACGCCCAGCCGGGCGGCCTGGAAATCGGGACGCTCGCGGATCGCCCGGGCCTGCATGTCCTCCAGGTTCCCCTTGAGCGGTTGGTACGCCAGGTCTCCGACAACGTCGTAATTGGCGGGTACCGCATCGTAACCCAGCAACTGTCTGAGGCCGACCAGCGCCTGGACTTTGGCCAGGCGGGCCGAGGAAACGTCGGTTTGGAACTGCAGCAACTGAAGCTTGATCTTCAGATAGTCGGCTTCGCTGATGGCCCCGGCGTTGAACTGGGCCTGCGCAATATCAACCGTCCCCTGAAAGTCCTTTAAATCCTCCTGCGCGAACTGCAGGGTTGACTCCGCCAGCAGCACGCTGACGAATTGCTGGCCCACGTCGAAGGCCAGACTGCGCTCCGCGTCGGCCACCTGGGCGCGCGTGACCGCGGTCTGGTCGCGGGCGGCTTGCAGACGTCGCTGCCGCTTGTGGCCGCGCTCAAACAGATACGAGATTCCAAGGTCGAACTGCTGGGTCAGGTTCAATTCATCGACTGAAAAATCCTGCGGAGCAAAAATGGGGATGAACTGGGAGTCCGCCCCGAAGGTGGGATTAGGACGAAGGTTGGCGGTAATCTCCTGGGCCTGGTTCTGAAGAATCAGAGTTCGAGTGGCTTTGAGCGCATGGTTGTGCGCCAGCGCGAGATCAATGGCCTGGTCCAGACCGACCAGGGTGGTATTTTGCCCAACGCCCACTCCCGGGAGCAGCAGCAACAGAATCCCGAGCCAGGCGAGCCTTCGCAAGCTTAGAGAACGCACGCCGATCGCATCAAGATGCGCTGACCATGGCGCGCTGATACTCGAGATTCGCGAGCACCCAAAATCACCGGCGTTCGTATCATGCTCCTTGAATGCAAGAAATAAGGTCCCACCATGAAAATGGAAAATTGCAAATCGGAACCGGCCTAAGCCAGGGCTTGCGGAGGAGGGCGAATATACAACTGGAAGGAACTCAGAACAGGTTTCGGGCGCATCTGCAGGGCGCCGACGGACAGCATGCTGCTAGCCATGGCAAAGAATGTAACCAGCAGAATCACTGCGCTCAGGGACGGAGCCATCAGGCAAGTGAGGCAGACAGGACTGGCCGCAGCGGTCCGATCCAACTCGACCGCGGTTTGCGTCTCAAGCCCGCGCAGACCGCAGAAATGAGTGGCCTGGGCAGTAGTGGACAGCAGGACGCAGACAAAACATAAGACCGCAAGGCAGGTGAACCACTTGGTCGGTCGGTTTCGGTTATAGAAACTCAATGTTCTCAATGCCACTTTCCACTTGGATGCGGCCCGGCGACCACTCAGTGGTTCCAGGTCAGCCAATCTGCCTGATTCTAGCATCGGAAGGGCTGGCATCCGTTAGCAAAGCATTCGACCGCCCTGAATCGGGGTAGGGTGAGGCCTGCATTGATGGTAAAACTCCGCCTGCCCGATAACGAAAGGTCGAAATTCGAGTCCTTAATCGCCGCCGTGGGGGAGCATGGCAAGGTGTACCGCTATCGCGTGGTTCCGGTCGAATACACTGCCAAAGGGATGCTGCCTGCACCTGTGACGGCGGCGAAGTAGCGCAAGGCAGGACGCCCGGGCCGCCCTGCAACGATCTGTTCCGGGCGATCAACTGTGCTTGTCTTTCAACAGCAGCTTGCGGGCTGCTTCCAGTTCTTTCTGTTTCTGTGCATCCACCTTGGGATAGGAGAGGTCGAGGTCGTCGAGCGCATCGACGACGGCCGCTGCCACCGCCAGGCGGGTAAACCATTTGTTGTCCGCAGGAATGACAAACCAGGGCGCATGCACCGTTGATGTGTTGGCGATCATGTCTTCGTAGGCATCCATGTAGTCGTCCCAGCGTTCGCGCTCGTGCAGGTCAGCGGAAGAAAACTTCCAGTTCTTCTCCGGCTGCTGTAACCGGTCGAGGAACCTTTTTTTCTGCTCCTTTTTCGACACGTTGAGGAAAAACTTGCGGATCACATAGCCGTTGCGGGCAAGATACCGTTCGACGCCGCAAATATCCTCAAAGCGCTCCTCCCAGATCTTCTTTGTGACCAGCGGTTCGGGCATCTTCTCGTTGGCTAGAATTTCAGGGTGAACCCGGACTACCAGCACTTCTTCATAGTAAGACCGGTTGAAGATGCCGATGCGACCCCGTTCGGGCAGGCATTTCATGTTGCGCCATAGAAAATCGTGGTCCAGTTCCTCCGAGGAGGGAGTCTTGAAGGAATAGACCTGGCACCCCTGCGGATTGACGCCGGACATTACGTGCTTGATGGCACCGTCTTTTCCGGCGGCATCCATGGCTTGAAAGATCAGGAGCAGGCCCCAGCGGTTGTCGGCATAGAGCTTGTCCTGCAGTTCGGCCATGCGGGCTACGCCCTTGGCCAGGAGTTCTTCGGCATGCTCCTGGGAGTGAAGCTTGGCGGTCTCGGCGGGGTCGTGGTCCTTGAGCCGGAATTTCTTGCCGTGCTCGACCCGGTAGGGTTTGGAAAGCTTCTTGGCCCAACTCATTGCGGGACCTCCTGGATGAAACCTACTGATCCCATGCCTGCACCGGCGTCATCCTGAGGGACTGCAGTCCCGAAGGATCCGGCGCCCACGCCAGATCCCTCACGGCCTGAAGGCCGTTCAGGATGACGCCATAGGATGGGAATTTGACTCCGACCACTCGATCCTCTCATTCTTTGACCAGCTTTCTCAAGGCAGCCACATTCCTAAAATCGTCGCCCGGTTCGTCAATCGGGGTTTCGGCGATGAAGGCGGCATGCGCCAGTCGGGGGTCATTCAACAGACGGCGGAACAGCTCCAGTCCGATGCTGCCCTTGCCGATATGCTGATGACGATCAAGCTTCGATCCCCGGGCGGCCTTCGCATCGTTGCAGTGCCACACGCGAACATTCTTCAGACCTACGGTCTCGTCGAGGCGCCTCAGTGTATCGCGCAGTCCCTGCGGGCTGACGATGTCGTAGCCAGCGACGTGAGTGTGGCAGGTATCGATGCAGGCTCCGACTGGCACCAGGTTCCGCAGGTATTCCAGCACTTCCGCAACCTGCTCAAAACTGCCGCCGAGTGAGTATTCCGCTCCGGCTGTATTTTCTATCAGGATGGCGAGGCCGTGCCGGGCCAGGTCCATTCCCTGGGCGGCAGCGGCAATAGCTGCCGCTGTTCGCATCAGGCCCCGCTCCCGATCCGACCCGCGAAACGAACCGGGATGAAGCACCAGGTACTCCGCGCACAGAGCCAACGCCCTTTCAATTTCGCCGCGGAATGCTTCCACCGATTTCTTCAGGAGCAACTCATTGGCTCCCGCCAGGTTCACCAGGTAGTTGGTGTGAATCACGAGAGGCTTCAAGTCGTAATGGTTGCGCAGCCGCTTCAAGGCGTCGCAATCAGGGCGGCTAAGGTCGGGCGCGGCCCACTGCCGCGGGCTGGAAGAAAAGATCTGAAACGTATTGCAACCCAGGCGATAGGCGCGCTCAGCTGCATTCTGCACACCACCTGCACTCGAGGTGTGGATGCCGATGCGCCGCGAAGTCAGCCGGGGTGGGCGTTTGGGTGACCGTTTGAGGATGTCCTGTTCGCGGGCGAGGGAGTGGGGCACTGCATCAGTGTGCCACTTTATACCTGGCAGTTTCCAGTTTCCGGTTGCCAGTTCCCAGCTATGGTTTGGGGGGAATGGGGAGAACTTCGAGCCACCACTCAGGCCCCGCTCCATTTGCGATGCCAGGGGAAACAACGATAAACTCAAGGCGAACGCGAGGGAACCCATGTTAGTGGTGATGAAGGCGCAGGCCACGGAGGAGCAGATCGGCGCGGTTTGCCAGAAGATTGAGGAGTTGGGCTACCGGGCACACGCCATGCCGGGCGCGCAGCGCACCGCCATAGGCATCACGGGAAATCGAGGAGAGGTCGAGCCCGGTACGCTGGACGAGATGCCAGGGGTGCAGGAACTGATCCGGGTCAGCAAGCCTTACAAGCTGGTCAGCCGCGATGTCAAACAGGAAAACACGGTCATCACTTTTGCCGGCACCGATGCCACATTTGGCGGTCCCGGCTTAGCCATCATCGCCGGACCTTGCGCCATCGAGAACCGCGAACAAGCCATGGCGGTGGCCGAACAGGTGTGCCGCGCCGGGGCGCAATTCTTCCGCGGGGGCGCCTACAAGCCGCGTACCTCGCCCTATTCCTTTCAGGGCCTGGGAGAGGCGGGCCTGCAGATCATGGCCGAAATTCGCGACCAGTTCGGAATGAAGATCGTCACCGAGGCTATCGACAACGAGTCGCTGGAACTGGTGGAGAAGTACGCCGACGTGATTCAGATCGGCGCCCGCAACATGCAGAACTTCTCATTGCTGAAGCGGGCGGGCCGGGCCCGCAAGCCCGTGCTGCTCAAGCGCGGCATGTCGGCGACGCTGGAAGAGTTCCTGATGGCCGCCGAGTACGTGATGAGCGAGGGCAATTACAAGGTCATCCTGTGCGAGCGCGGAGTGCGGACGTTCGCCGATCACACCCGCAATACCCTCGACCTAAGCATCGTGCCCGCGGTGCAACGCCTCAGCCACCTGCCCATCGTGGTCGATCCCAGCCACGGCACGGGAAAGCGTAACAAGGTCACGCCCTTGTCGCGCGCTGCCATCGCTGTCGGCGCGGATGGACTGATTGTCGAAGTGCACCACGAACCCGATCGCGCCATGTCCGATGGCATCCAATCCCTCTATCCCGAGCAGTTCGACGAGCTGATGAAACAGGTGCGGCAGATTGCGCCCGTGGTTGGGCGAATAGTGCCGGCCATCGGGACCCATGCCCGGACCTCCGAAACCTTGTCGGCACAGTCAGGCGTTCGCACTGCCATCAGCCCAATAGCTTGAGAAAATTTCTTTTTCTTGCGGTCACTCTTGCCATCGCTGGCGGCCTGGGCTGGTGGTATTTCCAGGAACGCCAGCTACCCAGCTACGGCCCTGCCTACCGCGAGTACGCCTACGTTACCAACGGCAAAAGTAGTACGGTTTCGGTGATTGATCTGCGCACCTTTCAGCCTGCGGCCACGATAAGTGTGGGGAGCGATCCAACCGGCATTGCCGCCAACAGCAGGAAAAATGAAATCTACGTGGTGAACACGGAGTCGGACAGCATCAGTGTGATCGATGCCGAACGCAATAAAGTAGTCGCGACCATCGGCGTGCACGCCGCTCCGTACTTCATCGACGTGTCAGCGGACGGCAAACGAGCCTATGTCGCCAACTCCAAGTCGGCCAACGTCTCGGTGCTGGATCTGGACAAGCGCCTGCTGTTGGGCAATGTCCGGGTGGGTGCTTCCCCTGGACTGGCACGGGTTTCGCCCGATGGCTCAACCGTCGTGGTGAGCAACCGGGGTGATCACACGGTTTCACTGATCGATACGAAGCAACTCACCGTGCGGAGCACCATCCCCATCTGCCAGGAGCCTGAAGATATCGCCATCCTTCCCGATAGCAGCAAGGCCTTCGTGGCCTGCGCCGGCTCCGGGCAAGTGGCATCCATCGACTTGAAGACGGACAAGCTGCTGGCCCTGCTGGATGTGGGCAAGACGCCGGTAGATCTCGAACTGAAGCCGGATGGCGGTGAGCTGGTGGTCACCAACTTTGACTCCGACAATATTTCGATCATCGAGACTTCGACCAACGAAGTCGGCGGCAGCTACCTGATCGGCACCCACCCTTCGCGAGGCTTGGTGACAGGAGACAGTTCGCGATTGTACGTCAGCAACTTCGGCTCCAACACAATCGCAGTTTATGACATCGACATCGGCAAGCTGATCGCTACTCTGCCGGTGGGGAGTCATCCCGACGGGCTGGCTCTTTCCCGGAGCGAAAACTATTTGCTGGTGCTGGACTCACAATCGGGCGACGTAACGGTCATCCAAAAACGCAGTCCCAGCAAGCTTGAGCCCAGCGAGTATTCCCTGCTGACTATGATCCCGGTCGGCGTACAGCCTAATAACATTGTGGTGAAGTCCTTCGTGCTGGGGAAGCAGGCGCAGTAACTTCAAACTCCGCCACGGATTTGCGCGGATTTTCACGGATTTAACCTCTTAGCTTTCGTGGCGTCCTGAGCAGAGTCGAAGGGGCCCTCGCACCTTGGTCGGTTGATCGTAGCGCCGCCGTCCCCGGCGGCTGTCGTGGGTG
>JBARIF010000314.1:0-12051 GCA_049799615.1 Terriglobales bacterium
ATCGCGGCGCCAGCCACCAGCGTTGCAGCGCCACCACCGACCAGATACCCTCTATGATCCCGAACGGCCAGGCGCCTTGCAGGAAGCCGTAAATCGATCCCAGCAGGCAGGCCGCGCTGAACCCCAGAATGAACCAGCGGCTGTGCTTTTCGAAGGCGTAACACACCAGCATCGCGGTGACGGCAAAGAGTCCGAAGAGCGTGAGGCGGTTCATGACGCGGCTCTTCGTTCAGATAGCAGACTTTTCCTGAGATAGAGGATTCCTCTATCTCACCACTACCTGGAAGCAGAATCAAGACTCAAGTTCAGTTCCAGCACATTGACGCGAGGCTCTCCGAAGAAGCCCCATTGCCGTCCCTGGGTGTGCCGTGCGACGAGTGTCCGCACTGCTTCTTCGCTCATCCCCCGCGCCTTGGCAATACGCGGAACCTGGAACTCGGCCGAGGCAGGCGTGATCTCGGGATCGAAGCCGGAAGCGGAGGTCGTGACCATATCCACGGGCACCGGCTTACCGGGATTCTCGGCCTGCGCGCTGGCCACGTCGGCGTTCACCCGATCGATGAGCCTCTGATTGGTGGGCCCCAGGTTGGATCCGCCAGAAGCAGTGGCATCGTAACCATTCGCCCCGGCCGCGGACGGTCGCGGGTGAAAATATCCTGCGCCCACAAAGGGTTGCGCGATGATTCTCGAGGCCACTACCGTGCCGTTGCGCTGGACCAGTTGTCCGTTGGCCTTGTCGCGAAAGAAAAGCTGTGCCAGCGCGGTCACCACCAGGGGATAGACCAGACCCAGCAGCACGGTCGTGACGATGGTCATGAGTACGGAAATCAAGAGATTCTTTTTCATGGCGGTTCTCGTTAATTCTCACTTCGTATGTCTTGAAATCTGAATTCTGAAATCTCAAATTCCTAAGCCATCCCGATTCGCGTGATGACCATATCAATCAGCTTGATGCCAATGAACGGGATGATGATCCCGCCCACCCCATAGATCAGCAGGTTATTGCGCAAGAGCGCGGCTGCGCCCATGGCGCGATACTTCACCCCCCGCAACGCCAGCGGAATCAAGGCGACGATGATCAGTGCGTTGAAAATGACAGCCGACAATATCGCCGAGCCCGGCGTCTTGAGATGCATGACGTTGAGCGCGTTGAGCACCGGGAACGTGCCCGCAAACATCGCCGGAATGATGGCGAAATACTTGGCCACGTCGTTGGCGATGGAGAACGTAGTCAGCGCCCCACGAGTCATCAGCAACTGTTTGCCGATTTCGACGATCTCGATCAGCTTGGTGGGGTTCGAATCCAGGTCCACCATGTTCCCCGCTTCTTTTGCGGCCTGCGTGCCCGTGTTCATGGCGACGCCGACGTCGGCCTGGGCCAGCGCGGGCGCGTCGTTGGTGCCGTCTCCGGTCATGGCCACGAGTTTCCCGTCGGCCTGTTCGCGGCGGATCAGGTCCATCTTTTCCTTGGGCGTGGCCTGGGCGAGAAAATCATCCACTCCAGCCTCGCGCGCGATGGCGGCGGCAGTGAGAGGGTTGTCGCCTGTAATCATGACCGTGCGAATGCCCATGGCGCGAAGCTGGCTGAAACGTTCGCTGATTCCGCCCTTCACGATGTCCTTGAGATAGATCACCCCCAGCGCCCGCTTGTTTTCCGAAACCACCAAAGGCGTGCCCCCGGAACGCGCGATCCGTTCTACCGTCGCCTGCACTTCTTTGGGCAGACCGTTGCCGTTGACCGCGGAGATATATTTTGAAATCGCGTCCGACGCTCCCTTGCGGATTTCGCGGCCATCCAGATTGACGCCCGACATGCGGGTCTGCGCCGTGAAGGGAACAAAGTGCGCTTCGTGCGAAGCCAGGTCGCGTCCGCGCAGGCCATATCTTTCCTTGGCCAGTACCACAATCGAGCGGCCTTCCGGGGTTTCATCCGGAAGGGATGACAACTGTGCTGCGTCGGCGAGTTGCTTCTCGCTCACCCCCGGCGCGCACACAAACTCCGCCGCCTGACGGTTTCCCAACGTGATGGTGCCGGTTTTGTCCAGAAGCAGAGTATTGACGTCGCCTGCTGCCTCGACTGCGCGTCCCGACATGGCCAGCACGTTGTGCTGCACCAGGCGGTCCATGCCAGCAATGCCGATGGCGGAAAGCAACCCGCCGATTGTGGTCGGAATCAGGCAGACCAGCAGCGACACCAGAACAAAAACCGTCTGCGGCGATCCCGAATAAATCGCGAACGGCTGCAGGGTGACTACAGCCAGGAGAAAGATAATCGTCAAGCCCGCCAGCAGGATGTTGAGCGCAATTTCATTGGGCGTCTTCTGCCGCTCCGCGCCCTCGACCAGCGCGATCATACGATCGAGAAAGGTTTCTCCGGGATTGGAAGTGATCTTGATTTTGATGTAGTCGGAGAGTACGCGCGTGCCACCGGTGACGGCCGAGCGGTCGCCTCCCGCCTCGCGAATCACGGGCGCGGACTCGCCCGTGATCGCGGACTCGTCCACTGAGGCCACGCCTTCAACGATTTCACCATCACCAGGAATGAACTCGCCAGCGGATACCGACACGATGTCGCCCGAACGCAGCTTGGAACTGGCGATCTTTTCGATCTGGCCATCGGGCAGGACTCGATTCGCGACCGTCTCTGATCGGGCCTTGCGCAGAGCGTCCGCCTGGGCTTTGCCGCGCCCTTCCGCCATGGCTTCCGCGAAATTGGCGAACAGCACCGTGAACCACAGCCAGAGCGTGATCTGGAGGTTGAAGCCGAACTGGCCCTGGTGGCTGATTACATCGCGCACCAGCAGGACGCTGGTCAGCACGCTGCCCACCTCTACCACAAACATGACGGGGTTGCCCATCATCTTGCGGGGATTCAGCTTCAGTATCGAATCCCAGATCGCACGTTGCACGATCTTTAAGTCCCAAATCGCTCTACCTTTTTTCTCTGCCATATTTCCTCAGAAGGTCTTTCCGGCCTGCATCAACAGGTGCTCAAGAATGGGTCCCAGGCTCAGTGCGGGAAAAAAAGTCAACGCGCCCACAATCACGATCACCCCCACCAACAGGACGCTGAAGAGCGGGGTCGTCACCGGGAACGTGCCCAGCGACGGCGGAACATATTTCTTCCTGGCCAGGTTCCCGGCGATAGCCAGCATGGGAAGAATCATGAAGAAGCGTCCCACCAGCATCGTCATGCCGCCGGCGATGTTGTACCAGGGTGTGTTCCCGTTCAGTCCGCCGAAACCGGAGCCGTTATTGCCAGCCTGCGATGTGAAGGAGTAGAGAATCTGAGTCAGGCCGTGTGGTCCCGGATTGCTGATACTCGATGTCCCGAATCCCTCGACCGACGAGATACCCGCAAACATCAGGATGATGAGCGGAAACACCAGCGTAACCAGCATGGCCATCTTCACGTCATAAGCTTCGATTTTCTTGCCCAGATACTCCGGCGTGCGGCCGACCATCAGCCCGGCGATAAAGACCGCCAGTACCACATAGATCAGAATGCCGTACATGCCCGCGCCCACGCCGCCAAATACGGTTTCGCTGAGCATGATGTTGGCCAGCGGCACCATCCCGCCCAGGGGCGTGTAGGAATCGTGCCAGCCATTGATGGCGCCGCAACTCGCGTCCGTCGTGACGGTGGCAAATAGCGTGGAGTCGGCAATGCCGAACCGGACTTCCTTGCCTTCCATGTTGCCGCCGGACTGCATCAGGCTGGCGTGCTGGTCCACTCCCTTGAGCAGGGGATTGCCCTTGGCTTCCGCCCAGTACGCTGTGGTCACGCCGCACACAAACAGAATCGCCATGGCCGCCCAGACCGCCCACCCATGTCGCGGTGACCCCGTCATCCGTCCCAGCGTGTACGTCAGGCCGGCCGGGATCACAAAAATGGAAATCATCTCCAGATAATTGCTCAACGGCGTGGGATTTTCGAAAGGATGCGAGCTGTTGGCGTTAAAGAAACCGCCGCCGTTGGTGCCCAGCATCTTGATCGCTTCCTGCGAGGCGACTGGTCCCTGCGCGATTACCTGGTCGGTGACCGTGTCCATCACCGGCTTGCCATCCGGACCAACCACCGGTTTGCCGTCGGTCACCCTCTGCACTTGCTGCGGTTCGATCAGTTTCACCGTGTCATATGGCCTGAAGTTCTGCACCACACCTTGCGAGACCAGGATCAGCGCGTAAATAGTGCAGGTCGGCAACAGTACCCAAAGTGTGGTCCGGGTGAGATCAACCCAGAAGTTACCGATGGTCTCCTTCTCGTGCCGCGAGATGCCGCGAATGAAGGCAATCGCAAGCAGAATTCCGACCGCCGCCGAGGCGAAGTTGTGGTAAGCCAGCCCAGCCATCTGGGTGAGATAGCTCATGGTGGACTCGCCGCTGTAGTTCTGCCAGTTGGTGTTGGTGGTGAACGAGGCCGCGGTATTGAAGGCAAGATCGGACCCTACAGCCGCGAACTTCTGGGGGTTCAAAGGCAGGATCTGCTGCGTGCGTTCGATCAGATACAGCACCAGCATGGAGACGCAACTGAACAGCAGCATGGCGAACGCGTACTCCGTCCAGCGCATCTCGTGTTCTTCGTCCACCATCGTCAGGCGGTACAACAGGCGCTCCACCGGACGCAACACCGGGTCGAGGAAGGTGCGCTCGCGGTTGAACACGTGCGCCATAAACACGCCCATGGGCTTGGTTACCGCCAGTATCACGGCGAGGTACACGATGATTTGCAGCCAGCCATTTACCGTCATTGGGATTAGAACCTCTCCGGCCTCAGCAGGGCGTACAGCAGATAAACCATCAGTCCTGCACTCACAATCAGCATGATGATTGATTCAGCATCCATGACATTTCACCTCAGCGAATGCGATCGCAGAACTTCACATAGGCGATGGAAATCAGAAAGAAAGCAATCGTGATCGCAACGAAAATGATGTCTCGCATGTCTTGGGTCCTCCGATTCGTTAACGCAGCCTCAGCCCGAGCGATAGCGGCGCTCGGCTGTGATATCGACTTCTCGATGGGTCTTGCCGAAGGTCACCAGATGGAGCCGGTGCACTGCAGGGCGCCTGTTCCCCCGGATCCTGTTAGCAGCAAGCGCGCGGGTGATTCGCACCACCCCAATGGCAAGATGAGACGCCGAGTTCGCGACTGCCGAGTTGTACGCTGCCCGGGATCGCGATCGATCCGCGACGTAGTGTAGTCCTCCGGGGCGAACCGGATGCACGGAATGCGCCTCTTTTCCATCGACGGTCAAGGCGATGAGAAAACGCACCATGAATCCCAGGCCCAAAACGCATCCCAGCAGCATGGTGGCCATTGCTGGGCTCGCGGCTGTTTGCAGGTGAAGCATTGTCATCTCTCAATGACATTGGATAGTTTTGACCGTAAAGTTTGTATAAGAAGTGCATAAAAGAATCGTAAGGCGGCAACAGACTGGGCGGGAAGGAGTTAGCCAGGAAAAGGCCGGCGCTCAATCAATGTAGCCGAGCGCCTCGCTCTGCGGCGGCGAGTTCGTAGAGGCAATAGAGTCAATCGCTGCCGGCAGGCTCGAAACGATACCCTACCCAAGGTTCGGTGATGATGTAGCGCGGCGTCTCGGTAGCGTCGATTTTTTTCCGCAGTTGCCCCACCAGCACCCGCAGATGTTCCGGTTGCTCCACGCTGTTCGGTCCCCAGATGGCAAGAAGCAGCGTGCGATGCGTAACCACCCGGCCGGAGTGTCTCGCCAGATAGAGTAGAAGTTCGAACTCCTTGGGCGTAAGCCGCACATCGCTGTTCTTCACCGAGACCCGGAACGCATCCGCATCGATCTTGAAGTCGCCAATGACAATGGTCCGCTTTGTGACGTCTTCGGCCGGCTGGGTGCGCGCCAGGTTCCGGCGCACCCGCGCCAGCAGTTCGTCCATGCCGATCGGCTTGGTCACGTAGTCGTCGGCCCCGGCGTCGAGTGCCTCGACCTTGGTTTTCTCCTCGCCCTTTACCGACAACACGATGATCGGCAACGCAGACTCGGCGCGCAGTTGCCGGCACAGTTCAAGCCCACTCATGTTCGGCATGGAGACGTCCGTGATCACCAGGTCGGGCTGCCACTCTCGCGCCGATCGCAGGCCGGCGTGGCCGTCATTCGCGGTGCGGACTTCGTAGCCGCTGCCGGTGAGAGCAGTGCGTAGCACCCGCGTGATCTGCGGTTCATCATCGACCACCAGGATGCGCTTCTTGTCGGCCATGAGTGTTTAAGAGGATTGCTGGGTGACTATGTGGACATCCACCGGCGGCGCGTCCCGGAGAAATTTGTGGATGGCATTGAGATACAGGTAACGCTTCCAGCCTTTAACCGAAGAATGACCAAACACCACCTGGGTAATGTGCTTCTGCCGGACAAACTGGGCCACGGCTTTGGCCACGGTCGGTGACTTTAACTTGACTACCTGGGCGCCCACGGCTTCAGCAAAACGCACGTTCGACGCCAGTGATCGCTGGTTGGCCTCGTTGTCGTCCACTCCAATGTCCACGTATACCACGTACAACTCACCGTCCAGCCGCTTGGCCATGCGGGCCGCGCGGGCAATCAGGTGCTGCGCCGCGGGATTGGAACTGATCGCCACCGCGAATTTTTCCCGGATCCCAAGATTACGATCTCCACCCTCGTGCTCGAGATAACTTTCCAGGCTGCGGTCAACTTCCTGGGCCACTTCCTGCAGGGCCAGTTCGCGGAGGGCAATCAGGTTTCCCGGACGAAAAAAATTCGAGAGCGCCTTCTCCACCCGGTCCAGGGGATAAATGTCGCCGCGCCGCATGCGGGTCTGCAGCGCCTCCGGAGTGAGGTCGGCCATGACCACTTCCCGCACCCGCTTCATCACCCAGTCCGGCACAGTCTCGCGCACCGTGATGCCGCTGATTCTTTGCACGCTGGGCGCCACGCTCTCCAGGTGCTGCACATTCATGGTCGTCAATACATCGATGTCGGCATCCAGCAGCTGCAGGACATCCTCGTAGCGCTTGTGGTTTTTGCTGCCTTCGATGTTGGTGTGCGCCAGTTCGTCCACCACCACCACGGCTGGTTTACGGGCCAGGATTCCATCGAGGTCCATTTCCTCGAAAACTGTGCCTTTGTATTCCACCTTCTTCCGGGGGACGGTCTCGAGTTTCTCCGTCAGCTCAACCACCCCTTTGCGCCCGTGGGTCTCGACGATGCCAATGACCACGTCTTCGCTGCGGCTCTTCCTCCGGATGGCCTCGCTCAGCATGTTGTAGGTTTTCCCCACGCCCGGGGCGTATCCGAGGAACAGCTTGAGCGTGCCCCCCTTTTTTTCAGGCGCGGCGTGTTCAAGCCATTGTTCCGGAGTCTTGGCCATCGCCGCCTATTGTCGTGGACGCCGGTCGATTTGTCGATATTCGGCTACAATCCTTGATCGTGAACCAGCCGGTGATCAGGGCGGCGCTCCGTTTTGCGGCTTGTGCCGCGGTTCTCCTTCTTGTGGCCTACATCTATACCGCCGCTCTCCGCGTCAATCCCACCACCGTGGCCCTCACCCTGCTGATCTGGGTCTTGATCGTCTCCGCCCTGTGGGGTTTGCGCTACGCGCTCTTCACCGCATTCTTCGCCACCACGGTTTTCAACTTCTATTTTCTTCCGCCGGTTCGCACCTTCACCATCGCGGGCACGCAGAACTGGATCGCCCTTTTTGCCTTTTTGATCACCGCCGTGATCGCCAGCCAGTTGTCCGATCGGGCCCGCAAGCAGACGGACGAGGCCGTGGGACGGCGTCGCGAACTGGAGCGCCTGTACAACTTCAGTCAGCAGTTGCTGACCGCGGACAACGTTTTGCAACTGCTCAACGCGGTTCCCGGACATGTGGTCGAATCCTTCGGCGTCTCCGCTGCGGCGGTGTATGTCCCCGACAAGGGCAACATCTATCGTTCGGGAATCGATACGCCCGGTCTGGATGGCGAGCAACTTAAATCCATCATTGCCCGCGGCGAAGCGGTGGTGGACAGCGCCCGCAACCTGAGTTTCACTCCGCTGAAGATGGGAGTGCGCACCGTCGGCGCCATGGGCGTTGCCGGCAACCTCTCCCGGCAAACCCTGGCAGCCATGGGAAGCCTCATCGCCATCGCGGTGGAGCGCGCCAATGCGGTGGAGATCATGGCCCGCTCCGAAGCGGCTCGCGAAGGCGAACGCTTACGCTCCGCCATTCTGGACTCCGTCACCCACGAGTTCCGTACTCCGCTGACCTCGATCAAGGCTTCGATTACCAGCCTGCTCTCCCCCACCGGCCTGGGTCCGGACGATCAACGGGAACTGATGACGGTCATCAACGAAGAGACCGATCGCTTGAACCGTCTGGTCGGCGAAGCCGCGGAAGTGGCGCAACTTGAATCCCACGAATTTCAACTCGAGCTAAGGGATTGCGTCGTGCTTGAGCTCGTGCAGGCCGCAGTGGAAGACCTTAAACCGATGCTGGGCAAGCATCCCATGGAGATCAGGGTGCCTCAAGCCATTAGTGTCCGCCTGGACCCCGACCGCACCAAGGAAGTCCTGGTCCAGCTGCTGGAGAATGCCGCCAAATATTCGCCGCCCGAGTCCCCCATCCGCATCTCCGCCGAGTTGAAGGGCGCCAACCTCGAAGTCTGTGTCGCCGACCAGGGTCTCGGCATTGACGATATGGAGCAGGGGCTGATTTTCGATAAGTTCTATCGTGGCAAGAATCAGCGCTACCGGGTGCAGGGAACCGGCATGGGCTTGGCGATCGCGCGCGCGATTGTCGAAGCCCACGGCGGCAAAATCGGCGTCACCAGCCAGCTTGAATGCGGCTCCGTGTTTTGTTTTCTCTTGCCGGTGCGACACTAGGACGCCGCTTGCGCTCCGGTGAACGCGATCCCAGCGAATCGGGACGGTAGCGCAGCAGCGCCAGGGCAGTGACGTCGTTGTGGGCCGGCGCAGTGTCCATGAAACTCTGCGCCGCCTGCAGAATGGACAGGCATAAGTCCTGTGCCGTGAGGGCGGAGGCTCGTTGCAGACTGTCCTTCACGCCTTCCAGGCCGAATTCCTCATTGTTGTACTCGGCTTCCACAATTCCGCGCGAGACCACAAGAAGAACCGCGCCCGGTCCCAGGGCGCAAGTGGCGGCGCTGTGCGTGGCGTGAGAGAAAATGCCCAGCGGCAGTCCACTCGCCTCCAACTGGGTGACGCCGGAATCGTCGCGCAGCAGTGCCGGAGTATGACCGGCGTTGGCATAGCACACCGTACCCAGGTCCTCGTTATAGCAACCGATAAACGCCGGACAGCTACGGATCCCCCCGGCAACTTGCAGGATCGTGCAGTTGACCGCATGGCAAAGCCCAACCATGGCTTCCGCCTCGTTGAAGTCCTCCCCTGCGAAAAGAGTGGGCGCAACGCTTCGAAAAGTGTTCTGGGCCGCGATCAGGATGGAGCGTGTGTCCTCCCTGCGGCTGGCCAGGTCGAACAGCCCAAACAGCACGCGCGACGGGCCCACCCGGAGGAACTCGTAGAAGTCGCCGGCCACGCGCTGGCTGTGGTACACGGCGGCGATCTCTGCCCGGCGCAGCACCGGCACGTCGGAATGCCGCGGATCGCTATGGCGCAGCACGCTTTCCCGGCTCTTGAACAGGGAGCGTACAAAATCCACTGGTGGCAAAGTCAGCGCCCGAAAGATTTCTGCGGTTCGTGTCATAGCTCGTTCTTGATTGTGCCCTTGTCCAGGCGTTTTCGAACCAGATCGGCGCTTCACTCTTGGGGCTGGGATCCCCGGCCTCGAGAGCTTAATCGGCATTTCCTTCCAGGATCGTTAGATGTATCCGCTCCATGGCACCGCTGGGTTGCCGCAATATGTGGTCAATATAGCGATGCCCCCGGTCGGGGGTGCATTTAGTCGTCGGCGTCGGTAAACCGACTCTTGGACTTCTTTTTCAGCCGCGAAACTTTTTCCGATGACACAATGCCTCAGTGGTCCTGGCCTGAGGCTCCACATGCAAGATGCTGGGAGATGTGGAGCTTCATGCCTCTTAGAAATTTATCCCTGCCCGTAGCTTCCCTTTCCTCCCAGAGGGGCCGTTCCTCGGCCTTAGCCCGATAGTGCCGTCCTCTGGCACCGCGGAGCCATTTACCCGAACCGGGAAGAGGTTTAGCTTGCTTTTGAGCAGTTCTTGGGGGAGGGCTGTTCGACGGGCGTCCCAAAACTCAAACCTGGGTCTGGGGCGCTTTCGTTTCTTCGGCCAGTCCCGGATCTGACTGGACGGTTACGCTGCGCCCCGTTCCTTGCACAACCGAGGGCCATTTCCGGTCCAGATTACCCGCTCGACATTTGGGCAATGTCTCTTCGAATGTGCAAATCCCAAAGCATGTACAAGTTCGGCGCAAAGCGGTAAGTCTCTGGGCATCCGCGCCGGGCGTAGGACTAAGTGCTGCCATCCACGCGAGTTAGGGGAATTTTAGTGACTAGCAATAAGTCGGTCAAAGGTCAGCCGGTTGTTCCTGAAATGGAACAGACCCTCGCTTCCACAAGCTTTCCACAGGGTCTGGAATCGGAGTTGTAGGCGCGAATTTAATCTGGAAAGCCCTATTCCGGCGCTCCCATGCCGTCCTGGGCCATGGACTCAAATCGGGTGGAGCGCTTGACGAAAGCCAGCCTGATCCGGCCGGTCGGGCCATTGCGCTGCTTGGCGATAATGATCTCCGCCACGCCGTCCAGTTCGGGCTCGTCCGGCTTGTAAACCTCCTCCCGGAAGATGAAGGCCACCACGTCCGCATCCTGCTCGATCGACCCTGATTCCCGCAGGTCGGCGAGTTGCGGACGGTGGTCGCCGCCCCGGCTTTCCGGCGCGCGGCTCAACTGGGACAGCGCCACCACCGGCACCTTGAGTTCCTTGGCCAACCCCTTAAGCCCTCGGGAGATCGCGGACACTTCCTGGGTCCGGTTCTCGTAGCGCCTGCCCCCGCCCGACATGAGCTGCAGGTAGTCCACGATGATCAGATCGAGCCTGCCCTGTGATTGCTGCAGGCGTCGCGCCTTGGCCCGCATCTCGCTCAGGCTGATGCCCGGTGTGTCGTCGATGAAAATCGGCGCGTGCGCCAGTTGGTCCATGGCGTGGACCACTTTGTCCATATCGTCCCGCCACAGTGAACCGGTGCGCATCTTGTGCGAGTCCACCCGCGCCTTCGAACACAAAAGCCGCAACAGCAGGGCCTCGCGCGACATTTCGAGAGAAAACATGCCGACCACCTTCTGGTCTTCGATCGATGCGTTTTCCGCGATGTTCATGGCGAATGCAGTCTTCCCCATGGAAGGCCGGGCCGCGATGATGATCAGGTCCGAGCGCTGCAGCCCGCTGGTCATTTCGTCGAGGTCGGTGTAATGCGTGGCCAGCCCGGTGATGCGCTGGCCGCGTTGCAGCAGGGCATCGACTGATCCGAAGGACTCCTTGACGATGTCCTGCACGCCCATGAAGCCGCGGCCAATGCGCTTTTCGGAGAGCTGCATGATGGCGGCTTCGGCGTCGTTGAGAACTTCCTCGGCGGGATCGCTCTGATCGGCGGCGCGCGAAATGGCGGAATTCGAAACGTGGATCAGCCCACGCATCAGCGCCTTGTCGCGCACAATCTTGATGTAGTGCTCGATGCTGGGCCGGTCGGGTACGCCATCCACCAGGCCGGAGATGTAGCCCACGTCTCCGATGGCCTCAAGTTCCTTATGCCGGTCGAACTCTTCGACCAGCGTGATCATGTCGATCGGCCGGGAGGACTCGGCCAGGTCCATCATGCGGGTGTAGATGCGGCGATGGGAGTCGAGAGAAAAGTCTTCCGGCTTGAGATGCTCCGCCGCTTGGTTGTAGGCAAAGTTGTCCAGCAGGATGGCGCCGAGAATGGACCGCTCGGCTTCAATATTGGCCGGGAGGCTGTGCGCGAGACTGTAGTCAGTGGTGGCCAAGGGAACTGGGGATATTATAGTGAATAAAAAGCGAAACTCAAGAGGGTCTCGGCAAAGTAGCGCCGGCGTCCAGCCGGCTGTCGAGTGGGCGTCCCCGCCC
>JBARIF010000315.1:0-37644 GCA_049799615.1 Terriglobales bacterium
CGCCGGCCCTGGTGGAAAAAGAGCTGGCAGCGCTTGAGCGGGCACAAGCTGCGCGCGCTGCAATCGACGCCGTGCGCGCGGCCGGTGGCACGCCGCATTATTTCAGCGTAAACCTCACGGATGCGGAGGCCGTGGCCCAAGTGATTCGTCAGGTGCGCGAACGCAGCGGACATATTGACGTGCTCCTGCACGCCGCCGGCATCGAGCGCAGCCATTCTTTGGCGGACAAAGACGCGCGTGAGTTTGACCTGGTCTTTGACGTCAAGAGTGACGGCTTCTTCAATTTGTTGCATGCAACCGGCGACATGCCCATGGGAGCGACAGTGGCGTTCAGCTCGATTGCGGGCCGGTTCGGTAATCCCGGGCAGACGGATTACGCTTCAGCCAACGATCTGTTGTGCAAGATCACATCCAGCTTCCGCACAACTCGTCCGGCTACGCGTGGGATCGCGATCGATTGGACGGCGTGGGGCGGCATCGGTATGGCCACGCGCGGGTCCATTCCCAAGGTGATGGAAATGGCGGGCATCGACATGCTGCCGCCTGAAGCGGGAATTCCTTTGATTCGCCGTGAGCTTACGGCGGGCGGGACGCGGGGCGAGATCGTGATCGGCCAGCGACTGGGAGCGCTGCTCAAGGAATGGGATGCCAGTGGCGGACTCGATACCAGCGCTCCAGACGCATCTGGAGAAAAGAGAACGCCTTCAGCAGGGCCCATGATTGGCAAAGTCGCCAGGGCGGGGCTCTACAGCCCCATCACGTTGCAGACTGCGCTGGATCCGAAAGTCCAACCCTTTCTCCACGACCACCAGATTGACGGTACCCCGGTGCTGCCGGGCGTCATGGGCATCGAAGCGTTTGCGGAAGCTGCAGTGCGCATGCTTCCGGGTTGGCGCGTGGCAGAGATTGAAAACGTCAATTTCCTCGCGCCGTTCAAGTTTTACCGGAGTGAGCCCCGCACAGTGACGGTCGAAGCGCTAGTTCATCCGGATAAGGACGGTGTTGTGGCGGATTGTGGATTGATTGGCTTCCGGCCACTCCCGAATCAGACGGAGCCGCAGCGCACCACGCATTTCACCGGCCGTGTCCGGCTGACGAAGCGGACACCCGAGGTCGTGGCCACGGCACCATATTCACCGGCGGGTCACATCATCGAAGCTGCCGATATTTATCGTCTCTACTTCCATGGACCCGCGTACCAGGTTCTGGAGCGGGCGTGGTGGGATGGGAACCGGATCGTCGGGTTGATGGCGAAAGACCTTCCGGGCAATCACCATCCGGCTGAACTTCCGACGCTGATGGCGCCGCGGCTGATCGAGCTTTGTTTCCAGACCGCCGGTATCTGGGAGATGGGTGCGCAGAGCCGCATGGGCCTGCCTCAACACATTGATCGAGTCTCCTTATTACGGTCTCCCGATCTGGCAGAGGGGCGTCTGTACGCTGTGGTCACTCTCAATCAAGCTCAAGGAAGTTTTGATGCCGAGGTTGTTGATGGAGCAGGGAACCATTACGTGCAACTCAGTGGATACCGCACGGTGGCGGTCCCGAACAGTATCGACGCCGAGCGCTTGAAACCACTCCAGCTGGCCATGTCACTGGAACCGGTCGCGGCATAATCGGCGGTGAGGAGCTGGAGCTGTCGAGCCAGAAGCTTATGAACCACGAATTCCAACGCGTAGCGATCGTGAACCGGGGTGAGGCGGCCATGCGTTTCATCCATGCCGTCCGCGAGTTCAATCAGGAGCACGGCACAGCATTGCGCACTATCGCGCTGTTTACCGAGCCTGACCGCCATGCCATGTTCGTGCGCGAGGCGGACGAGGCAGTGTGCCTGGGTGCCGCGCAGGTCCTTGATCCAAATACTCTGCAGCCCAAGAGCAGTTACGTCGACTATGGGCGGCTCGAACGGGCCTTGGCCGCTGCACGTGCGGAAGCGGTCTGGGTAGGATGGGGCTTCGTGGCCGAACACGCGGCATTCGCCGACCTTTGCCGTGAAATGGGCATCGTTTTCATCGGTCCCGATGGCGACGTGATGCGGCGGCTGGGCGACAAGATTTCCTCCAAGTTCTTAGCTGAAAAAGCGCAGATCGAGGTGGCCCCATGGAGCGGCGGGCCGGTCGAGACGCTCAATGATGCATCTCGTCATGCCGAGCGCATGGGCTACCCCCTCCTTATCAAGGCGACGGCAGGAGGGGGAGGTCACGGGATTCGCAAGGTGCGCTCGGCCGACGAACTTCCGCAGGCCTTCGAGAGCGCTCGGGCTGATTCCTTCAAGGCCTTCGGCGATCCCACTGTTTTCATGGAACGCCTGGTAGAGGGAGCGCGTCACATCGAAGTGCAAGTCATTGCCGACCATTATGGAACCACATGGGCGGTTGGCGTGCGCGACTGCACGATTCAGCGCCGCCACCAGAAAATTCTTGAAGAAGCGCCGTCGCCGGCCCTGTCACCCGAGCAGGATGCAGCTTTGCGCCAGGCGGCAGTGCGCGTGAGCCAGGCGGCGGAATATCACAACGCCGGCACGGTGGAATTCCTGTACGAACCAGAGACCCGGACCTTTCTGTTCATGGAAATGAACACCCGGTTGCAGGTTGAACATCCAGTGACGGAATGCACGACCGGAATTGATCTGGTCAAGCTTCAGATTCATGTCGCGCGCGGCGGTCGACTGGAAGGAGAACCCCCGCGCACCACCGGTCACGCCATCGAAGTGCGGCTGAACGCGGAAGATCCGGATAACGGTTTTGCTCCGGCCCCTGGCGCCATCCAGCGATTCCGGTTTCTGACCGGGCCAGGAGTCCGGATTGACACCGGAGTGGCGGAAGGCGATGTCGTGCCTTCGGAGTTCGATTCCATGATCGCCAAGATCATCGCCTACGGCCAAAACCGCCAAGAGGCGCTTTCCCGCCTGCAACGGGCCTTGCGGGAGAGCGTGGTCGTCATCAAAGGCGGGGCGAGTAACAAGACATTTCTTCTCGAACTGCTGAGCCGCCCGGAAGTGCAGCGGGGAGATGTACATACCGGCTGGCTGGACCGGCTGGCCGCCACCGGTGAACATCTTTCTCGTGGTTACGCCGACGTGGCCCTGGTGCAGGCTGCGATCGAAGCTTACGACGCACAATTGGTGGTGGAGCAGACCCAGTTCTACGCGTCGGCGGTGCGGGGACGGCCACAGGTCCGGACTGAGGTAGGCCATACTGCCGAACTACGCTACCGCGGGCATTCCTACTCGCCCAGGACTTACCGCCTCGGTCCTCAGCAGTACCGCGTTGAAGTGAATGGATCGCGCATCGATGCCCAGATCGAACGCCGGGATCAGTTTGAATATTGGCTCACTGCCTTTGGACGGCGCTTTCATGTCATCTCCGTGCTGCAGGGGGTGAGTTACAGGATCGAGGTAGACGGGGTCTCGCACCAGATTGATCGTGATGATGGCGGTATTGTGCACGCGTCGGCCCCGGCGGTGGTGGTTTCCATTGCGGTGAAGGCGGGCGACACGGTTGCGGTGGGCGATCGCTTGCTTGTGCTGGAAGCCATGAAAATGGAAATGCAGGTCGTGGCCCCATTTTCCGGGAAAATCCGGCAAGTGATGACCATACCCAACGTACAAGTGGACACGGGCGCACCGCTGTTGCAGATTGACCCCGACGCCAGCGGCGATGCGGCGGGCGTCGCCGAGGGCGTGATTTTCGGCGCTTCGCTCGTCCCCGGCGGCAATGCGGAAGCCGTTGATTCCAGCGGCCTCCAGAGCCTGGAAGAACTTCGTCAGCTCATGCTCGGGTTCGATGTGGACCCGGCGCAGAGTGCGCGGCTGCTCTCCGAATCGAGCAAGGGTGCCCCGGTGGAGAGCGACAAAATAAGAGAAAGCGAAGATGCCATCCTCAATATCTTTGTCGATATCTGCTCTCTGTTCCAGCGCGAGCCGAAGGTAGATCATCAAGCCAGCGGTGAAGAGCCCAGCGCCGAGGTTTACCTGTTTTCCTATTTGCGCATGCTGGATACGCGAGGTGAAGGACTTCCGGCGGCCTTTGTCAGCGGGTTGCAGCGCGCCCTGGCCTATTACGGAGTGCGCAGTCTGGATCGCTCGCCTGAACTGGAAGAGAGTCTGCTCTGGATCTACAAATCGCACCAACGGGTGGAGCAGCAAATTACGCTTGTCCGGAGCGTGTTGGAACGGCGCCTGCCGCGCGCCGGGGCGCCGGTTCCCGCGGCTGAGGAATCGTTCCGCATACTTCTCGATCGCATGATTGCGATGACCAACGGATTCTTCCCTAACCTGAGTGATCTGGCGCGGGAGGTGCGCTATCGCTACTTCGATCAGCCGCTATTTGAGCGGGCACGCACACAAGTCTACGACCTGGTGGAAGATCATCTCGCCTACATGGCCGCCAATCCCAATGCCGAGGACCGTCACGAGCGATTGCGGGCGCTGGTGGAGTGTCCACAGCCGCTTATCGGGCTGCTGTCCGGCCGGTTCGCCACCGCCGATCCTGCGCTGCGCAGATTGATGCTGGAGGCGATCACCTGGCGCTATTACCGGATACGGACGCTCATCAACCTGCGCTCGCTGGAGCAAAACGGACAGTGCTATGCATTAACGGAATACGATCACGAAGGAAAGCGCATCCACGCCTTTACCACGCATGCTCAGTATGCCCAGCTGTCCGAAGCGGTACGCGCGATGCTTCCGCTGGTGGCGGAAGTCCCAGCAGATCATGACATCGTGGTTGATTTTTACGTTTGGCATTCCGGCTCGCTGGGGGATGCCGAAGCCACGCAGCAGGAAGTCCGCACACTGCTCAACCAGGCCGGGTTTTCTCGTCCCATCCGGCGCATCGTGGTGGCTGTAGCCGGCCCCGGCCGTGGCGAAGGCATGAGCAGTATGCTGCATTTCACCTATCGCTGCTGCGGGAACACGTATGAAGAGGAGAAGCTCTATCGTGGGCTCCATCCCATGATGGGTAAGCGCCTTCATCTCTGGCGCCTGAGCAATTTCAATATTGAACGGCTGCCGTCAGTGGAAGATGTTTATCTGCTGCACGCCGTAGCTCGCGATAATCCCAAGGATGAGCGGCTGATTGCCTGTGCGGAAGTGCGCGATGTAACCCCGGTGCGGGATGAGGCAGGCCGAGTCGTGCAACTGCCGCACCTGGAGCGCATGTTGACGGAAGCCCTCGCGGGCATCCGGCTATTTCAGTCACGGCGGCGTCCCCAGGATCGTCTCTATTGGAACCGGATATTCCTGTACGTGTGGCCGCCACTCACTCTGGAGCGGGATGAATTGCGCGATATCGTACGCAAGCTCTCGCCTGCGACCGAAGGACTGGGACTGGAACAGGTGGTGGTACGTGCCCGGATTCCTAATCCTGCAACCGGCGAACTGCGCGATATGGTGGTGCGCATTTCGAGCCCGGGCGGCACCGACTCGCTGATAACCTTCCGGCCCGCGGACAAACTGCAAGTGATCAAACCGCTGACCGAGTATGACCGGAAAGTGGTCCGCATGCGCCAGCGCGGACTCATGTACCCGTACGAGATCATCAGGATGCTCACGCCCGCTCCGGAAGACACGCGGGCGGAATTCCCCGCGGGTGATTTTGTCGAATACGATCTTGATACCGCAGGCGAACTGGGTCCAGTGGATCGGCCCTATGGCCAGAACAAGTCCAACATTATTGTGGGCATGATCCGAAATTTCACCAGCAAGTATCCCGAGGGCATGGCCAGGGTCGTGCTACTGGGAGATCCGAGCAAGGACCTGGGAGCCATCGCTGAGCCAGAATGCCGGCGCATCCTGGCCGCCCTGGATCTGGCTAAGAGGAAAAACGTTCCTTTGGAGTGGTTCACCCTTTCGGCTGGGGCCAAGATCTCGATGGAGTGTGGAGTCGAGGGCATGGATTGGATTGCCCGTGTCCTCCGCCGCTTGATTGAGTTCACGCAAGCAGGCGGCGAGGTCAATCTGGTGGTCAACGGAATCAATGTCGGCGCACAGCCTTACTGGAACGCCGAGGCCACCATGCTCATGCACACCCGCGGCATTCTGGTGATGACACCGAAGGCAGCCATGGTGCTCACGGGCAAGCGGGCGCTTGATTATTCCGGCAGCGTCTCCGCCGAGGACAATCAAGGCATCGGCGGCTACGATCGCATCATGGGACCAAACGGGCAAGCCCAGTACTGGGCGCGAGATATTGATGAGGCCTGCCACATCCTGTTCCGTCACTATGACCACACCTACATCGCTCCGGGCGAGCGCTTCCCCCGACGCGCCGTGACCCATGATCCCATCGATCGGGATGTGCGAGTCCATGCCCACAGTCAAAATGGCGAGGAGGGTTTCGCGCTGGTCGGCGAGATTCTGTCCGACGAAACCAACCCGGGACGGAAGAAATCCTTCGACATCCGGAAAGTGATGAGGGCGGTCGCCGACCAGGATCACGCGCCACTCGAGCGCTGGGCAGGCATGCGGGCCGCTGAGACGGCCGTGGTCTGGGACGCTCATCTGGGTGGCTATCCCGTTTGCATGATTGGAATCGAGTCGCAGCCAGTGCCGCGCTTGGGATTTGTCCCCGCCGACGGACCAGACCAGTGGAGTGCCGGGACCCTGTTTCCCCAATCCTCGAAGAAGGTGGCACGGGCCATCAATGCGGCCAGCAATAACCGGCCGCTAGTCCTGCTGGCCAATCTGTCAGGGTTCGATGGCTCGCCGGAATCCATGCGCAGGTTGCAGCTTGAATATGGCGCTGAGATTGGCAGGGCCGTGGTGAATTTCAAAGGCCCGATCGTGTTTTGCGTGATCTCGCGCTATCACGGTGGCGCGTATGTGGTCTTCTCGCGAGCCCTGAACGAACAACTTGAAGTCGCAGCCCTGGAGGGGACCTATGCCTCGGTAATTGGCGGGGCGCCCGCGGCGGCGGTGGTTTTCGCGGGTGAAGTTGATGCCAGAGCCCGTAAAGACCCGCGGCTGCAAGCGCTGAGCCAGGCGATGGCGCAGGCCGAGAGTGCAGAGAAGGGGCGCTTGCGTACCCAGTGGGAAGAACTGTTCAAGATTGTGCACTCGGAGAAGTTGGGTGAGATGGCCGCCGAGTTTGACCGCGTGCACAGCGTGCAACGGGCTCTCGAAGTGGGCGCGCTGAATCACATTCTCCCCCCCGGGGACTTGCGTCCCTATCTCATCCATGCGGTTGAACGAGGGATTGAAAAAGAGGAGCATTCCGGAAAGTCAGAGGCCATCCTGAGTGATGCGGCAGCTTAGAGTTGATCTCTGAATCGCGGTGAGGTGTGAATGTGGAGCACATTTACTGGCTGGAGCAGACCCAAAATGACGTTCCGGCGGAAAACGACTGGCTGAGCGTCAGCGAATGCGTCTGCCTGGAAGGCATGCGATTGGCCAAACGGCGCGACGACTGGCGGCTGGGACGCTGGACGGCAAAATGCGCGGTGGCTTCTCTTCTGAGAATGCCAGCTGATCCCCAAATCCTTGCCCAAATCGAAATACGCCCGGCATTGTCCGGCGCACCGGAAGTTTTCATTGCGAATGATCCGGCCGCAGTCACGATTTCAATCAGCCACAGGTCCGGTGCCGCCATTTGTGCGGTTACAAGGTCGGGTGGGGATTTGGGTTGTGATCAGGAAGTGATCGAAGCGCGAAGCGAGGCGTTTGTCGCCGACTATTTCACCGAGGACGAGCAAGCGCTGGTGGCGCGGATCAGCGAGGCCGAACGTTCCCGGCTGGTAACTTTGCTTTGGAGCGCAAAAGAGAGTGCGCTGAAGGCCCTGCGTGAAGGGTTGCGGCTTGACACTCGAACTGTTGCCGTAAGCCCGCTTGACCAGGCGGCCGACCCCAACGGCTGGCGCCCGCTGCGGGTTTGCGCCGATGGTCGAAGCTTTCAGGGCTGGTGGCAACAGGCGCATGGCATGGTCCGGACATTTGTGGCCGACCCTCCGCCGGACCCGCCGATTCTTCTCTCGGTGCCCACTCGCCTTCCTGACTGCGCTTCCGTGAGCAGATAGAGAACCAGGTGATTGTATGGTTGCCCGGATGCATTTCGCTGGCCCGACCAGATACCAGTTGTGCAGCGCAGCAAAGATCGGCCAGGCAATCCTGGCGGTATCTGCCCGCCGGATGCTCAAAGGCCCACGCCAGCCCGGCTGGAGCTGGCTGGTGGAACTGAGCACGGAGATATTGAAGAGGCAAGTGACCACCGCTTTCAGGATGCGGGATGTGAAGGAAGCGCGTCGCTATCTGGATTCTGTCGTGATCACTTCGCCGGCACTTTCAGCGGTGGACATCATACCTGTGGTGCAGGAGAAATTCCGAGGGAGTTGGTTTGCACAAAAGAACGCCGCAAGTGATCTGACGGTCCTGTATTTTCATGGTGGCGGGTACTCTTTTTACCCTCGAGCGTACGCCAACTTCATTGCTCTGATAACTCTGGCTGCGAAGTCCAGAACGTTCGCGCTCGATTATCGACTTTCGCCGGAACATCGCTTCCCGGCGCAGCTTGAGGACGCGCTCTACGCCTACCGCTGGTTGCTGAAAACTGGCGCTGATCCTGAGAACCTGATTCTTGCCGGCGACTCGGCAGGTGGCAACCTGGCATTGGCTTTGCTGTTGGCAGTGCGGGATCGCAAGCTACCACTGCCAGCACTGGTTGTTGCCCTTTCTCCAGCAACGGACCTCGAAAGCAAACGCGCCAGCCTTACCGGAAATCAAGCTTCTGACTGGATTGAGAAACGGATGCTGGAGAAGTGGGCAAGCTGGTACTGTGAACCCGCACAGCGCCGCGATCCGCTGGTGACACCGCTGTCGGCCGACTTGCGCGGCCTTCCTGATATCTACATTCAGGCCGGGGAATCCGAGATTCTGTACGACAGCATTCAGGCCTTCGCCGACCGCGGGCGCAGCCAGGGCGCCGAGGTGGTTCTGGAAACCTGGAAGAGCATGAATCATGTCTTTCAGATGTTCGGGCCCGATGTACCGCAGAGCGCCGAAGCACTGGGGAGAGTCGGCGAAGTGATTGACTTCCGAGTCCGGAGGGGCAAGAAAGCGCAGCCGGTTTCGACAGTTGACCGATAAGGAGTCTATGCCGCACTGCAACGACCAATTCGATTTCGACTTCATCGTCATCGGCTCGGGCTTTGGTGGGAGTGTTTCGGCCCATCGATTGTCGGAGAAGGGCTACCGGGTCGCGGTAATGGAAATGGGCCGGCGCTGGACGCCTGACAGGTTACCCCGCAGCAGTTGGTCCCTGCATCGCTGGTTCTGGCGGCCCAAACTCGGCCTGCGTGGTTTTTTCAACATGCGGTTTTTCAAGCATGTGACTATTCTCCACGGTTGCGCCGTGGGCGGCGGCTCCATTACGTACGCCTGCACTCTGCTGGCTTCTCCCGAGAAGGTATGGGAAACGGGCTCATGGACGGGATTGGCCAACTGGAAGGCGGAGATGCCCTGGCACTATGAAACTGCCGCACGGATGCTGGGAGCCACGGAAAACACGATCCTCGGACCTGCTGACCATCTCCTACAAAACGCAGCCGAGGCTGAGGGATGCGGGCATACCTTCTATCGTACGAAAGTGGGCATCTTTCAGCCCAAGCCGGGAGAACCCGGCAACCAGACCTTCCCTGACCCATTCTTTGGGGGAGAAGGTCCCGAGCGAACTACCTGCATCGCCTGTGGTGGCTGCATGATGGGCTGCCGCTACGGCGCCAAGAACACCCTGGATCTCGGCTACCTCTATCTGGCGGAAAAGCACGGTGCGCGGGTCTTTCCTGAAACTCAGGTGGTGAACGTCCAACCCCTGGATGGCCAGAGTGATGGCGGCGCCGGATACGAAGTCAGCACCGTGAATTCCACCGCGTGGTTTCGACGGCAGCCCCGGCGCTTTACTTGCCGTGGCGTGGTGTTCTCCGCATCTTCGCTGGGGACGATGCAACTGCTTTTTCAGTTCAAGGAGAATGGCTCACTACCGGCGATCAGCACGGAGCTGGGCAAACATGTTCGTACCAATTCAGAATCGCTGATCGGCGTGCGCATGCCGGGCTACCGTGAAGATCTGTCCCTGGGAATAGCCATCGGTTCCGGCATCTATATCGACCAGGACACTCACATTGAAGCTGTCCGCTATCCCCGTGGCTCCGACGCCATGGGTCTTCTGACCACGATCCTGACCAATGGCCGCCCCGGGCCGCGGCGGATTGCGCTGTGGCTGATGAATCTCATGCGCTCCCTGCTGCGCCATCCGATCAGGACTGTGCGGGTGCTGCAACCGTTAGGCTGGGCGAAGGAATTTCTGATTCTGCTCTGCATGCAGGCCCTCGATGGTGAGATCGAGATGCGCTGGGAACGGCCCTGGTTCTGGCCGTTCAGGAAATTTCTTCTTAGCCGTGGAGAAAAAGTGCCGACCTACATCCCGCGGGCAAATGAATTTGCCCAGAAGCTGGCGCAGTTGACGGGAGGGGTTCCGATGAGCATGGTTCCGGAGATCCTCTTTAATGTTCCGAGCACGGCCCACTGCATTGGAGGATGCGTCATCGCCGATTCAAGCACCCACGGCGTGGTCGATTCCCGCCATCGCGTCTTCAACTACAAGAACATGTACATCTGCGACGGTTCGGTGGTGGCGAGCAATCTTGGGGTCAATCCCAGCCTGACGATTACCGCACTGGCCGAACGAGCTATGAGCTTTATTCCACCAGCGGCGGAGACAGCCTGGAACGATGTCAGTCTGGGTTCCTGATCAAGGTCTTGCTGGTGATGCGCCCTACCGACATGCAGACAACGATTCAGCAATGTCTCTTCCCACTTCAGCCATAAGCGGGTCGTGTAAAGCAATGCACTACACGGGGGCGTGATCCCGTCTCTTGACCTCAAAGGCGCAGCCCCTGAGTTACGAACTCAGATCCCCGGCTGCTTCCTGCGCCAACGTCTCAAGGTGGTCTAGTACTGCGTCTCTCTATCGACGCGTGAGTAGGATTACGACCCGGTGTGATGCCGGTCACGGCAGTTCCATTCACCTGCGGGCTCTAATGAACTGTTGTTAAAGGCTTTGGGAATTCTGAAGCGGGGAGGGCAGTATGAGCGATGCACCAAGAACCGACCACTTATTGGGTACCGGACGCGAAACGTCTTACACGTCGGAGCTTCGAAAGCTGTCCGGTGATCCGGCGATCAGCAAGAACCCCGACCCTAATTTTCACATCAGGTTCATCCATCCCGACGAACTGGGTGATGAGGAACCGGTCCAGTTCCTGGTCAATTCCACAGCCGCGCCCCGCAGAGTCTATCCGACATATTCCGATGGGCAATTGCGAAGGAGCCCAAAGGAATAGATCTGGAACGGGTCAGGTTTTGAACGCACTGCAATGATCTGCTGGCGCAGATTCGAATCGGCCGGCACGACAAAAGGAGATGATATGAGCACAGATACTCTTATAAGGCCCGAGATTAGAACTCCGGGCGGCTATACCGAAGACATAATGACCATCGTAAAGTCGAAAAATCCCGCCGAGCCTGAGTTCCATCAGGCGGTTCAGGAAGTGCTTGAGTCCCTGCGCGTTGTTCTGCAGCGGCATCCCGAATACCGCGAAAGCCGGATTCTGGAACGCCTGATCGAACCCGAGCGCGTAATCATGTTCCGCGTTCCCTGGTTCGACGATGCAGGAAACATTCAGGTCAATCGTGGTTTCCGTATTGAGATGAACAGCGCGATCGGGCCTTACAAGGGCGGTTTGCGTTTCCATGCTTCGGTCAATCTGGGAATCCTGAAGTTCCTGGCTTTCGAGCAGGTCCTCAAGAACTCCCTGACCACACTGCCCATGGGTGGAGGCAAGGGCGGTTCAGATTTCGATCCCAAGGGGAAGAGCAACAATGAGGTCATGAGGTTCTGCCAGAGCTTTATGACGGAACTCTCGCGGCACATCGGGCCGGACACGGATGTTCCGGCAGGTGACATTGGAGTAGGCGGACGCGAGATCGGCTTCCTGTTCGGTGAATATAAGCGTCTGCGCAATGAGTTCACGGGTGTGCTGACGGGCAAGGGCCTGAATTGGGGTGGCTCTCTCATTCGTCCGGAAGCCACCGGATACGGCTGCGTGTATTTTGCCGCCGAGATGCTGAAGACCCGCAACGACTCTCTGGAAGGCAAGCTGTGTCTGGTCTCGGGCAGCGGAAACGTAGCTCAGTATACGGTGGAGAAGCTGCTCGATCTCGGAGCCATACCGCTTACCATGTCTGATTCCAACGGCGTCATCTTCGACCCGGATGGTTTCGATCGTGAGAAGCTGGCCTGGATCATGGAGCTCAAGAACGTCCGCCGTGGCCGCATCCGTGAGTATGCGGACCAATTCAAGAAGGCAGTCTTCATTCCTTCCGACGTCAAGCTGGGCTATAACCCACTTTGGAATATCAACGCTCACTGCGCCTTCCCGAGCGCCACCCAGAACGAAATCAGCGCTCGAGACGCAGCAAACCTGATCAAGAATGGGGTCTTCCTGGTGGCTGAAGGAGCAAATATGCCGAGCACGCTGGACGCTACCAGAATCTTCCTCGATGCCGGCATTCTCTACGGACCGGCCAAAGCTGCCAACGCCGGCGGAGTGGCTACCTCCGGGTTGGAAATGGCCCAAAACAGCGCGCGCTTGAACTGGACGCGGGAAGAAGTGGATGACCGGTTGCACAAAATCATGATCGCAATCCACCGTAACAGTTATGAAACCGCGGAGATCTATGGGACTCCGGGCAATCTCGTAAACGGGGCCAATATTGCAGGCTTCCTCAAGGTAGCGAATGCCATGTTGGACCAGGGCGTCGTCTGAGTTATGTCTTGCCGGAGAACGCATATGAGGCGGGGTGGACCATTCCACCCCGCATTTGTTTGTGCGGCAAAGCCCGGGGCCCACTGGCAGGGATTGGAAACACGCTTGCTTGTGACACAAATCACAGCACCGCTTCCAACCCGCTGAAACAATAGAGCTGTGGCTGGGAGTCTGGAGCAACATGTTCAAGATTGCACGTGCCGAGTTCATCGCACCTGGCATCAAGCGGTTTGAAGTTGAAGCGCCTCGCATTGCACGGAAACATGAGGCGGGACAGTTCGTAATCCTCCGGCTCCATGACCGGGGTGAGCGCATCCCGATAACCATCGAGAACTCCAATCCCGAGCGCGGCACCATCAACATCGTGGTGCAATCTGTGGGCAAAACTACGCACCTGCTCAATGCGCTGAATGCAGGTGACAACATTCTCGATGTGGTTGGGCCGCTGGGAAGGCCCTCGGAAATCGCGTTGTTCGGCAACGTGGTGGTGATTGGTGGCGGCGTTGGGGTGGCGATGGCCTATCCGACGGCTGCGGGGTTGAAGCGTGCCGGCAACCACGTGGTCGCAATCATCGGCGCACGTAACAAAGAACTGGTGATCCTGGAACACGAGATGCGCCAGGTAAGCGATGAGCTGACGATCACTACCGATGACGGCAGCTACGCGGAGAAGGGCCTGGTTACCGACAAGCTGCGCCGACTGATCGACGACGGCACCCACATTGACCTGGTGCTGGCGGTTGGTCCAATTCCCATGATGCGTGCCGTCGCAGAGTTAACCCGAACAAATCATATCCGCACTATTGTGAGCCTGAATCCAATCATGATCGACGGCACCGGCATGTGTGGAGGCTGCCGTGTCCTGGTAGACGGCAAGAGCCAGTTCGCGTGTGTCGATGGGCCCGAGTTCGACGGCCACCTGGTGGATTTCGCCGTACTGACACAGCGCAACTCGACCTATCGCGAGGAGGAAAACAGATCGATGGAGGAATTCCGCCAGCACCTGGAGGCGAGGCCTGCCGATACCGTATGCGCCCACGGAGGCAGACCATGACCACAGCCGTGAACCCCTCGCTGAATCCACTCAAGCTGAGAGAGCGGATCAAGTTGCCACGGCAGCACATGCCCGAACAGCCTGCGGAAGAGCGCGCCCGGAATTTTACCGAGGTAAATCTGGGCTACTCCGCCGAACTCGCACGGCAGGAGGCGCTGCGCTGCCTGGAGTGTGAGAAGCCCACCTGCATGGACAAGTGCCCGGTCGGGGTCAAAGTCCGCGAATTCGTACGCTTGATTGTGGCTGGCGATTTCCTGGGTGCGGCGGCGAAGATCCGCGAAGATAACGTGCTGCCCGCGATTACCGGGCGCGTCTGTCCGCAGGAAGATCATTGCGAGGGCGCTTGCAAGCTGTGCAAGAGAGGCGAGTCATTGGGTATCGGCTACCTTGAACGCTTCGTTGCCGACTACGAACAGCGCATGGGAATTTCTAGCCTGCCGACCGCGCCGCCCACCGGGAAACGAATAGCGGTAGTGGGTAGCGGTCCGTCTGGTCTGACCGTAGCTGGGGACCTCGTACAGAAAGGTCACAAGGTGCGGGTATTCGAGGCGCTGCATGAATTGGGTGGCGTTCTGGTTTACGGCATTCCTGAGTTTCGCCTTCCCAAAGAAATCGTTCGCCAGCAGATCGATCAGCTGCGTGCCATGGGGGTTGAGTTCGAAACTGATGTGGTGGTGGGCAAAACGGTCACGATCGACGAACTGATGGAAGAAGAACATTACGACGCTGTCTTCATTGGGACCGGTGCCGGGCTGCCGCTTTTCATGAATATTCCCGGTGAGCATCTCAATGGCGTCTATTCGGCCAACGAGTTTCTGACCCGAATCAATCTGATGAAGGCGTACCAGTTCCCGGAATACGACCAGCCCATGGTCGAACTGCAGGGAAAGGATGTCGCGGTAATCGGCGGCGGCAATACGGCACTGGATGCCATCCGCTCAGCCCTGCGCCTGGGAGCGCGAAAAGCATACGTGATCTATCGTCGCAGCGAAGCGGAAATGCCGGCGCGGGCGGAAGAAGTCAGGCACGCCCGGCAGGAAGGGATTGAGTTCCGAATGCTCACCAGTCCGATTGAATTCCTCCCCGATGGCAAGGGATGGCTTGGCGGCCTCCGCTGCCTGAGCATGCAGTTGGGCGAACCCGATGCATCGGGACGCCGACGCCCTGTCCCAATTCCGGGCTCAGAGTTCGATTTGCCGCTGTCGGTTGCAGTCATCGCGATCGGGACCAGCGCCAATCCTGTGATCCAGAGCACTACCACCGGCCTGGCTACGGATACCCGGGGGTACATCCGAGCCGACACGCTCACTCAGCGCACGTCCCGCAAAGGCGTCTTCGCGGGTGGAGATATCGTCACCGGGACTGCCACTGTAATTCTGGCCATGGCCGCGGGACGGCGCTCGGCGAAGTCCATTCACGAGTACCTGACCACCGATCAGTGGTAATAAGAAGACCCTCCTCGCTCCTCACCCAGGTGTGATTGCGATCACAAGCCGCAGAGAGCCTCATCACGGCCCGCCCATGCGGCAAAGAGTTTAATCAAACCAGGTTGCGCGACCGGCCGAAAAAGGATCATATCCGCGCACCAGGCGGCGATTAATGGAAAACGACGAATTCATTAAGTGTCCTCTCTGTGCCGGGCACGCCAGGGTGAAGCGGTCTGAGCTGCCCGCCTTACTGGCCGGGAACATCCTGCGTGAAAAGCTGGAAGAAAACATGACGGAATTCACGCGGCCCGCGAAGGGAGATCAGGCAACGCGCAGACTGCAGCCCGGGGAGTTCGAAAAAGAAGTTCACAACTGGAATCCAACCCTCCCCCTGTGGCGCAGGAGTCCAAAGGAGTAGCCCGTGGCGGCAGCCGTGTTGAAAGACGAAGCTTGGAAGGAATGCAAGATCGGGCCTGAATTCTTACGAGGTGCGTCATGAGACCGAATTTATTTTTCTCTGCTTTTGAGCCTCTGCATGAAGTACCGCAGATATGCGAGATCTGCCAACTGGATGCTCCAGTGCTTAATTTTGAATTCGCGACCACCGGAGAATCTGGAGAACCAGAGGAGCAAAAGGGATTTTGCTGCCATTGGTGCGCTGCAGAACTCCTGCACAGGCTGGAGCGGGCCGATGCGAAAAGGCGGGCTGAAGAAGAGGCCGCGCTGAAAGTGGATGAATTTGACATCGTCGATTTCGAGGAGCCCGAGCTCGCCGGTTACTACCATGGATAGCAGGCGATGCTGCCGGCCGCGACCAGCGCACCGGAGCCGACATTAGCCCAGCCGCTGGCCGCTGTCTTAGGGAGAGGAGAGTCATGTCCACTCTATGGGAATCCCGCTATTCGCTCCGTGCCCGGGAAAGCAAAAGTTCCGCGATTCGGGAGTTACTGAAAATCAGTGAACAGCCGGGACTGATTTCCTTTGCGGGCGGCCTGCCCGCGGCCGAGGTTTTTCCCGTTCAACGCTTCCAGGAAGCTTGCCAGAAGGTGTTAGGCACAAATGCCGGAGCTGCCCTGCAGTACGGTGCGACTGAAGGCTACGAACCGCTGCGCGAGATGATTGCCCGCCACATGGCGCGTTACGCCATCCTGGCTACGGTCGAGAATGTTCTTATCACCTCGGGTTCGCAGCAGGCACTTGATCTAATTGGGAAATTGCTGATCAACTCCGGCGACCGGGTGCTGGTCGAGGCGCCCACCTACCTTGGGGCCTTGCAGGCGTTCAACGGCTATGGCGCGCAATATCTCTCGGTTCCGATCGACGATGACGGACTACGTACAGAGCTGCTGGAGGCATCACTCCGCCTCGGCCCCAAGTTCATGTACATCCTACCCAATTTTCAGAACCCGGCAGGCGTCACCTTGTCGCAGGAGCGCCGCCATCAATTGATCAGGCTGGCCGACAAGTATGGAATCCCTATCGTCGAAGATGATCCTTATGGCCAATTGCGCTATGAAGGCGAGCACCTCGCGCCCCTGGTGGTGTTGGACCGTGAGAACCTGCGCCGCGACAATGGGTTTTCCATCGGCAACGTCATCTACCTCAGCACCTTCTCCAAGACTCTGGCTCCCGGCCTTCGTCTGGGCTGGATCGTGGCCCCGCCCAAGATCATCAGCAAACTGGTGCAATTGAAGCAGGCCGCCGACCTGCACACTTCGACCTTCGCCCAGTGCGTCGCATTCGAGGTCGCGCGCGGGGGATTTCTTGATCAGCATGTAAAGCTGATTCGTGGAGTCTATCGCGAGCGGCGCGATGTCATGCTGCAGGCGTTGGAAAAATTCTTCCCGCCAGAGGTCACCTGGACTCGCCCCAAAGGCGGGCTTTTTCTCTGGGTGACTTTGCCGGAAGGGATGGATTCGCAATCGCTCTTCCAATCCGCGCTGGCCGAGAATGTTGCCTTTGTGCCGGGAGACTCGTTTTACGCCGGCAATGGTCCGGAGAGCTGCCGACACCTGCGGCTGAACTTTTCGCATCCCAATCCAGAACGGATACGCGAGGGTATACGTCGCCTGGCAGTGGCCGTGAAAAGGCAGCTTTCAACGTCGCCCTGCGAGTTGGCCTGCAAATAGGCCCGGGCAAAATCACGATACGTCGATGTGTTTCCGAGTGATTCCGGTTACGGTCGTATGTGATATGGCACACCGCAAGATAATCGCTTCCAAGTCAAACTGTGGGTAACCGAGCCCTGAAGGATTCAAGGGTTCTGGGGGGTGATTTATGACGACGATGGTTCTGGTCGGCATCGCTTTAGTAGCTGTGCTGGTCGGAGTGGTGCTGGTTCGCATGTTTCCGGTGGCACGCACTTACTTCCTGTATCGCGGCAAACGAATCGTAACCTGTCCGGAGACGTTCAGGCCCGCAGCGGTGGATGTGGCGGCGGGAAGTGCTGCCATTTCGGCGCTCAGCGGGGAGCCTGACCTTCGTCTGGATCAGTGCTCACGCTGGCCTGAGCGGCGCGACTGCGGTCAGGAGTGCCTGAAACAGATCGAGACCAACCCGGACGGGTGTCTGGTTTGGAACATGGCGTCCAGTTGGTTTAAAGAACAAAGTTGTGCTTGTTGCCACAAGCGGATCGGACGCCTCCGTCGTTTGGCTCCGCCGGCCCTGATGGGACCTGATCACAGGACAATCGGCTGGGATGAAGTTCCGCCCCAGCAACTTCCGAGGATGTTCTCCAGCCACAAGGCCGTCTGCTGGGATTGCCACGTCACCGAGGCGTTTCGGCAGTTAGCCGCCGAGCGGGAAAGATGACCGGGTTAGTTGCGCTTTGCTATGACGGAGCGCGTTGCCAGAATCTACGCGAGGAGCGAGCCAGTCAGGCCAGGAAGGAGGAAGGTCATGAAATCCTTCGAGTTACTCTGCCCCGACGCCAATTCGCGTGATCCAAGTCACACTCAATTGTGCTTCGGATCATGGCCGGAAATCCTTGCCGGATCCATAGTGTTCTGTGAGCGAGAAACAGGGAGGCTGCCATGATGCTCTCTAACCGACTTGTACGCCTGATCGAGACCCATGCTAATGCACTGGCCTTGAGTCTTGCCGAAAAAGTCCAGGCCTCTGAGGAACTCAAAGACTACCGCAAGGTTCTAACCTACGAACTCAACGCCCGGGTGTACGAAATCTACCACCAGTTGGACGAATGGCTGCTGGAACGAAAAGAGGAAGACATCAAACATCGCTATAGGGCGATCGGGAGCCGTCGCGCGGTTCAGGGAGTGCCTCTCAGCCAGTTGATCCGGGCCATCGTTCTCACCAAGCAGAACCTTTGGGAGTTCCTGAAACGCGAGGCTATCGTCGACAACCCCATCGAACTGCTTGGGGAACAGGAACTGCTGGAACAGTTGGACCAGTTTTTTGATTCTGCAATTTACTATGCCGCGCAGGGTTATGAGGAGTTGCCGAAGGGCCACGCCCAACATGAGGTCGCGGCGGCGGGAACGATGCGCTGAGGAGAGGGGACATGTCCTGGGAAGACGAATACAAGAAGAAAATTCAGAGCGCGGATGAGGCGTTGGGGTGTGTTCGATCCGGCACGCGAGTTTATATTCAGCCCGGTTGTGCCGAACCGGAGGCCCTGGTGGAAGCGCTCATGCGGCGCGCGCCCGAGTTGTACCAGGTGGAAATCGTGCACATGATGACCATGGGGTGCGCGCCTTATGTGGCCCCGGAGATGGCGGGACATTTCCGGCACAACGCAATGTTCATCGGAGGCAACGTACGGACGGCCATCAACGAGGGCCGGGCCGACTACACTCCGATTTATCTGAGTGAAATCGAAGCCCTGTTTGAAAGTGGCGCCATGCCGATCGATGTGGCACTGATCGAAGTCTCGCCTCCCGATTCGCATGGTTTTTGCAGTTTTGGGGTTGGCGTGGACACCACGCTGACCGCCGCCAAGTGTGCCCGCTACGTTGTCGCCCAGGTCAACGACTATATGCCGCGAACCTATGGTGACAGCTTCATTCATGTCAGTGACATAGATGCGGTGGTGGAATCGTCACGGCCGCTATGCGAACTAAAGAAGCCAGAGGTCACCGACATGCACGTTGCCATTGCGCGCAACGTAGCGGGCCTGATTGAGGATGGAGCAGTCCTGCAAACCGGTGTTGGAGGCATTCCGGACGCGGTTCTGCCCTTTCTCAGCGATCGCAAGGACCTGGGCATACATAGCGAATTAGTTTCCGAGGGTGTGATTCCCCTGATCGAGAACGGCGTGATCACCGGAGCGCGCAAGAATTTCAAGCCGCGCAAGATCATCGTTGGGTTCGCTCTGGGCACGAGGCGTTTTTTCGAGTTCGTGGACAACAACCCGATCTTCGAATTTCACCCCACCGCCTACACCAACGATCCGGGGCTGATTGCCCGTAATGACAAAATGGTGGCGATCAATTCGGCACTGCAGGTTGACCTTACCGGCCAGGTTTGTTCGGATTCGATAGGCAACCAGTTCTACAGCGGCATTGGCGGGCAGGTGGACTTCCTGCGCGGAGCCTCCCGCTCCAAGGGTGGCAAGCCCATCATCGCGATCTCCTCGACGGCAAAGAGTGGAACGATCTCGCGCATTGTACCCATGCTCAGCCCCGGGGCTGGCGTGGTTACATCGCGCGGACTGGTTCGCTATGTCGTGACCGAACATGGAGTCGCATATCTGCACGGAAAGTCCATCCGGGAACGGGCCCGGGCCCTGATCGAAATTGCGGAGCCAAGGTTTCGCGCCGAATTGTACGAATATTGCGAGAGAACCAGATGGTTGCAACATCCTGAAGTGACGCAAGCGGTCTCGAGGTGACCCCATGCCGGGTCTCGCGCGTGGCAACATCGAAATCAACATTGAGGAGTGCAAGGGATGCGGACTCTGTGTCGAGTCGTGTCCACCGAAGTGTCTGGCCCTGGCCGATGAGTTGAGCGCCTATGGCGTGCACCCGGCGGTGTATGCGGGCGACGGTTGCACCGGTTGCGGCATTTGCTTCTACTGCTGCCCGGAGCCGGGAGCGATCACCGTCTTCCGCGTGGCAGCGCCGCCGAAGTCGGCCGCGGGATCGCGAGGAGGGCAACATGCGCCGGCTCACTAAGGGCAATGTGGCCGTGATTAAAGGCGCCATCCTCGCCGGTTGCCGCGCCTTCTATGGTTATCCTATTACTCCCGCCAGCGAGATCACCGAAGCGGCAGCCTTATATCTGCCGCAAGTTGGAGGAACCTTCCTCCAGGCGGAGAGTGAAGTCGCCGCGATCAATATGGTCTACGGCGCCGCTGCGGCCGGGGTCCGTGTCATGAGCGCCTCCTCAGGCCCCGGCCTCAGCCTGATGCAGGAAGGCATCTCCTATCTGGCCGGGGCTGAACTTCCCTGCGTGATCGTGGACGTGATGCGCGGCGGTCCCGGCTTGGGAAATATCGCCCCCGAGCAAAGCGACTATTTCGCCACCGTGAAAGGGGGAGGACACGGTAACTATCGCAATCTGGTTCTGGCGCCCGCTTCGGTGCAGGAAATGGCTGAGCTCACCATGCTGGCCTTCGAGCTGGCGGACAAGTATCGCAATCCTGCCATCGTGCTGGCCGATGGCTTCGTCGGGCAAATGATGGAATCGCTGGACCTTGAGTTTCGTGAGGCGGTGGTTCCGGAGAAGCCCTGGGCGGTGAAGGGGACTCCAGAAACGCGTCACAACCTGGTCTCCTCGATCTACCTGGAACCTGACGACCTGGAAGAGCACCAGCGCCGCATGGAGGCAAAATATATCCGGGCGCAGCAATCCGAGAGCCGGTTTGAACAGTATTTGACCGATGACGCAGAACTGTTGCTGGTCGGGTATGGCATCGTGTCGCGCGTTCTGCGCTCCGCCGTGGAGCGGGCACGCAAGCAAGGCTGGAAGGTAGGACTCTTCCGTCCTATTACGCTATGGCCGTATCCCTCGAAGGACCTGGCGCGGATAGCCTCCGGGGCGGAGAACGTTCTGGTGGTTGAAATGAGCAACGGCCAGATGCTCGAGGACGTGCAACTGGCGGTGGGAAGCAATAAGCCGGTAGCGTTTTATGGCCGGGTCGGCGGCAACGTGCCCTCGGTGGAAGAGATACTCGAACAAATTGAAACACAGATCTCCGTACGCGTATGACGGGCAGGCCCTTATGGATACGGTCATGGAAGGCGAAGAGCTAAAAATCACGGACGAAAGCACCGGCAATCCGTCGGAACAAGATGCCGGTAGCAACGTCTACGAAGTCGTCCACTCCAAATCGCCGGTGTTCTATGACATCTACGAGCGCAAGTCAGAATTAAAACACCAGACACATTACTGTCCGGGGTGCGGCCATGGCGTCGCGCATAAGCTGATTGCTGAGGCCATCGAAGAGCTGGGCCTGCAGGACAAGACCATCTTCGTCAGCCCGGTGGGTTGTTCGGTGTTTGCCTACTACTATTTCGATGTCGGAAATGTGCAGGTGGCCCACGGACGCGCTCCCGCCGCGGCTACGGCATTGAAACGAGCTTGCCCGGAAAAACTGGTTGTCGCATACCAGGGGGACGGTGACCTGGCCGCCATCGGGAGCGCCGAGATCATCCATGCCGCGAACCGGGGAGAGAAGATCACGGTCTTCTTTGTGAACAATGCCATTTACGGCATGACCGGCGGCCAGATGGCTCCCACCACGCTGGTGGGACAGAAAAGCACAACTTCGCCCTGGGGACGCCGACCCGCAAACGAGGGCTTCCCCCTGCATATGTCGGAACTGCTTTCCACGCTGGAGGCACCCGTTTATATCGAGCGCGTGGCGCTTTCAGACAACAAGAACATCATGAGAGCGCGGCGGGCGATTCGTAAAGCAATCGAAAACCAGCGCGATAATCTGGGCTTTTCGTTTGTCGAGATTCTCTCGCCTTGCCCGACCATCTGGGGAAAGGATCCCGTGGATGCGCGCCGTTGGGTGGCGGAAAAAATGATTCCCTCGTTTCCGTTGAACGTTTTTCGGGATCGGAAGCCGGAGGTACCTGCCGGCTCGGCTCCGCCGCAGCGTCCGGTCGCAGAGGTGCTCGATATCCGCAAGCAAGAGGTACCTGTCCTGTCGGAGCTACGCCCACGTGGATTCGAACACCTGGCTATCAAACTGGCCGGGTTTGGCGGACAAGGCGTGCTCCTGCTCGGACAGTTACTGGCCGAGATGGGCATGCGCGAAGGACTGGAAGTCAGCTGGCTCCCTTCCTATGGGCCGGAGATGCGCTCCGGCAGCGCCCATTGTCATGTTTGCCTTTCGACCCAACGTATCGGCTCGCCTCTGGTCTCGCGCCCCCAGGTGCTGGTGGCGATGAGTGAGATTGCCCTGCGCAAGTTCGCGCCGCAGGTGGCTCCGGAAGGCCTCATTCTTTACTCCGGCGACAAGCTGCCGGAGGACCTTGCCGTTCCCACGGCGAATGTGATCTGCGTTCCCGCCCCCCGGATCGCGGACAAGCTGGGCTCGGCCAAGGCCACAAACATTGTGATGTTGGGAGCGATGTTGGCTGAGAGCAACTGCCTGACTCGTGAATCAGCTCTGAAGGTTCTCGAAGTCAAGGTAAAAGACTGCACCCTGCTTGAAATCGACCGCCAGGCCCTGGCCGCCGGTTGGGAGTTCGTCAACCATCAAGCCTATAGCGGCGCAGTCGCGCAGGCGGACGGCTTCGCCTATTGAGGCCGCGGCCGCGTCCCGCGAGACCTCGCCGCCACCGATCGGTTGTGACCCGCGTCACCAGAGCTCGTGATAAGGCACACTGCTCTCCTGGTTAGAAACTCTTAATCTTGTCAGTGCAGGGGCCGCCAGAACGATCTGGAAAGACTCCGGTTTCAACCTGCGGCCTGTGGTCAGGGGGATTTCAAATGGCTCAAGACAGCATCACCATCACCGATAATCGCACACAGAAAAACTATACGCTGCCCATCGAAGACGGCACGATCCGGGCCATGGATCTGCGGCAGATCAAGACCGGTCCTGAGGACTTCGGAATCATGAGCTATGATCCGGCCTTCATGAATACGGCTTCATGCCGCAGCACGATCACGTTCATCGATGGTGACCGCGGCATCCTGCGTTACCGGGGCTATCCCATCGAGGTACTGGCTGAGCGTTGCAGCTTCCTTGAGGTTGCCTACCTGTTGCTGTTTGGCGAATTGCCCGCTGCGGCGGAGCTGAAGCAATGGGTGACTGACATTACCTATCACACCATGCTGCACGAAACCACCAAGAACTTCATGGAGGGTTTTCGCTACAACGCCCATCCCATGGCCATGTTGGTGAGCACGGTGGCCGCCCTGGCGACGGTTTACCCGGAGGCGAGGGACATCCACGATCCCGCGAACCGCCTGCTGCAGGTGAAGCGGCTGGTGGCCAAGCTGCCTACCATGGCTGCCATGGCTTACCGGCACAGTCTGGGCTATCCCTATGTGTACCCGGACAACGATCTGAGCTATGCCGAGAACTTCCTGAACATGCTGTGGAAGATGGTGGAACCAAAGTACGTGGCAAATCCCATACTGGCACGAGCCCTGGACATTCTGTTTATCCTGCATGCCGATCACGAGCAGAATTGCAGCGCCAATGCGATGCGTTGCGTGGGCAGCTCTCACGCCGACCCCTATCTCTCCACCGCGGCGGCCGCCGCCGCCCTGGCAGGACCGCTGCACGGAGGGGCCAACGAAGAAGTGCTGAAGATGCTGGATGAGATCGGTTCCAAGAACAACGTGCCGGCTTACATCAAGCAGATCAAGGAAGGACATGGGAAGTTGATGGGATTCGGGCACCGGATTTACAAGAACTACGATCCCCGGGCCAAGGTCATCAAATGGACCGCCGAGCAGGTGTTCGGTGTCACCGGCCGCAATCCCAAGTTGGACATTGCGCTTGAGCTGGAGCGCATTGCGTTGGAGGACGATTACTTCGTCAAGCGCAAGTTGTATCCCAACGTGGACTTCTACTCCGGCATCATCTATCAGGCCATGGGGTTCATGCCGGAAATGTTTACTGTGCTGTTTGCCATTCCGCGGACGGTGGGGTGGCTGGCGCAGTGGCAGGAGATGCTGAACGACCCGGAACAGAAGATTGCGCGTCCGCGGCAGATCTGGACCGGGCACGAGGTGCGTGAATTCGTTCCGCTGGCCAAACGGAATGCCCTGGCTGTGCCTGGCTAGGGTCATTTATTTGCAGCCGTCCGTGCAGCAGGATCTGAAAACGAAGCGGAACGCTGAACAGAATGTGCACGGCCAAGGAGAACTTTATGTCGCTCACCAGGGAGCAAGCACTCGACTATCATTTTGGGGCGCGTGCAGGAAAGATCGAAGTTACGCCGACCAAGCCATGTCGCACCCAACGCGATCTCAGCCTGGCCTACACTCCTGGGGTTGCCGTGCCATGCCTCGAGATCAGGCAAAACCCGCACGACGCATTCAAGTACACCGCCCGGGGTAATCTCGTGGCCGTCGTCACCAACGGCACCGCGGTGCTCGGCCTGGGGGATATCGGACCTCTGGCGGGCAAACCGGTGATGGAAGGCAAGGCCGTTCTCTTCAAGCGCTTTGCTGACGTGGACGTCTTCGACATTGAACTGGACACGCGCGATCCCGACGAAATCATCAAGGTCTGCCAGCTCCTGGAGCCCACCTTCGGTGGCATCAACCTGGAGGACATTAAGGCCCCGGAGTGCTTCTACATCGAAGAAATGCTGCGCCAGACCATGAAGATCCCGGTTTTCCACGATGATCAGCACGGCACAGCCATCATCTCGGGGGCGGCGCTGCTGAACGCTCTTGAAATTGTGGGCAAAGATATCGAGCAGGTGCGGGTGGTGTTCAACGGCGCGGGAGCGGCGGGCATCGCCTGTGCCGAGCACTACGTTCGCCTGGGGGTGAAGCGGGAGAATATCATCCTGTGCGACACCAAGGGCGTCATTTACAAAGGACGCGAAGAGGGCATGAACCGCCACAAGGACCGTTTCGCTCCTGAGACCAGCCTACGCACCTTGTCCGAGGCGATGCGGGGTGCGGACGTGTTCGTGGGCTGCTCCGTGAAAGGCGCAGTCACGCCGGACATGGTGCAATCCATGGCAGCGCGGCCTATCGTTTTCGCCATGGCGAACCCTGACCCAGAAATTTCCTACGAAGAAGTAAAGGCCAGCCGGAACGATGTCATCGTGGCCACGGGACGTTCCGACTATCCCAACCAGGTAAACAACGTGCTCGGCTTCCCGTCCATTTTTCGTGGCGCGTTAGACGTACGAGCCACCGCCATCAATGAAGAGATGAAGCTTGCGGCCACGCGCGCCCTGGCTGCGCTTGCGAAGGAGGATGTGCCTGACTCCGTCTGCCGTGCTTACGGCGTGGAGCGCTTGAAGTTTGGCCCTGACTATCTGATTCCCAAGCCCTTCGATCCGCGGGTGCTGGTGTGGGAGGCGTCCGCGGTTGCCGAAGCCGCCATGCGCAGCGGAGTGGCACAGGAACCGGTGGACCTCGAGGCTTACCGCGAACAGCTGGAGAGCCGGCTGGGAAGAGCCCATGAAGTGGCACGCATGATGATCCACAAGGCTCGGGCCAAACCCAAGCAGGTGGTGTTTCCCGAGGGCGACAACGACCGGATCCTGCGCGCCGCGCACTGCCTGTTGGATGAAGGAATCGCAATTCCGGTGCTGCTGGGCGACCCGGTAATTATCCACGCTCGCGCGGCGGGGTTGGGACTGACCCTGGGAGACGTGAGGATCATAGATCCCGCGGGGTCGTCAGTGCACGAAGACTATGTCCAGGAACTCTACCGTTTGCGCCAACGCAGAGGTGTCACTCTGGCCGAAGCTCCTGCCCTACTCAGGGACCGGAACGTTTTTGCCTCCATGATGGTGCACATGGGAGACGTCGATGCACTGGTGGCAGGAGTCACCCAGCACTTCCCGAATACCATACGTCCTGCCCTGCAAATTGTGCGTGTGCGCGAGGGGCTGCACCGGATTTCAGGCTGCTACCCCATCGTGACCCGTACCGGCAGCCTCTATTTCCTGGCCGATACCAGCGTGAACATCGAGCCCACCGCCGAGGACCTGGTGGAAATCGCCTTGTGCACGGCGGAAACCGCGCGCCGCTTTGACGTGGTGCCACGTGTGGCCATGCTTTCGTTTTCCAGTTTTGGCAGCACCAAACATCCCCTGTGTGACAAGGTTCGCAAGGCGGTAGAGTTATTGCACATCGCCGATCCGACGCTGGTCGTGGATGGCGAAATCATGGCCGACGCCGCTGTGACACCCGCCATGCTGGAGCAGATGTATCCCTTCAGTTCACTGAAGAGTGGGGCCAACGTGCTGATCTTTCCCGATCTCAACTCGGCCAACATTGCCTGCAAGCTGTTGTCGAAGATCGGCGGCGCCGAAACCCTTGGCCCCGTCCTCATGGGGATGAGCAAGCCCGTCCACGTAGTGGCGTTCGGTGCCGAGGTCGAGGAGATCGTAAGCGCTGCCGCGATGGCAGTCGTGGACGCGCAGGAAATGGAAGTATCAGGCTCAAGATTGGGTGTGGCGCTCACGGTGAGCAAGTGAAGTAAGTAGCGGCGGGTCCCGCCCCCACCCGTCCGGCCAGACCACGCCCGGCAATCGGTGTGGAGAACGTCCGCCCGTCCCCGACCTGCACAAATCCACGGGCGAGCCTTGTTCGCCTGCCCGGACGAGGGCGTCCGGGGTTATGTGTGCAATGGATTAGCCCGACTCACTGGTCATGATGAAGAGCGGTTTCATCTCAAAGCTCTTGTAGTGCGGGCGCAATCGTTCGATGTTGTAGTGCTCTTTTATATTCACCACTTTTTTCGAAGCGATCACGGCGTCGATGGGCATGTTGTCATAGCGGCCGTTCTTGAGGACTACAAGCCGTCCGTGGATCTTACCGAGGAGCAGGTCGAGGGCAAGATTTCCATAAGCCATAGGCACAATCGAGTCAATGGCATCGGGATCGCCGCAGCGGACCAGATAACCCAGTTTTTGATTCACAATGTCAATCGCCTTGCCGCCGTTGTACTTGGGAGACAGTTCTTTCAGTTTCTCGGAGACCAGGTCGCCAATACCGCCCAGCTTCTTGTGACCGAAAGCATCAGTGGTTTCACGCTCGAATACCATCTCCCCGCCTTGAAACATCGCTCCCTCGGAGACGAGAACAACCGAATAGCGGCTGGGATTCTTGTGGCGGTCGGAAGCCAGCAACTCGGCCAAGCGTTCAATGTCGAACTTGTGTTCCGGAATTACACAGCGATTCGCCGCACCCGCCATGGTAGGCAGCATGGCGGTAAAACCGGCATACCTGCCAAAAACTTCGAGCACGAGAAAGCGCTCATGCGAGCCGGCGGAGGTGCGCAAGCTATTGGCCATGGCAATGGTGCGGGTCACGCACGTGCTGAAGCCGATGCAATAGTCCGTTCCCGGCACGTCGTTGTCCATGGTCTTGGGAATCGCGACCACCTTCACCCCTTCCTGGTAGAGGCGCACGGCATAGCTCAGGGTGTCATCCCCGCCAATCGGGATCAGGTAATCAAGGCCAAGCCAGGCTAGATTCTTCAGAACTTCGGGCGTCAAGTCGTTCAGCTCGGCTTTGTAGGTGTCCTGCAAATGCGGTGGAACACTGGATTTTTTCACTTTACTCGGATTGGTGCGCGCGGTGTGCAGGAACGTCCCACCGGTGCGTCCTGCTCGATTAACCAGCTCCTCGGAGAGGGGTTGAAAGTTGTCACTGTTGTCATAGTCCTTCTCGCGCACGATTTCGACCAGGCCGGCCCAGCCACGACGCAAGCCCACCACTTCATAACCTTCCCGAATTGCTCGGATGGTTAGGGCCCGGATAGCGGGGTTCAGGCCGGGCACATCGCCGCCGCCGGTCAGGATTCCAATCACTCCTTTTCGTACATTCACGTTCGCCACGTTCCACCTGCCTCGTTTGGTAACAACCACCTTAGTACTAAACCAGGCATCGCAGTCCTGCAAGTGCGCTGGATCACACCACGTTGTGATCGCTCCAGGCCGGGGCTGTCTACTTGAGTCTGATTGGGTAGGAATTTTTCCTGATGGTACAGCTGTGTTTCCAAAAGAAAATCCCCGCCCAAGCAGAGCCTGGACGGGGCACCCGCGAGGACTGGGCCTAGTCCCCCGAGGGCAGGAGCGACTCCTCATGGCTCGGCATGATCTCATGCACGAAGCTCGGGGAGGGGCACTGGCCCAGAATCGGCTGACAAGCCGCGTCCGGACCGTGTTTCGAGTGCACCAGGGGCTTCATCTCCGCGAACTGTTCCTGCTCGGTGGAGCCCTTCAGTGCGGTGGTTGAGGACAGGCCGCCAGCGATCACCTGCGTAAGCGCGTCGAAGTATCCCGTGCCCACGAAGCGCTGGTGTTTCACGGCCTGGTATCCGTACTCCGTTTCCCGGCTGAATTCTTTTTCCTGCAGCCGGGAATACGCGGTCATACCGCTATCTTTGTAGCCGCGCGCCAGTTCGAACATGCTCAGGTTCAGGGCATGGAATCCGGCCAGGGTGACAAACTGGAACTTGTATCCCATCTTGGCCAACTCCGGCTGGAAACTGGCGATGGTTGCATCGTCGAGCTTCTTCTTCCAGTTGAACGAGGGCGAACAGTTGTAAGCCAGCAGTTTGCCGGGATACTTGGCATGGATCGCTTCCGCGAACCGGCGCGCTTCTTCCACGTTCGGTTCCGAAGTTTCACACCAGATCAAGTCCGCATAGGGAGCGTAGGCGAGGCCGCGTGCGATGGCAGAATCCAAGCCCCCGCGGATATGGAAGAAGCCTTCCGATGTTCTCTCTCCGGTCACGAATTCGCGGTCGCGCGGGTCAATATCGCTGGTGAGCAGGTAGGCACTGTTGGCGTCGGTACGGGCCATGATGAGAGTCGGCACGCCCAGCACGTCGGCGGCCAGGCGAGCCGCGACCAGCTTTTGAATGGCTTCCGAGGTCGGCACCAGGACCTTCCCGCCCAGGTGTCCGCACTTCTTGGCGGAAGAAAGCTGATCTTCAAAATGGACACAGGCAGCGCCAGCCTCGATCATCGCCTTCATCAATTCGAAGGCATTCAGGCTGCCGCCGAATCCGGCTTCGGCATCGGCGACGATGGGAGCCATCCAGTGGATGCCGTTCTTGTCATCCATGTGGTGGATCTGGTCGGCGCGCACCAAGGCGTTGTTGATCCGACGGATTACGTTGGGCACGCTGTCGGCCGGATACAAACTCTGGTCGGGATACATATGGCCGGAGTTATTCGCATCCGCTGCCACTTGCCAGCCGCTGAGGTAGATCGCCTTCAGCCCGGCCTGCACCTGCTGTACCGCCTGGTTGCCGGTGAGGGCGCCGAGGGCAGGCACATACTCTTCGTGGTGCACCAGCCACCACAGCCGCTCCGCGCCCAGGCGCGCCAGCGTGTGCTCGACCTGGAAGGAGCCCCTTAGCTTCTCCACCTGTTGGCTGGAGTAGGGACGCTTTGTGCCCCTCCAGCGGTTGTCGCTGTGCCAGTACTTTGTCATTTCTGCGGGGTTCAGAGTGTGCATGGTTGTGGTGTCCTGTCCGGCGTGCCGGCTCAAGGAGAAGTAAACCGCAATCGCGCCCAGGCCACAAACCGTGTGGTCCGCATTGACCAGGTCGTCCGCTTCGGACTAGTCGACCGGCGCTCGCGGAACCCGACCGATTAAGATACAGGATATGACAACCACCACAGCCCTCCGCAGTGACGTTGAGACGCAAATTCTTACTCCGGAAGCGAGCGCTTTCCTGACCAAGCTGGCGCGTGAGTTTGAAGCCCGCCGCCAGCAACTTCTGACCTGCCGCCGCGCCCGCCAGCAGCAGATCGATGCCGGCCAGTTTCCCGATTTCCTCCCCGAAACCGCCCACATCCGCCAGGCCGAATGGACGGTTGCGCCTATTCCGCACGATCTGCTCGACCGCCGGGTGGAGATTACGGGCCCGGTGGACCGCAAGATGATCATCAATGCGCTGAACTCCGGCGCCAGTGTTTTCATGGCAGATTTTGAAGATTCCAATTCGCCCACCTGGCAGAACAATCTCGAAGGCCAGCTCAATCTGCGTGACGCGGTGGAGGGCACCATCAGCTACGTCAGCCCGGAAGGGAAGCGCTACAACCTCAATTCCAAGGTCGCAACCTTGCTGGTGCGGCCACGGGGCTGGCATCTGGTGGAAAGGCATTTCGAGGTGGACGGCACGCCCATCTCCGCCTCTCTGTTTGATTTCGGTCTTTACTTCTTTCACAACGCGCAGGCTCTCATCCGCAAGGGAACCGGCCCCTATTTCTATCTCCCCAAGATGGAGAGCCATCTCGAAGCCCGCCTGTGGAACGACGTCTTCTGCTACGCGCAGGATGAACTCGGCATTCCCCGCGGCACCATCCGCGCTACCGTCCTGATCGAGACGATTCTGGCCGCTTTTGAAATGGACGAAATCCTTTATGAGCTGCGGCAACACTCTTCCGGCCTGAACTGCGGCCGTTGGGACTACATTTTCAGCTTCATCAAGAAGTTCCGGAACCACCCGGCCTTCGTGCTGCCGGATCGCTCGATGGTCACGATGGAAAAGCATTTCCTGAAGTCTTATGTGGATCTGCTGATCCGGACCTGCCACCGCCGCGGCATTCACGCCATGGGCGGAATGGCGGCGCAGATTCCCATCAAGAACGATCCCGCGGCCAACGAAAAGGCGCTCGACAAGGTGCGGCAGGATAAACTGCGCGAGGTCCAGGCCGGACACGACGGTACCTGGGTGGCCCATCCCGGCCTGGTGCCGGTCGCCAAAGAAATCTTTGACGCACACATGAAGGAAGCGAACCAGATCGGCTGCCGCCGCGAGGATGTGCGCGTCACCGCCAAGGACCTGCTCGCCGTGCCTGAAGGCAAGATCACCGAGGAAGGTCTGCGCTGGAACATTGATGTGGGCTTGCAGTATCTGGAGTCGTGGCTGCGCGGGTCGGGCTGCGTTCCCATCTACAACCTGATGGAAGACGCTGCCACCGCCGAAATCTGCCGCGCCCAGGTATGGCAATGGGTGCGCCACCGAGCCACGCTCAGCAATGGCCGTCCGGTAACCCAGGAGATGGTCCGCCAGGCGATCGCGGAGCAGAAAAACAAGCTGAAAGGCAGCCGCATGGCAGAAGCGGCAGAGATCTACCAGCACATGATGACCAGCCCGGATTTCGCGGACTTCCTGACCTTGGTGGCTTATGATTACATCGACTAGGAATACGCAGGACGCCGGCGTGGCAGATGAGCCCCAACTCCACCGAGATCTCGGATGAATTTCTAGCGCAGCTCAAGGAGGACCTGGTGTGCCGCCGTGTGGGACGCGGCTTGGCGCGCCTGGAAGAGCGCCGTGGTCTGCTGACCTCGTTCGATCCGGGGCAAAGAAACGCCGCGACCTTCGCCGGCTATCTGGCGCAGTGGGTGGACGTCGGCTACCAGCGTCCCGGACTGGTCAAGGAGATTGTCGCCCGTTTCTCCAAAGCTGTGCGCGCCCGCTTGCCTCTGCATGACTACCTGTATTTGCGGATGGCGGAGGGCATGGTGGCGATGGCCGAAGAATCGAAGGATGAGGCCCTGCGGCACTCTGATTTTGTCCTGAGTCTGGCGGCCGAGACTGACGACAACGAACTCCTGGCCATCGCCAATTTCTGGAAGGGCCGCTGCCTGCGCATGAAGGGAGAGTACGACCAGGCACTCGCGTTTGCGGTGAAGGGCAGGGAACTCGCCTCCGATCTCGGCCATCAGCCGATGGCCGCCGTCATGCGCGTGCTGGAGAGCTGGCTCTTCTTTCAAAAAGGAGATGCCGAGCAAGCCACCGAGATTCTGGAAGAGGCCGAAGCCATCCTCAGCCAGACCGATGATTTTCTTACCCTGGGCAACATTCATTCCTCGTATGGCCGGATTGCGCGCCGCCAGGGCCGCTACCAGCATGCCATCGACAGTTTTACCAAGGCCATCGCGCAGTACAAGAAGCGGGATCCGCTGCATCGCAACGTAGCGCGCTCACTGAACAACATGGCGTATGTGAAGCGGCTGATCGCCTTGCAATTGCGACGTAAGATTGATGCCGAGGCGGCCCGCCGCCGCAAAGCCGCCACCCGCGGGCGTGCCAGCGATGGCCAGGGCAAGCCGCAGTATCGCGGCCGGTTTGAGCAACTCCGCCAGGAGGCTCTGGCCGAACTCGCCGAAGCAGCTGCCATCTACGAGCAGTATGAAAACCACCACGGCCTGGGCAGCGTGCACCTGAATTACGCCTATCTGCATTTGGACAACGGCGATCTCGAACATGCCGAGTCGGCGGCGAAGACCGCCTTTCGCCTGGGCGAAGAAAAGCGTGACCACATCCTGATGGCGCGGGCGCGCCTGCTGCTCTGCATGATCGAAAACGCCCTGGTGGAGGAAGGGATCGGCGAAAGCACCGAACCCGGCAACCACGCCCGCCTGGCCCAGGATTTCGCTCACGAAGCCATCGAACTGGCCAGACACACCCAGAACCGGCGGCTACTGGCCCATACCCACGTTTGGCAGGGCCTGACCTACTGCAATCGCTTCTTTGACGATCCGGATGCGGCACGGCGATGCTATGACCAAGCCGTTACTCTCACCAAGGGCGACCACACCGACAGTGCCTGGGAAGACCTGCAGACGCTGAAGGCCAAAGTCTTGCGGGGCGGCAGCGTGAATCCAACCTTGCGCGCCTGGTCGCAGGGCTCGGTTGGGGACAAGACTTTCCAGCAGATTAGTGAAGAATTCGCCGAACTGATCATTCCCAAAGTCTGGGAACGGGAAGGGCGCAAGGTCTCCCGTGTGGCGGCACGCCTTTCCGTGTCCCCGAAAAAAGTCCGGCGTATCCTGAGCCGTGTGGGGCGGCGAAAACCGCGGGGAGAGTAGGCGTCCCGCGCCGGACTGGCGCGGAGCCAGTAGAGGAGACACTAAGAGTGTGAATACCGGCCCACCCTGCCTCGATGGCAAAATGAGGCCGGCATCCGCGTCCTGCGGCTATTTCGACTGTAGAGTCTTGATATAACTGACCAGGTTCGCAACCCGCTGGTCTACTTCGCCCTGGTGGCCCCCACTGATGTTCCTAAACAATTTCCCCCAGATCGGCATCTCCTTGCTGCCGTGCGCCGCCACCTGGGCGTCGCCGCGAATGGCAGAGCCGACCTTGAGTGCGGGATACGTTCCGCCGTTGTTCTTGCTCAATGCTGTGAGGTCGACGGGTGGAGTCTTCAGAGCGTCGGCCGCGGGACCGTCGCCTTTACCCTCCGCGCCATGGCACACGGCGCAATAGTTGACGTACATCTCTTTGCCCGAAGCGGGTGACGTCTTCCGAATGGGCACGTGCTGAATGGTTTTCGTGGGCTGTTCCTGCGCTCCGGATGTGAGCGCTAACGCAGCCACAACCATCAGCATCTTGATGACTCTTGGCACGAGCATTTGTTTCTCCTTACCGGAAATGACCTGGAGTGAACCGCAATTTCCCTTGACTTCGAAAGCGGCAACGATTGTATACCCACCTGGCAAGTTCGCGACATTGATGGTTTGTGTTCGCTTCCCGCCAATCTTTTTTGCTCGCTGGCGAGCAGAAATCGACGGCCCCGCTGTCCCCCTGCGATCAGTAAGATATACTGCGTCACCGCCGGGAACCTGGCTTTGACCATGACCTCGCGGGGGGAGTAAGGTTGTACGCCAAGCTATGGCTGGATGACCATGAGAATCGAATCCCGCTCCAGAACTTTTTTACCGCGGGATGCGCACCAGTGCAAGTGGGTCAAATCCCTGTTGTCCCGCATAGACGTTTTTTGGGAAGATGGGCGGCGGTCAAAACCCAGTGATCATGGGTGCTCCACGATTCCCTCCTCATAGGAAAAATCTGTTTATGTCCCAAATGCGGAGAGACATTTTCACGGACCGCTGGGTCATCGTGGGGCAGAACGGTGGCGTACGGCCCGGAGACTTTCATTTTGAGAAATTCACGAGCGGCCCGGGTCCCTGCCCATTCTGTGAGGGGAACGAGGCCGCGACTCCACCCGAAGTCTTTGCCATCCGCAATCGAGGATCTTCTCCTAACGGGCCGGGATGGTCGGTTCGGGTGGTGCCCAAGTCCCAACCCCGGCTGAAGATCGAGGGTGAACTGGGACGGCGTGCCGAAGCGTTACATGACCTGATGAACGGTGTGGGTGCGCACGAGATCATTGCGGAGACTGCGCGGCATGACCGAAGCCTGCACGAGCTGGAAATCAAAGAAATTTCTGACGTCATCAGAGCTTATATCGCTCGCATCGTCGATCTTGAAGGGGACACACGAGTGCGCTATGTGTTGATCTTCAAGAATTATGGTGTAGGAGCGGGCGCGCAGACCATTACTCATGCCATCTCGCAGCTGATGGCCCTCCCGGTAACGCCACGCGCAGTTAAGACGAAGCTCATGATCGCTCGTGACTACTTTGCCCATAAGGAACGCTGCATCTATTGCGACGTGCTGCAGCAGGAGTTGAAGGCGCGGAAGCGACTGATTGCCGAAAATGAAGATTTCGTCGCATTTGCTCCCTTCGCATCGCGCTTTCCATTCGAGATGTGCGTGCTCCCCAAGAGTCACAGCAGTACGTTCAGCCGGATCGGGGGAGCTCAAATTGAAAACCTGGCCCAGATCCTGCGCCATGTACTACAGAAATTGGATCATCGCTTAGACGGGCCACCTTACAACCTATCCCTTCACGACCGCCCCTTTCCCCGTCAACGAGAGGGCTATTGGAAGACAATCGAGGATGACTTCCATTGGCATATCGAAATTTTGCCCCAGGTTTTTCATGTCACAGGCTTCGAGTGGGCTTCCGGATTTTTCTACAATCCGGTCCCGCCGGAAGAGGCTGCCCACTATCTTTCGCTGAGCCATCCTCCCGACCTCAAATAGCTGGCAAGACATTGACCCAATTGGCGTTTCCGGCCCGGCTTGACGGGGGGGGAGTGAGTCCAATCACATCTCTAGGTGACGAAGAGCACCGCGGTTACTTCAGTAGAACAGTCACAATACGGTAGCAGAGAAGCCCGGGGTCTTCTAAGTCTGCCCGAAGTTGAGCCCCGGGGAGGAGGTATTTATGACAATACTAACTCTTCTTGCTATCTCGGTATTAGCTGTAGTGGTCGGCCTTTTTCTTACCCGCGTCATCCCCGCGTTGCAGACTTATTTCATGTACCGTGGCAAGCGCCTCATCACCTGCCCGGAGACGCTCACCAAAGAAGCGGTGGACGTGGCGGCAGGAAGGGCCGCAGCATCGATTCTTGTCGGAGATTCTACTCTTCATCTGGATCAATGCTCGCGCTGGCCGGAGCGTCAGGACTGTGGTCAGGAGTGCCTCAGACAGATTGAGGCCGATCCGGAGAACTGCCTGGTCTGGAACATTGTGTCCAATTGGTACGAGGGAAAAACCTGTGTGTATTGCCACAAGCGCTTTGAACGGCTCCATCATCTCGATCACGCCCCGGCCCTCATGGGACCTGATCACAGGACGATTGAATGGGACCATGTCCGGCTGAATCAGCTGCAGGATTTGCTTTCGACCTGTAAGCCGGTCTGCTGGAGTTGCCATGTTACCGAGACATTCCGGCATGAACACCCGGAACTGGTCGTGGAGCGTGAACGGTGATGGCTGTGGGAGTGAAAATTCAGAAAGAGGAGGTGGCCTCAAAATGTTCGAACAAGAGCTGGAAATGGAAGAACGGGAAGCTTCTGCTGTCCCATTGCTGCTGATCGTGGCCCTTATCCTGGCGATCGTCGGCATATCCGGATACTACCTTTGGCAGTACCGGCAAGTGCTCACACCACAAGAGGCTGCTGTGGTGATCGACGCCGTAGAGGCACAAATGCCGGCCACGATTAATGTTCACGTCGGCAAAGTGACCGCTAGTGTGAATGTGAAGCCGCACGATCCGAATTACCGCCTGCTGGAGAAGGCCGGCTTCCTGAAATTGGGAAAGGACCAGGGCCCGGTTACTCCGGTGACGCTGACCTCTGAGGGTGAAACGCAATTGCAGAAGATTGCTGGAGTGACAAAGACGAGAGAAGAGGACGGTACGGAGGCCTACGTGGTGCCGATCGCCGACCGCAGGCTGGTCGAAATCTCCAAGGTCACCATGATCAATCCGAGCCATGCGATCGTCGACTTCACCTGGAAATGGGAGCCGAATCAGTTAGGCGAGGCCTTTGATGCATCCGGCCCGCTGGTCAAGAGCTTCAATACCTGGGAGCGCGGGACTTTGATCGACAAGTACGGCGCAAATTTTTATCACGCCAATCCGGTCAGGACTACCTTGACTTTGGCGAAGGTTGGGAAGCGCTGGGAGATTGCAGCAGCAGAGTGATATCTGTGCTCGTGGGGGGCAGTTCGACGACGACGTACTTTGGTCGGCGCACTGCCACGTTCCCCCGAAGAGCCTTGCATCCCACCGCTTTGGCTGCCGACTTCCTTCGGGCAGCCTTATCGATATTTGATCTGAGCGACGGCGGGGCAACTCCCACGAGGGTGTAGAAAAGAGTAAAAGAGTCGCCCGCCCACCGTGCCGTTGCATCCAAACGGTCCCTCCCTGTAGCAGCAGAAAACAGTCTCGCTTCAAGTGAAGAGCAACAGTGACTGGCGACAAGACTGTGATTGCCATCACGAAAACAGGTGACCTTACGCACCGCGCGAAGGGAGCACAGGATTGAAAATCGGGGTGAGGTAAGGTGTCCATCTGGAGGCCATCATGCCAGCTGCAACTGAGATCCGAGAGCCCCAAATTGAGAATCTGGTGGAGTTTCGGGAAGAGGTCAGAGCCCCGCAAAAACAGGGGTTAGGGAAAATTTCTGGCCCGCCGTACCAGCGGCCGCTGTTTGCGGATAGCCTGTTGGATGCCGGTCAACAGGAGCGAAAGCGACGCAAATTTGCAGCGATAATCTCATTCACGGTGCAGTGCATGGTGGTCGGCGTTCTGATCATCGTGCCTCTGATGTTCACTGACGTGCTCCCGAAACAGCAGTTGCTGACCTACTTGCTGGCGCCGCCACCGCCCCCGCCACCCCCGCCCGCGACGCAGGCGGTGGCCAAAGTCGTCAAGCAGGTCGAGAGTGAGCTGTTGAACGGCCAGCTGCGTACGCCCAGCCGGATACCCGAGAAAGTGCAGATGATCCGTGAAGAGGCAGCCCCTCCGCCCGTGCTCACAGGCGGTGTGGTGGGAGGAGTGGCGGGAGGTATTCCCGGTGGACAACTCGGTGGAATCATCGGCGGCATAGTGAGCCAA
>JBARIF010000316.1:0-12160 GCA_049799615.1 Terriglobales bacterium
TTGATGCAGAGGCCATCAGCAACTACGTGCCGGATTTCATCACACTAAGTTCGTAAATGCCGCTAGCGGCGAATGGCCAACGACCAGGGGCCAACGACCAGCGACCAGAGTGTCCGACCCACACAGGATCGTTTACTTCGACAGCACCGATACGCCATAGACGGGAAGTTTGACCGATTGCCTCGATCCGCCTTCGAGCACATCCGTCATCACTGACGGCAATGACACGGTTTGCTCAGCTTTCGAGAGGTTGACCAGAATGTAAACGACACCATGGTCGCCGTAGCGGGGATAGACTTCGACCCCGTCAGGAACCTTGCCCAGTGCGGGTTTCACGCCGCTCACCTCCGCCATCCATTTTGCGGCCGCGGTCATGGCGGAGCCGTCCAGCCAGGCGCCGATGTACGTGATCCGGCCTTTACCGACTTTGTGCGTGATGGCCGCAGGCTTGCCATCGAGCCAGCCGTTGCTCTTCCCGTAGGTCTCGAGCACCTCGGTGTCTTTATCGTTCGCACTCAAAAGCTCAGCCCATAACTTGCTTTGCCCGGAGCCAAACTTTCCTTCGATCGCTACCGGATCGACCAGGGCGTAATACTGCTCAACCCGCCCGCCCAGAAGATCTGCCAGCGGTCCGGGCTGGCGTTCAGGCTGGAGGCCATTGTCTTCGTCTTTCATGCCAGAGCGTTGACCCAGCACCAGGTGTCCGCCCCCTCGCACATATGCTATGAGATTCTTGGCGGCGGCATCTGAAAGCACGTTCAGTCCGGGAGCCACAACCAGTTTGTATTGGCTGAGGGGTGCGACCGCTTCGACGACATCGATGGACTGACTGACCGCGCGCAGCGGCCCGTAGTAGCTGACCAGTTCCGCCGCCGGATCGTAGTTCTTGTTGTGGCGCTGCCAGTCGATGGCCCAGCGGCTGTCGTAAGAATGCAGCATCGCAACTTCGGACTTGACCGAGGTTCCCGCCAGCGCAGGACCCGCCTTGGCAAACTCCCGGCCGATCTGCTGCGCTTCTGCATATAAGGGTACGGGCGTTCCGTCCGCTCCCACCAGCGTGCCGTGGTATTCCTCCTGACCGTTCAAGGCGCTGCGCCACTGCCAGTAGCTGACCACGTCGGCGCCATGGCCGACGGCGTGCCAGGCCATCGCCCGAACCTCTCCTTTATCGAGCGAGTTGTTGATCGGGGCCCAGTTTACCGAGCCTGGCTGCGTCTCCATGACCCAGAAATTCTTGCCTTTAAATCCGCGGGTCAGGTCGTGGGCAAAGCCGTTTCTGGCGGGATCGAGATGTCCCTGTCCGACGTAGTCGTCCCAGGCGGCGAGGTCGAGGTCCTTCTCCACGACGTAGTGATCGAAGCCGTCAAACCAGCCCATGGTGTTTGTGGTGATGAACTGTTTGGGGTCGGAATTGGCGCGGATGACATCCAACTGGTTCTTCTGATAACTGCGCCAGGTATCGCTGACAAAGCGCTTCCAGGCCAGCAGCAATCCGGGATTGCCGTATTGCGTCTGAATCGGAACCTGGCTCCAGTCGAAAATGGTTTCGCTCCAGTAGGAAGTGGTCCAGCGCGCGTTCAGATTGTCCAGCGTGCCGTAACGAGCCTTGAGCCATTGCTGGAATTGTGCCTTGGTGTCGGGATCAAACGAGATGTCGGAATACTCATTGTCAATCTGCCAGCCCAGCACATAGGGATTATGGCCAAAGCGTTTCGCGAGCTGCTCGGCGATTTTACGCGCCAGGTCGCGGTACTTCGCATTGGCGAAGTTGAACTGCTGACGATTGCCATGCTCGGCGCGGTGGCCTTCTTCATCGACGCGCAAGGTTTCGGGATATTTCTGCGTCAGCCATGCGGGAGGCGCGGCCGTTGGAGTGCCTACTACACTGTAGATGCCGTGTTTTGCTGCTGCGGCGACGGCGCGATCCAGCCAGTCCAGGTCGTAGTTGCCCTCGCTGGGCTCCATCCGGCTCCAGGCAAATTCGCCGACGCGCACCATGTGGATTCCGGCTTGCTGCATTAACGTCAGGTCGGCGTCCCAGCGCGACTCTGGCCATTGTTCCGGATACCAGGCGGTCCCGAGCATGATGGGCGGAGGAGGCGGCGTCTGCGCGTTGAGGATGGGCGCTAACAGAAGAATGGCAGCAACAGCCCAAAAGAGTGCGAATTCTCTACCTTGTGACGATCGAATCGTGCGCATTGTGACTCCTGTCTTCTGGCTGAAAATGAGGTCTTAGCCGCTCTCCGAGATTTGACGTCCAAGGTCCGCCGTCCGAGGTCCGAGGTCCGCTCAGACCTTGATTCCGCGTCGGCCCAGGAAGAGCATGAGTGCGCCGAACAGCAGCATGACGATTCCCCACTCCAGGTTGATGTTGATGCCGAGCGAGCGTTCATAAATAGCTTTGTCGCTCAGCGCGCCGAAAGCGATCAACAGGCCTCCGAAAATAGAGAACAGGAAACCAATTGGCAATCGAATATCGAGTCCCATCTCTTCTCCTAGCGGAAAACAATATTAAGCAGGGCCGTAGCCGCCAGCACCACCACGGCCAGCACAACCGGCCGCTGATACCAGCTTAGGCCGTGCTGCGTCGGGCGTTCCGTGAGCGAGTACACCAGGCCTGCGAGTTCTTTCTCGTCGTGCGCGCGGGTCAGCAGGCTCACCACGATCGTGATTACGAAGCAGGTGGTCCAGGCATAAATAGCGGTCCAGAAGTTCTGCGCCATCTCGCTGGGGTAAACGTGCATGACAGCAATCCATCCCCCCTTCACCCCCGGGACGCCTCCCTGAGGCAGGGTCAGCCCTTGATGCAGGGCGGCCGCCATTGTGCCTCCCAGCAACCCGGTGAATGCGCCATTGCCGGTGGTCCGCTTCCAGAACATACCCAGCAGGAAGGTCGCGAACAGCGGGGCATTCACGAAAGCGAACACCAGTTGCAGCATGTCCATGATGTTGTTGAATCGCGTCGCCATGTAGGCGGTTGCGATGGACAGAGCGATGCCAAAGATGGTGGCCATGCGTCCCATCCATAGATAGTGTTCGTCGCTGGCCTTTTTATTTATGTAGGACTGGTAGATGTCGTACGTCCACACGGTGTTGAATGCAGTCACGTTTCCCGCCATGCCGGACATGAAGCTGGCGAGCAGCGCGGTCAGGCCGAGGCCCAGGATTCCCGTAGGAAAGTAGTGCAACAGCATGTTCGGAGTGGCCAGGTCGTAATCCAGTTCGACCGTTCCGTCCTTGTCTCGGATGACCTGTCCCGACGCATCCATCTTCGCCGGGATTAGTCCGCGTCCCTCGATGGTAGTGGCGGCATGGGTGCCCGCCAGATTCGCGAGGTTCTGGGTGGGCAGAGCAATTGCGATCAATCCCGGCAGGATGACCAGGAAAGGGAAAAGCATTTTGGGAAAAGCTGCGATGAGCGGCGTGCAGCGCGCGGAATTCATTGAGTTGGCCGCCATGGCGCGCTGGATGACGAGAAAATCCGTGCACCAGTATCCAAACGACAGCACGAACCCAAGCCCCATGCTCAGGCCGAACCATTCCACGCCCAGGCGGTTGGTGTGCGGATTACTCATGCCGAGCCAAGAATGCGTGTAAGAGGGATCCAGATTGGCCTTCAGCCCCTGCCAGCCCCCGATATTCTTCAAGCCCAGCCAGACCAGCGGAAGGAATCCGGCTACGATCAGGAAAAACTGCACCACTTCGTTGTAGATGGCGCTGGTCAGTCCGCCCAGCAGGATGTATCCCAGCACCACCAGCGCGGAAATCACCAGGGAGAAGTGAAATATCCAGGCCTGCGGCAGACCCAACCAGGCGAAAGGCGCGTCGAAAATGTGCAGGATCTGAATCAGCTTCGCCATGGCATACATGGAAATGCCGGAGGAGAACAGGGTCATGATGGCGAACGAAACCGCGTTGAGCCCGCGAGTCTTCTCATCAAAGCGCAGGCGAAGATATTCGGGCACCGAACGTGCCCGCGAGCCGTAGTAGAAAGGCATCATGAACACGCCGACGAAGACCATCGCAGGAATGGCGCCAATCCAGTAAAAATGGCTGGTGGCAATGCCGTACTTCGCCCCCGAAGCGCCCATGCCAATCACTTCCTGCGCGCCTAGGTTGGCGGAAAGAAAGGCCAACCCGGCAACCCAGGCCGGAATGGAGCGTCCTGCGAGAAAGAAGTCTGTACTGGTTTTGACGTAGCGCTTGAGGACGGCTCCGATTCCGAGCACGAAGACGAAATACACGATCATGATGGTCCAATCGATGGTCCTCAACATGAATTAGTTCTCCTTCGTGAGTGGTGAACTGACATGAAAACCCGCACCACGGGCAAGCGATGTAAACGATTGCAGGCCTGCGGCGTCTTTGTCAACGAGTTTCACCTGCTTCAAATTGTCCGCAAACCACAATGTCATCCTGAGCACAGTTCATCCGTTCGCCTTGCGAACAGATGAATGGAGTCGAAGGACCCCTTGCCTCTGGCATTGCCTATGTTTCCGCGCACTGCAAGTAACGCTTATGTGACCGTGTCCGACAGGGGTCCTTCGACTGCATAGCTGCTTCGCGAAGCGAAGCAGCCACTTCGCTCAGGATGACAAATCGCCTGATCGTCAGGGCTCACTGCACAGCGCCTTCAAGTGCGCCGCCGCGCTCTCCGGCGTGATGTCGCGTTGCGGCATGCCCAGCATTTCAAATCCCACCATGAATTTTCGAATGGTCGCGGAGCGCAGCAAAGGAGGATAGAAATGGGCGTGAAAGTGCCATTCATGATGCGGGTTTCCGTCGGTGGGCGATTGATGAAAGCCCATCGAATAGGGGAAGGGCACGTCGAAAACCTTGTCGTACGTTGCCGTCACCTGCTGCAGCAACTGGGCCAGCAGCACGACTTCTCTCTCGGTAAAATCCCGGAATGTTCCCAAATGGCGGCGGCTGCATACCATGACTTCGAAGGGCCAGACCGCCCAGAAAGGTACCAGGGCGACGAACCCCTCGTTCTGGCAAACCAGGCGGACTTTCTGCTGGTTCTCCAGATGGACGTAATCACACAGTAAACAAGTGTTATGTCTCTCGAGGTAGCCGGCCTGGCAGGCCAGCTCTTTTCCGGGAATGTCTGGAACCGAATGCGTGGCCCATACCTGGCAGTGGGGATGAGGGTTGCTGGCGCCCATCATGGATCCGCGATTCTCGAATATCTGGACGTGATTGATATATGGCATCTCGCCCAGTTCCCGGAATTGGGCTGTCCAGGTATGGATCACACCTTCGATGTCCTTCGGCGACATGGTGGCGAGGGTAAGATTATGACGGGGGGAGAAGCAGATCACCCGGCACAGCCCGGGCTCGCCTTCCGCGACCAGCAACCCCCGGTTTTCGATGTCCAAGCGGTCGTCGCGAACCGTGGGCTTGAGGGCGGCGAAGTCGTTGTCAAAGACGAAAGTCCGGGTATAAGGCGGATTGAGCACCCCCCCCACGCGGGCGTTGCCCGGACAAAGGTAGCAGGTGGGGTCATATTCGGGCTCGGGCTGGGTAGAGACCTTCTCCAGTTGTCCCTGCCAGGGGCGCCCAGCGCGGTGCGGAGATACCAGTAACCACTCGCCGGTAAGAGGGTTGAATCTGCGATGTGGATCTTCGGTAAGCTTCAATAACGTGCCTCCGAACCTTGAGTTACAATGTACCCGAAAGCCTGTCAGCGGCTGGAAAACGACAGAAAAAACGCGTTTGACAGGAAGCTTGGGGCCGCCTATTGTGGCTGCTTGTAATCGCTTACAAATGCAGTATTTCATACTCCCAACCCGGATTTCACGCCCTGTTTTTTGCTTGGCCCAGGCTTCTTTCGGAACCGTATGAAGTCAGCAGAATTGGCTCAACATTTTGAGAACGCCTTCGGGTCTCCGCCCCGGATCTTCTGTGCCCCGGGACGAGTCAATCTGTTGGGTGAACACACCGATTACAACGACGGTTTCGTCATGCCCTGTGCCATCGGCTTTTCTACCCGGGTGGCCATTTCTTCCCGGCCGGATCACAAACTGGTAATTCGATCGGAAGAATTTTCCCAGGAATTCGAATTTGATCTGGATAACCTGCCCAGCCATGGTAAGGGCGCATGGGCAGACTATGTTCTGGGTGTTGCCGTGATGCTGGCTGAGATCGGGCATCCGACCCAAGGCGCCAGCTTGCTGGTCCGGGGTGAAGTGCCCATCGGAGCCGGCCTCAGTTCCTCGGCCGCGATTGAAGTGGCCAGCGCGCTCGCCCTGATGAGCCTCAATGGCGCGCGGCTTACACTGCCTGAAGTCGCGAAGTTGTGCCAGAGGGCCGAGAATGTATTTATCGGCGCGCGGGTCGGCATCATGGACCAGTTCGTCTCCTGTCTCGGCCGCGCCGGACACGCCTTGCTGCTCGACTGCCGCTCCCTGGAATACGAGTTGATTCCCATCCCGGAGAACGTGCGCCTGGTCATCTGCAACACCATGGTGAAGCACGAACACGCCAACGGCGCCTACAATCGCCGCCGTGACGAGTGCGATGAAGGAGTGCGCATCTTGCGCGAGTGGTATCCCAATGCGCGCGCGCTGCGCGACATTTCGCTGGAGCAACTGGAACGACACATCGCCGAGGTCCCAGCCACGATCTACAAACGCTGTCTGCATGTAGTCTCGGAAAACCAGCGCGTGCAGGAAGGCGCCAGGTATCTGGCAGCCGGTGATGTGAACCGATTTGGAAGCCTGATGCGCGAATCGCATCGCAGCCTTCGCGACCTCTTTGAAGTTAGTTGCCGGGAACTGGACATCATGGTCGAAATTGCGGAGTCCCTGGAGGGCTACTGTGGCGGACGCATGACCGGCGGCGGCTTCGGCGGCTGCACCGTGAACCTGGTGAAGAGCGCTGACGCTTCCAGATTTGCCGCGCAGATCTCGGAACGATATCAGGCCGCCACCGGGATCAAGCCTGATGTGTATGTGTGCTCGGCGGCCAATGGTGCGAGCGCGGATTAGACATCCACTCCTACCTCTTGCTCACAGTTCCGGTCAAAAGTGCTACTGCCCACAGGCTGCCCCTCGTCTATAGGGGTCCTTCGACTCCGTGGCTGCTTCGCCCGGCGAAGCAGCTCCTTCGCTCTGGATGACAATGGAACACTAGATGGCGCGGGTGGAACCGCGCATCACCAGGTGGGTCGGAATTGAGTAATCGACGTGCGGTCCCTCGTCTTTTCGGATGAGGGCCTCGAGCGCGGCAAAAGCGGTGACGGCAAGCTGGGTTCGCGACAGGATCACGGTGGTCAGCGGCGGTTGAGTAAGATGCGCGAAGGAAATGTCGTCGAAGCCGATCAGTGATATGTCTTCCGGAACTTTCAATCCAGCGTGCAGAATCGCGCCCAGCGCTCCAATCGCGGTAAGGTCGTTCGAGGTGACGACTGCGGTGGGGCGTTGAGGCAATCTCAGCAGGCTTCTCATGGCCATCTCGCCGCCCTCGATGCGATGGTCTCCCTTTTCGATCATCGCCTTGTCGGAGAGGCCCTTTGACTTCAGGCCGGAGAGGTAAGCGTCGCGCCGCATGCGGGCCGATTCCAGGTTCATGGGACCTGCGATAAAGGCAATTCGTCGATGGTTGAGGGAAAACAGATGCTGCATGGCCTCGTGAATACCCTGGGCGTAATCGATGCGTATGTTGGTGCTATAAGGACCAGTTGTTCCGGTGTCCATGAACACAGTGGGAATGTTGCGGCGGGTCAGTTCGGTCACCAGGGCAGGGTCGGCTTCGGAAGTCATGATGGCCACGCCATCGACTTTGCGTTCCACCATGCGCCGGATGCATCCCGCCATGCGCTTGGGATTGTAATCCGTGTTCCCGATGATAACTTCCTGGCCGCGCTCGACCGCCTGATCTTCAAAACTCTTCACCAGTTCGGGGAAAAAAGGATTCGTGATGTCGGAAATAATTAGTCCCAGCATTCGGCTTCTTCCCGAAACCAGGGTGCGAGCGTGGGTGTTGGGATAGAAGTTCAGTTCTTCGATGGCCTGGCGCACGCGCGCCGCAGTGCCCGGTCTGACCTTTTCGGAATCGTTGATGGTGCGCGAAACCGTGGCGGTTGAGACTTTCGCACGCTTCGCGACTTCTTTAATGTTCATGCATGTCCACGGGGAAGGCGCTGAAGGGGAAAAGCCTATTCTAGCAACGATTGCCGGACAAGGGAATTTGAGGGGTGGCAGAGTCATGTGTGGGTGGGACAAGAGTGTCCCGACCCAACCAGCCTCCGGTGTAAGCGTTTACAGGGATGGGCCCAATATTAGATAATGCACCCGCGATCATTCCTGGAAGGCATTAAGGGGAACCATGGACCGACGCAACTTTCTCAAGTCTACCGGCACCTTCATCGCGGGCGCCACCATCGCCCGTTCGGCCTTAGCCAATAGCGCTGGGGAGGCCAGTGCTGCCCCGGGACGCCTGATTCTGCCCATGAATCGCAACTGGCGTTTCAGCCGTACCGTGGCGGAAGGGGCTCACGCCCGCAATTTCGATGACTCCGGATACGAGCGTGTCGTCATCCCCCATACCAACGTCCGCCTGCCCTGGCACAGCTTTGACGAAAAGAGCTACGAGTTCGTCTCCAGCTACCGCCGCCGCTTCAAACTTCCATCCGAGGCCCGGGGCAAACGCGTCTTCGTGGATTTTGAAGGGGCCATGACCGCTTCCACTGTCTGGATCAACGGCCAGCGGCTGGGTGAGTACAAGGGCGGGTACACGCCTTTTTCATTTGACCTCACCCCGCATCTTGATTTCGACGGCGAGAACGTGCTGGCCGTGGACCTCGATTCCAGCGAACGTGCCGACATTCCCCCCTTCGGCTATGAGATTGACTACCTGACTTTCGGAGGCATTTACCGCGAGGTTTCTCTTCGGATCGTGCCGGCGACTTTTATCGAGAATGTTTTTGCCAAGCCCAAGGACGTTCTGACCGATCACCCCAGTCTGGATGTGGATTGCTACATCCAGCGCATGGAAGCGTCGCGAGACGCACTGACTCTTGAGGTGAGTCTTCGCGAGGGCGATCGCGTGCTGGCTAAGGGCACGCAGAAGGTTCCCGCCGCCCAAGCTGGAAGCGAACCCACCGCGTACACCGTCCACCTGGACAAACTTGGCGCCATCAAGCTGTGGGACCTGACACATCCGAGTCTCTATAACGTGCAGGTCCGTCTGCTGCGCGGAGCGCAGACCGTGGACGAAGTCTCACGCACCATCGGCTTTCGCGAAGCACAATTCACCGATCATGGGTTCGAACTTAACGGCAAAGTGATCAAGCTGCGCGGGCTGGACCGTCATCAGACCTTCCCCTTTGTCGGTCAGGCCATGCCGGGCCGCGCTCAACGCCGGGACGCGCACATCCTCCGCCACAAACTGAAGTGCAACATCGTGCGCACCTCGCACTATCCCCAGTCGCGCCACTTTCTCGATGCCTGCGACGAAATCGGATTATTGGTGCTCGAGGAAATTCCGGGCTGGCAGCACATCGGCGACGAACCCTGGAAACTGATATCCATCGACAACGTGGGCCGCATGATTCGCCGCGACTGGAACCATCCCTCCATCATTCTGTGGGGGGTGCGCATTAACGAGTCGAAGGACGACCACGACTTCTACGTTCGCACCAACGCAGTGGCCCACAAGCTGGATCCGACGCGTCAGACTGGCGGAATCCGTTATTTTCAGGAATCGGAATTTCTGGAAGACGTTTTCACCATGAACGACTTCGGCTTTCCCCTGAAGCCGCCTAACCATTCGCGCTACCTGAATACCGAATTCGTGGGGCACACCTATCCCACCAAGACGATCGACCAGGTGGAGCGCCTCACCGAGCATACGCTGCGCCATGCCCGCATTCACGATCAGCTGGCTTCCAACCCGCAATACGCCGGCGGCATTGGCTGGTGCGCCTTCGACTACAACACCCACGGCGATTTTGGCTCGGGCGACCGCATTTGTTATCACGGCGTTACCGACATTTTCCGTGAGCCCAAACCGGCGGCCGGATTCTATGAGTCGCAATGCGACCCCGCCGAGGAGGTTGTGCTCGAGCCCGCATTCCACTGGGCGCGTGGCGATGCCTCTGTTGGCTTCTCGAATGCAGTGGTTTGTTCCAACTGCGACCAGGTAAAGCTCTACATCGCCGACGAACTGGTGGCCACGATTGATCCCGACCGGAAGCAGTTTGCACACCTCCGCTACGCCCCGTTCGTGGCGGAGCTGAGCGAGCTCTTTCACAAATGGGGGGATCTGCGTCTCGAGGGCTACATTCAAGGCAAGCAAGTCATCGTAAAAAAATATTCGGGTAAGGGTATCGATCAGAAATTCACCCTCCTGCCCGACGACACCAGCCTGATTGCGGACGGCGCTGACACAACCCGCGTAGTGCTGCGCGTGACCGATGAGTTTGACGCCATCCGGCCCTTTGCCAACGACGCGATCAAGTTTGAGCTGGAAGGCCCGGCCGAACTTATCGGGGACAATCCGTTCGCGCTGATCGGCGGAACTGGTGCCGTTTGGATTCGCGCCAAAGAGCAGGCCGGAACCGTACGGCTGACGGCCACGCACCCCGTGTTGGGAAAACAGCAAGTGGAGTTTGAGATAACAGCGGCACCAGCGGAATTGGTGTAGCGAGTTCTCGGCGGATGTTGTTTGGTGCCGGGTCCTGGCCGCGGAGCGGCGCAAGAATGCAGCCCCGGGCGCAAGCCCGGGTCAGCTAGGCGAAAGTGGCGTTGGGAGAAAAACCGCGGAGCTGCGCTCCGCCGGACGGACGAGGCGTCCGTCCCTACGTGGTCTTCTGGCGGATCAAGTCTTCGACATCGCCGATCTTTTCTCCCAGCAAATTTAACTTGCGAGCCAGGCCCTGAATTTCGGACTCGGCGCGGCGGTTGACATCGTAATCGAGCTCGCCGCGTAAGCGGTCCTTGGTGTCCTGCCGGTTCTGGCTCATCATGATGACCGGTGCCTGGATGGCCGCCAGCATGGAAAGGAACAGGTTGAGCAGAATAAAGGGATACGGGTCCCAGGCCTTTCCGCGCAGGATGACATTGGCAGCGGTGTAGCCCGTGATGGCGACGGCAAAGGTGATGATAAAGGTCCACGAACCGCCGAAGCTGGCGACCTGATCGGCGATCCGCTCACCGAATGTCATGTCTGCCTCGATGATGTCGTTGGGGTTGCGGCTGGCTCGCACCCGCACCAGTTGCTGCGAGGCGTGGAACTGGCGGCCCAGCACCGTCAACATGTCCATTCCGGCATGAGGTTTGCGCTGCAGCAATGTGGCGATGTCGTCGCGGTCCACTTCCAGGCACATTGCTTCTGTAAGGGCGATGGCCTCGGTCTGGTGGGGCGTTTGCTCGAGCATGGAGGCGAAGCCAAAGAACTCGCCCTCCGCCGGTTGGTCGACCACAACTTCCTGATGGTCCTCATCCACGGTCGTGACCCGGACGGAGCCGGATATCATCACATACGCTCTCCCGCCCGGGTCGCCGATCTTCCAGATCCTCTGGCGCGGAGTAAAGGTTTTGAGTTCGACCTGTCCCGCCAAAACCGCGGTCTCGTCGTCGTCCAGCAGGGCAAACAGGGGAACGCGTCTAAGTATCTCCGGGCTGCACGGCATTGATCACCTCGTCAGGCAGAGTTGTCTGTCCCTGATCCGTCCAGAAGGATGTCACAAAGTGTGGAAGGCGACAACTGGCGTAAATGATCCCATGAAATCTGAGTGTGAGGTTGCGCCGCGTTCGCTTTTTTGCGCTCTTCGCGGTTTGTTTTTGCGTCCTTTGCGGTAAAAGCTTTTGACCTCGCCAGGAGCGCTAAAGATCTTAACCGCAAAGGACGCAAAGGAAAGCCGCAAAGGACGCAAAGCAGACTATGGCTGCGCAAACACCCGGGAGTGAAATTCCATGACCTCATCCATGTGGGAGAGGAAATACGTCAGGCTGTGGTCGCCGGGATAGGAGTGATATTGGTGCTTGATTCCTTCTGCCTCCAGTTGCCGGTGCAGGGTGGCGGCGCCATCCTCGAAACCGAAGTCATCCTGCTGGCCGCAATTGAAGTAGATAGCCAAATTTCGCAGTGCCAAGCGGTTCTTTCTGGCCAGCACGAAAATATTGTTCTGTTGCCAGTGGGGCACGTTAATGGG
>JBARIF010000317.1:0-2467 GCA_049799615.1 Terriglobales bacterium
GATTTGGTACGGTCTTCGAGAGGCCGCGGAATTGTCTCTACGCAATTCAGCCCCCATGTTAGGAGCAGAGTGATTCACGGCGCGGGATGATTGACGAAATGTCGCCATAACACTCATCATCCCCCAAAAAAGCGAACGAAAAGCGCACACTTGTGTAATGGCCTTCCATGAGAAGGCCGGTCGGAGTCAAGTCGATTCTGATCTCGTTTCGTGAAACAACGTTGTTCTCCCCGCCGAGTGGCCACTGTCGCCATGCTTCCATCCGCACTCTCGAGGAGCGATTCATTTCGCTCGGTGCATGTTGGGCGTTCTCGGTTCAGCCGGTGCTGCCATCTGATTAGCGACCTGACGTTTCACTGCAGCGTGGAACGTGGGCCAGGCCATTAACGCAGTCACCGGAACTCGGCTTTGGGCTTTTGTCTTTTCTCTTCTTGGAACGTTTTTGACTTTGTTTTTACCTTTTTGTTTTACGCGGCTGCTGCAACTGGCATCCGGCTGGTGTTGTGCAACGGTTCGTACACTTCTCCGCTCACCCACAGATGATGCAGCAATACCGCCAGCTTTCTCGCCGTCGCAACGATCGCTCTCTTCTTCCCGTTGCTTCCACCACGCTCGGCCAGCTTCAGACCCCAGCGCCTGAGATCACAGTCGATCCCGAACGGTCCCAGGATGTGCTGCGCTCCCTGCACTAACAACGTGCGCAGATACGGATCGCCTTCCTTGCTGATGTGCAGTTGCGGTTCGCTCTCTCCTGACTTCCTGCGTCCCGGTTGCAGTCCCAGATAGCCACCCACGTCGCGGCTCTTGCCAAAGCGATGCGGATCTTCCAGTGTCAGCAGGAACGTCAGCGCGATCAGCGTGCCTACTCCCTTGATCTGCTTCAGCAACTCGACTTGCGGATAACGCGTTTGCGCCAGCGCTTCGATTCGGTCGTTGTACTCCACAATGCGTTCGCTCAGTTCTTCGATCGTCGCCAGCATCGGCTCCAGCGCCCGTTGCAGCTCTGGACTCAGCCCTTCGGCTTTCTCCGGATCCAGGTTGCGCACGTTGCAGCCGCGCAAGCGTTCCCCGTAAGACTTCGCCAGCCCGCGAGCCGCGTTGACCAGCCCCGTGCGTGCCCGCACCAGTCCCGCACGTGCCCGGATCATCATCAAATCCGCTTGCGCCTGCGCGCTGCGATGCTTCACCGGATACAGCAACTCGGGATCAATCCGGGCCAGCCGCGCCAAGGTCTGCGCATCCAGCCGATCGTCTTTCTTGCGGCTCTCCCCGATCAGCCGCACCTTGCGCGCATTCGCCACGATCACCTCGTGTCCCAACTCGCTCAACAAGCGGCTGATCCAGGGCGAATGCGTCCCAATTTCCAGTGCGATCCGACTGCGCGGCATGGCCCCGAAGACTTCCTGCAACGCTTTCGCGTTCGTACGGACTCGCTGCTCCAGTTGTATCTGACCTGCTTCATCCAGCACGCAGTACCAACTGTTGCGATCCCCCAGATCCAATCCGATGGTCAGTCTCTGCCGAGAAATATTCCTGCTCTGCTTCGTCGCTGCGGTGCTAACCTTCTTCATTGCCGGTCTCCTTTTTATCTGTGCTTCGAGCACGTCGATAACTTGGGAGCGTATCGCATCCCGCCGGAGACCGGCCTTCTCATCTCATCTGCTTACGACAGTAATGACCTAGGCGTCCGCTCAATCCCTGATAATAGGCCTAAGGATTCAGCATGGAAGCTGCCACGAACAAAACACCATCCCTGCGGCGCCGACGTCTGAGGGCGGTCATAACGGGCGTCGCGTTCTTTTTTCCGGGCTTCCTTTTTTCTCTTCCAGTGACAGGTGCGTTTGCAAAACACTACTACGCTGGCGAGGCACAAGGGGTGCTGGCCGCGCTTCCATTCAGTTTCGTGATCGGCGTGGTGTCGGCATTTGCCTGCACGACTTACCTGCTTTGTAAGACGAGTCAAGGTCAATGAGTGAAATCGCCTGATAACGTCAGTTCACCGAGTTCACTTGCGACGCTTCGTAGATTTCACGCGCCTGTACTTCCATCTTCTTGAACTCTTCAGCCCTGTAGGCGGCTACGAGGCACACGAGTGTGCCGCGTTTTGTCAGCCGACAGCGATTGGAATCAGGGCCTTCGTCCGCGCCGAAATTCACCGGAAACTCGACACTTCCCTTATCGTCGAGTCGTAGCTTCACGTTGAGAGGGGGCATCATGCCAATGGCGTGCAGCGCAACGGAGTAGCCGTCCGCAACCAGCACAAACTCGAATTTGCTGCCCCTTCTGATTCCTGAACAATTCAGACTATTTTCTGAGGCAGTGCGCCATACGTCCCCGATTTCAACCCAAGTTCCCGTCATCTGGGAAGCCAGTGGAACCTTCCCCTGCCGAAAAGATGCTGTCAATTCCGCAAGCGATCTCGGTTGGTCATTACAAGGCGCGTTCTGAAGAATAGAGTTCTGTGGGA
>JBARIF010000318.1:0-4159 GCA_049799615.1 Terriglobales bacterium
CTTCCAGCTCGCGATGGCGGCGGCACTCTCGGAAGCCGCCGCCGACACGGTCTCAAGCGAAGTTGGCCAGGCCTTCGGCCAGTCGCCTCGCCTGATTACGACCTGGCGTTCCGTTCCTCCGGGCACCGATGGCGGGGTGAGCCTGCTCGGAACAACGGCTGGAATTGTCGCTGCCGGAGTAGTGAGCTCAGTTTGCTTTCTGGGTGGATTGCTTTCCCTGCAATGGCTGGCGATTTCCATCGCTGCGGCCATCTTCGGAATGATTGTTGACAGTTTTCTGGGTGCGGGACTGGAAAGACGCGGGTTCGTTAATAACGACCTGGTTAACTTCCTGGGCACCCTGACCGCTGCCGCGACCGCATTCTGGCTGGCTGGGACTCACCTGTAGATTCCGCGTTTTACCCCGGCAGGTCATGTACTTATGGGCCTTGCTGCCGGTTACCCTGCGGGCGAGAATCTTAAAGTGCATCTTCACGCACGAGTGCTTGCATCTCACTGCTTAGCCTGGTTTTCCATTCTTCGGCGAGCCGGAAAAGCAACGAAAGACGTATAGAAGTAAATGAAGATCCAGAAGTTTGTAATCGGTTATGTGCTGGCCCTGGCTCTGTTGCTGTTTGCCCAGCAGCGTCCGGCCACGACCCAGGCAGCCGGCTTCCGCGAGGTTGCAGACCTCACTCATTCCCTGGCCACCAGCGGCTTCGAAACACCTCATAGATCGGCCTATCGAGTAGAGAACGTGGCTCTTTCGGAGAAGACCTACGCTTCGAGGGCTTCCTCAGCAGAACAATTTTCTACCCGGATTGTTGCTCCTTCGCGCCTGGGACGCGGCCAGTGGGCGGTTGACCAGATTCCAGCCGGCCGGCTGATCGGGCCGCTGGTGGTCCTCGACGTAAGCGCCAGCGTAAAGAGCAATCCAGATTACGAGCTTTCGGTTGAAGACATCGCGCGCTGGGAGCAAGCCAACGGGCCGATCCCGCTGGGCGCAATCGTCATGCTTCGCACTGGCTGGGGCTCGCGCTGGAACTCAATAAAAAGCTACCGCAACCCCGATGCCAAGGGGACGATGCACTTTCCCGGATACTCCGAAGACGCTGCCCGCTTCCTGGCGGAAGGCCGCAACGCTCTCGGCCTGGGCATTGACACCACCAATCTCGATCACGGCTCAGCTCAAATATCGCTCGTCGGTCAATATGCCTTGGAACACGGGCTCTATCTTCTTATCAATGTGGCCAACCTCGATCGCATGCCCGCCAACGGCGCAGTGGCGATGGTGGCTCCGGTGAAAGTGGCCGGAGGATCGACAGCGCCGGTCCGCATTCTGGCGCTGGTGCGCTAGCGGACGTTTTCTGGCGGTGCGTATCTAAAGGAATCGGACTTGCCCGCAGAGCTGCCGCTTCCTAATGAGTGAAATCGCGATTTTTCGCCAACAACCTTTTCGGGCACTGCGAACTCCCGGCTTTCATTGACTTGCTCACTCTTCCCGCCATAGCATTGCTTGCTCATGATCGGCCAGACCATTTCGCACTACCGCATTGTCGAGAAACTGGGCGGTGGTGGGATGGGTGTCGTCTACAAGGCCGAGGATTTGAAGCTCGGCCGGTTTGTTGCCCTCAAATTTCTGCCGGATGATGTAGCCAAAGACCCTCAGGCTTTGTCCCGTTTCCAACGCGAGGCAAAGGCCGCTTCCTCGTTGAACCATCCGAACATTTGTACGATCCACGAAATTGACGAGGCTGACGGGCGGACCTTCATCGCCATGGAACTGCTAGAAGGTCAAACCTTGCGGCACCGGATCGCCGGCAAGCCGGTGGAAATTGAAACCGTACTCGACCTTTCAATCCAGATTGCCGATGCCCTCGATGCTGCACACTCGAAGGGGATCGTTCACCGTGACATCAAACCAGCAAACATCTTCGTTACGCAGCGAGGTCAGGCGAAGATCCTCGATTTCGGTCTGGCCAAGGTTACTTCTAAGCCCGACAGCGCTGCCCTGAGTGCACTGACTATCGAGTCCGCAGAACATTTGACGAGTCCGGGCAGTGCGCTGGGCACGGTCGCCTATATGTCGCCGGAGCAGATACAGGGGAAGGAACTCGACCCGCGCACGGATTTGTTCTCGTTCGGCGTGGTGCTCTACGAGATGTGCGCGGGTATGCTCCCCTTTCGCGGTGAAACTTCCGCGTTGATCTTCAACGCCATTCTGGAACGTGCTCCGGTCGCTCCGGTGCGATTGAATCCCGACGTGCCCGGCGAGCTGGAGCGCATTATCAACAAGTGCCTGGAGAAAGATCGCGATCTGCGCTACCAGAGTGCGAGCGAGCTGCGCGCGGACTTGAAGCGTCTTAAGCGGGACACGGAGTCCGGAAAAGTGCTTACCGGAAGCGGCGTCCAAGTTCCAGCGCAAGCGCCTGTTGCTGCCAGGCGGCTGCGACGTCTCCCCGTCGCCGGCATCGTTGTGGCGTTGGCGCTCGTGGTCCTAGCGGTCGCGGCTCTCTTCTTTCGGAGTCCGCTTCCACCGCCCGCAATAGTCGGTACGGTACAGCTCACGTCCGACGGAAACCCCAAATTTAGCTTGATTACCGATGGCAGCAGGCTTTACTTTACCGAGTTTTCCGGTGATCACTTCATCGTTTCGCAAGTATCGATAGCGGGTGGCGAGAATGCAGCCATTCCAACTCCAGTGCCAAGCCCCATAGTCCAGGATGTCGCGTCCGATTCCTCGCAACTTCTTTTGGGGGAGTCTCATTTCGCTCAATTGGACAGTCCTTTTTGGCTGCAACCGCTGCCGGCGGGCTCGCCGCGAAAAATGGAGATCACGGGGCACGATGGCACATGGCTACCCACTGGCGAACTGCTGTTTGCCAAAGGTTCAGATGTGTTTCGTGCCCATCATGATGGCGGAAATGCGCGCAAGATACTCACGGCTGCAGGTATTGTCGGCGGCATAAAACTTTTCCCGGACGGGTCGCGCCTGCGCTATACGGTTTCGCTAGTGGCCGCAGGTGTGTCTTCTTTGTGGGAAGCCCGCGCCGACGGGAGTAGTCCGCATCCGATGTTGTCCCCCGACTGGAACCAGCCTCCGCAGGAGTGTTGCGGCAATTGGACATCCGATGGACGGTACTTCGTATTCCAGAGTACCCGCAACGGACTCTCCAGCCTTTGGGTGCTGCCCGATCAGAATCCGTTCTGGCGTAGGGTCAGCCGCGACCCCATGCAGTTGACAACTGGACCAATAAACTTCGGGAGCCCACTCCCGAGTCGAGATGGCAAGAAGCTGTTCGCACAGGGCTGGCAACCGCGCGCGGAAATGGTGCGTTACGACGCCAAGTCCGGTGCGTTCCTGCCCTTCTTACCCAACAGCGACGCAATCCAGGTCGACTTCTCGCGCGACGGCGAGTCTGCGGCTTATGTCCGGCTCAGCGATGCGACCCTCTGGCGAAGCAAACTCGACGGAAGCGACAGGATTCAACTGACCTATCCTCCGCTGCAGGTGACCGTGCCTCATTGGTCGCCGGATGGCAAGCAAATCGCCTTCAGCGCTGCGAAACCGGGCGACCCCAACAGGATCTATGTTATTTCCGCTGAAGGCGGTAGCCCGGAACAGATTTCGTCGGGGAAAAGCGACCTCGATCCTACTTGGTCTAAAGATGGAAGCGCGTTGATGTACGGCGTACTCCCACTCCCGGGTGACCCCGAGCCCACCCAGATCATGTTGCTGGATCTGAAAACGCGCGCCGTGACCCAGGTCGCGGGCTCAGATGGAATTTGTTGCCCGCGCTGGTCTCCGGATGGCCGGTGGGTTGTCGCTATCAGCGCCGACAACCAGAAATTATTGCTTTTGGATATGTCCACACAAAAGTGGCGCCAGTTGGCGGACAAGATAGGAACCATCGGCTACATGACCTGGTCGCGGGACAGCAAATACGTGGGTTTCGACACCTCGTTCACGGTCGATCCAGCATTTTTTCGCCTGTCTCCCGCCGATGGACAAGTAGCGCGAGTTGTAAGCCTGAACAACATCCGCAGGTTTTTCCCGCAATGGGGGGAATGGAGCGGATTGGCGCCAGACGGCTCGCCCCTACTCGTCCGCGACATCAGCACCCAGGAGATCTACGCGCTGGATTGGAAGTTACCGTAGAATCTTCCCAAGGTTCTCTAG
>JBARIF010000319.1:0-2910 GCA_049799615.1 Terriglobales bacterium
GGCGACCCTCCACACCATCGGCCATTCCACTCGGACTCTCGATGAATTGATCGCGGCCCTGCGCGCCCACTCGATGGCTACCCTGGCCGACATCCGTTCTTTCCCCATGTCGCGCCGGCTGCCGCACTTCAACCGCGAATCACTGGAGAAGACGCTGCCCGCGGCTGGAATCCGATACGTCTGGATGAATGAACTGGGCGGACGGCGCAAGGCCATTCGCGACGACTCTCCCCACCTCGCCTTGCGCAACGCCAGCTTTCGCAACTATGCGGATTACATGCTCACCGCGGAATTCCAGAATGCCGCGGCCGAACTGATCAGGCTGGCCGAGCAATCGCCCACCGCCTACATGTGCGCCGAGCGCGTCTATTTCCATTGTCATCGCATGCTGGTGTCGGATTGGCTGACGGCTCATGGCCATGAAGTCCTTCACATAGATGATACCGGGCCAGTGAAACCCCACAAACTGTTGTCCGGAGCCCGTGTGATCGACGGCGAACTGATCTATCGCGGGGATTTGCTGCTCTAACCATCGGCTGGCGCAGCGCTACAATCAATGCATGCCGCCCCGTATCGCTATTCCGGTCCCACACTCTGATGATGCGGAGTATGCGGAGCGGGCCTTTCCGCAATACGCTCACGCCGTTGAGATGGCCGGCGGAGAGGCAGTTCGAATTCCGCTCGATCAGGCAGCCGCTGAAATTGCGAAACTGATCGACAGCTGCGATGCCGTGCTCCTCCCGGGAAGCAAGGCCGACGTAGATCCTGCGAAATACAAAGTTGCGGCGGACCCGAAGACCGCCGCAGCCGATCCCAGGCGCGATGCCGTGGACGAACTGTTGTTGGAGGATGCCTACAACCTGCGCAAGCCGGTGCTCGGCATCTGCTACGGTCTGCAAATCCTCAACGTGTATCGTCACGGAACGTTGTTGCAGCACATCGAGTCGGCGGTCAATCACGAGGCGGGAAGAGGCTTGCCCATCGCCCATACCGTGGAGGTAGATACGGGAACGAGGTTGAGCCGGATCGTAAGACGAGAGGCATCGGCGGAACACGACGGCGGAGCTTCCATGGCGGTGAACTCCAGCCATCATCAGTCGGCGAAGGCCATCGGGGAAGGACTGCGGATCGTGGCGCGATGTCCACAGGATGGAATCATCGAAGCCATCGAGGGCACGTCTCCAAACCATTTTGTTCTGGCCGTGCAGTGGCACCCGGAACGCTCCGTGGAAGATGACGAAGCCTCGCGGGCCATCTTCCGGGCGCTGGTGGAAGCAACGCGCCGGTGACCATGTGGGCGCGGATTATGTGGGCGCGAGCGTCCCCGCTCGTGCTGCGCTTGCGCGAGCAAAAACGCTTGCACCTGGACTAGGGTTGTGCCCTGACCTTTCTGGTCACACGCTTGGCGGCTCTTTTCTCCAGCAAGACCACGGCATGCGCGATCGCGGCGTTGTCCGTCCCCATGCCCTCCGGCGTCTTAGCTTTCACGCCCACGCAATCCGGAGGGATTCCCAGCAGCTCAGCCAGATGGGTCCGGATAGCTGCCGCGTGCGGACCAATCTTGGGCGCAGCCAGAATAATGGTCGAATCCACATTGACCACGGCATATCCGGCCGCCTTTACGCGCTTGACCGCCTCGGCCAGAAAAAGCGCAGAGTCGGCGCCCTTCCAGCGCGGGTCAGAGGGAGAAAAAAGAGAACCAATATCGGGAGCGGCGACCGCCCCCAGCAAAGCGTCGGTCAGGGCGTGCAAAAGCACGTCGCCATCGGAGTGGCCGCCCAGTCCCCTGGAATGCGGCAAGGTAATACCGCCGATCTTCAGCGGAATGCCGCGCTTGAATTCGTGAGAGTCCCAGCCGTAGCCTATCTTCATGCGGAAACCCCGGCCACGGATTGGCACGGATTTTCACGGATTTTCTTTCGCTGGTTATCAAATAAGAGACGCCGGAACTGAGGACGGGAGCCGAAGTTCAGCAACAGGCCAATCTCGATTTCGGTGGACTTCAGATAGTGGAGCAGTTGTGCCTCATGGGCTGCCTCGAGCATACGAGTACTCTTGAGTTCCAGTAAAACTTTGCCTTCCACCAGGATGTCTCCTCTGAATTGACCCACTTGATGTCCCCGGAACCAAACGGGAATGGCCAACTGGCGCTCCAGCCTCAAGCCTGCCTCCCGGAGGCTGATCACCAGGGATTCTTCATACACGGACTCCAGGAAGCCGTAGCCGAGTTCGTTGTAAACATCGTAGAAGACCGCGATGATCGTCTCCGCCAATTCGTCATGCTGTAACCCGATCGGTCCGCCACTCATGCCTGAAGTGTACAAGTTCAAAAGGTTTTATCCGTGTGATCCGTGAAAATCCGTGGCCGCCCTTACCGTTTCAGGAAGAACTCCGCCAGTTCCATGTCGGCCGGAGTGGTGATCTTGATGTTTCGCGGCGAGCCCATCACTACTGCAACCTGATGACCTGAACGTTCGACCAGGGAGGCCTCATCGGTGCCGAGAAAACCGTCGGCAGTAGCTTCATCGAAGGCGCGTTTCAGCACGCTATAGCGAAAGCCCTGCGGGGTCTGGGCCATCACCACGCGCTCGCGGGGTAGAGTTGCGGTGATAACGGCGCCTTCCGAGGTGCGTTCCACCTGCTTGATGGTATCCATGGCCGGCATCCCTGCGATGGCCGCGCCATATTTTTGCGCAGCCCCGATTACGTCGCGAATGATTTCTTCAGTCACGAAAGGGCGGACCGCATCGTGGACCAGCACAATATCGTCGGCAGCTGCGCGAACTGCATCGATCGCATGGGCCACGGACTGCTGGCGATGCTCACCACCCTCCACCAGCTCTATCTTTTTGGGCGAGAGTTCCTGGTCTGCTTTCAAGCGAGTTTGAAAGCCGGCAATCTCGTTGGCGC
>JBARIF010000320.1:0-3940 GCA_049799615.1 Terriglobales bacterium
CCTTCGCGCTGCGCGATGCCAAGGGAGCGCCGGTCTGGTGACACTGGAGACCCGTTCATCCAGGGCAAGTTGAAATGTTTTTCTGCGTCGGTGTCCAACGTCGCGTCATCCTTCCACCTCGGACGCCATGGTTTCCGTTACCCCACCCATTTCGCGAAGGGCGCGAAATGGATGGGGCACCTTCGGTTCAATTCCTGGCTGAAGCCCGATCGGGCGGATAATCCAAAACAGTTAAGGTATGTACGATCCTGCCCTGCGGACAACTAATCTCCGCCCTCCGACATTCCTATTTTGTAGTGAAGCAAGATAGGAGTACGACGTATGAATCCACGGAAATTGTTAATTGCAGTCTGCTCGATCATTCTGGCCGGCATGGTCTTTCTACCTGCCGCTGCGGCAGATGAATGGAACCAGGCGACAAAGATGACCTTCAGCGAACCGGTAGAAATTCCTGGCATGGCTTTGCCGGCGGGTAGTTATTGGTTTGCCCTGGCAGACACTCAAGGCGGCCAGCAGATCGTTCAGATCTTCAATGCTGACCGGACGAAACTCTATGCCACGGAAGAGACCATACCGACGGAGCGACTGCAGGCGACGAGTGGGGTGGAATTGAAATTCGCAGAACGTCCCCACCCGAGGCCGGAGGCTCTCTTGAAGTGGTATTATCCAGGCCGCTTGACCGGGCAGGAATTTCTGTACCCGCAGAAATCGGAAGAGAGTCTGAAGCGTGACGCCAAGCAGGACGTGCTGGCTTCGCCTCTCAACCCGGGCTCGACGCTTCCCATGCCCGGCGCCTAGATGTCAGGGCTGGAGATTGAGGCCGATGCAATGGATGAGCAGCGCCGGGCGTCTACCAGGCGCTGCTCAGAACTCGAAGTAGCCTCCGACGGCGGCGCGGCGTGGGATGGCCTCGGGTTCGCCGGAGGGCAGCAAGCCCACCACTCCTCGCAGGTTTTCCCAGGCGGCCTGGTTCAGGGCTGGGTCGGCGCCGACCAAGTCGCGGATCATGTTCCATGCCGCCAGGTTCAGGGCGCCCTCAGGTGGCGGTCCCATGGCCAGGGACACGGAGCACTGCGGGCAGAAACAGATGCGCTGCGCCGATGATTTTTGCCGCGGTCTGATGCCGACCGTTTGCGCGAACATGTATACCGCGACGGATTTGTGTCCGACTTCGATCTCGCGATTACAGCGCAGGCAAAACAAGTTTTCCAAAAGGGTCCTTCCTGGGCCGGTCAAAAGGAAATACTGTCCCGCGGACAAGGTGGGGCGCAAGTAGGTAGAGAGATTCCTCATGAAGCGGAACGCGACGCTGTCATGGGCCGTCCCCCCACTTGTCGCGAAAAACGCGACAAATAGGGCACCGACGGCTATTCGGGGATGCCTACAACCAGGGTGCGTCGCTGGGGCAGTTCGCTTTCGGCGATTTCCGCGACAAATTGAAGATCGGAACCGTGTCTCAGGGCGAGGTCGTGGGCAGCGTCGTTGAAGAAATAAACTACGTCGCCTCCGAAGCGGTCTTTGAAGCGGCGGCGCTCCTCGAGAGCAAACGGGCTTACCGAGTACACCTTCAAGTCCTTCGATTGACCTAAAGCGGCGCTCAGCTGCCGCTGGAAGGCGAGGGCACCCTGTCGCACCTGCGCCATGGTGAGCGCCACCACGTGATAGGTCATAAGAGAATCGAGAATGGCAGAGGATAGGCCGGCTGTCCAGCGGCGCGCGTCGCCGTGCCCGAACCAAGGTTTGCTCTAGCCAGAAGCGGATCGGGTCGTGCACTCTGCTGCTATGGGCATGGGCAGCAGGAACAATGATGATGCGCGCTTGACCGTCGGCTGGTCGCAGGTGCAAACCTACCAGGTATCGGCCAAATTTTTCAGGCTGGCGGAACTGCGCAAACTGAAGCAATGCGAGCAGGTGGCCGCGGTTTGTTATCGGGTGCGCAGCGGCGTCATCGAATTCCTGCTGGTCCAGACCCGCAAGGAACGATGGATTTTTCCCAAAGGCAGCGTGGAGCCAGGGCTTACCCACGCTCAGGCAGCTGCTCTTGAAGCCTTCGAAGAAGCCGGGGTGCATGGCCGGATGGAGGAGGCGTCATTCACCCGCTACGTTCGCCGCAAGCCCGGCGAGGCGCGGAATTCCGGGACAAAATCTGATCGGAAAGAACCGGCTGTCAACGCTCATCTTTGTGAGGTCTTGCGGCTGGTCCCGCCACAAGAGCCGAATCGAAATCCCAGCTGGTTTTCTGCCGAGAAAGCGAAGCGGCGTTTGCAGGAGGACCGCGCGCCTGATTTTGGGATCGAACTTGCCGGTGTGATCGATCGTGCCGTATCTCGCATCCGGCGATCTCGTGGCCGGAATTCGGCTGCGATGCATGGCCTGCAGAACGTCCAGTTCATCGACATTGGGAGAGTCCAGGAGACGGCCGGCAGGACCAAAGCTTCTCGAATCGGATGAGGCGCCTGCAGTCAGGAAAAGTAGTCGCGCATCAACTCAGTCATCCATTGCGGCTGCCGGACTTGCGCCGGATCGGGCTCGAACTCGCGGACGTAAGGTTTGATGTCCAGCACCGGAGTGCCCTCGATCGCGTCCAGGGCCTTGACTTTCAGCTTCAGGCCATCCACCTGGAGCAGCTCGCAGATGGAAACGCCCAGCTTGTTGGGCCGCTGTTTCTTCCGTTGGGCGAAGATTCCGATCCGCGGCCAGTCCAGGTTGCCGCGGGGATGGCTGGCGGCGCTGACCACGCTGCTGTCAGGAACACGGTCAAGATGAAAGATCACGAGAAGGTGGGAGAAATCGGACAAACCGAGGACGGATTCCGGAGTAAAGCGCGTGCTATCCAGTTCGATGAAGGATATTACGTTTCCCCAGAAATCGTCTTCCGCTTCGATTCGTGGCGAATGGACGCGGCCGATGGGATGAAGCGTGATTGCAGCCATGGCCATATCTTATCGGGAATGAGGTGCGTCTTCGGAGCAGCCGCGAGGCATACTCAAAACGGGCCAAACTCCTGCCTCGACCTTAAGTGCCGGCACCACCGGAAGCCTTGCCATGTTACATTTACGGCTATACGGCCTGAAATTTAAACAGGCAGTGCAGCTCTTGCGGCAGGCTAAGGATGCTACCTGATGAGCAGGCGCTGGAGCAGGTTCGCTCCCGAACCAGACCCTTCTCCGGAGGAAAGTAATGCCCGATCGGAAGAAGCTGCAGCACCCGAGAACTCATAGCGGCACCGGCGCAGAATCGTTCGCGACAGGGAGCGATGAAGCGGGACGATTGCGTAAGGTAATTCAGAGAGTGCCGCCACAATATCGCATCGTCCTGGTGCTGCGCGACATGGAAGGTTTGAGCGACGAAGAAGTTGCCGAGATCACCGGGCTGCGTTTTGGGACCGTGCGGGTTCGTCTCCACCGCGCCAGGTTGATTGTCCAAAAGGAATTAATGAAGGGTGTGAAGCCACGCCGCGGAAAGGCGGCAGCCAACCCACGAGAGAACGTTCCCGTCCAACCCAGCACGGGCCAACCCAGGCCCGCCCAATGTAAAGCCAAGTTTGCCGAGTTCTCAGATTATCTTGACGGCGAGTTGACTGATTTGCTGCGTGAAAAACTGGAGCGGCATCTGAAGAGGTGCCAGCCCTGCCAGGCCATGCTCGCGAGTCTCAAGAGAACGGTCGAGCAGTGCCGAAGATCTCCGAAGGAAGGCCTCGACCGCAAGAGAGCAGCCAGACTGCACAAGAAGGTGCTGGCTGATTACGAACGGATGGTCGCGAAGAGGGTCCGCCGGTAAATCGACGCTTCCATTCCTCCGTGTTTTGAAGAAACTTAGCAAGTGAACGTCCCCCCGCCCTGTCGTTCCAAAAAACGGAACGACGAGGACGGGGCACCCTCTGCTCGGTCGGGCCCAGGCGTCCCTCACCCGATTTTTGCGGCCTGGCCAACCTTTTTCA
>JBARIF010000321.1:0-5931 GCA_049799615.1 Terriglobales bacterium
TAACCTGCTCCATCCGCCGATTACGCATCAAAATACCTGCTATGCGAAGCAGGGCAAGAAGGCTAGGCGCGCTAACTCTGTGCGGATTTGCATTGAGCGCGCCTTTCGCGCGACCCCAGACTCAGCCGGCCTCAGGCTTGGATGCGACGACTCAGCTCCACCACCAGAGCAAGCACCCGGCGCGGGTCGCATTAAGTCCGGACGACGGGTTGTCAGTAATTGCTGCCGCACTCGATGCGCGGGTCAAGGCATCCCGGCAGCCGGATTGTTCACACTTGGTGCATGCCATCTATCTCCAGGCCGGGTTTCCTTATCCCTACGCGAGTTCGTCAGATCTCTACGATGGCATGGACGACTTCCGGCGAGTGACACGTCCTCAACCGGGGGACATGGTGGTTTGGCCCGGACATGTGGGTATCGTGATCAATCCGGCGCAGCGCCTTTTCTTCAGCCGGCTACGCAGCGGGCCGGGCGTCGATGACTATGACGCCCAGTATTGGAAACAGCGCGGGCCAGCCAGGTTCTACCGCTACGTAAGGCAGGCCTCTGCCCACGTGGCCACGACGCGCCTGGTCAGTCAACGGCACAAGTAAGTAGCCTCCGCAATCGGGATCCGGCGCGGGGCGACCCCACCGGACGCTCCTGCCTTGTGAGATAATTTTCTTTCCTAGAGTAGAGAAATAATTTGCGGGAAATGGATTGCGAGGAATTTCATGGCTGAGCACAAGGTTTTCTGCGTCAAGCTGAAAAAAGAGCTCCCCGGTCTGGATGAGCTTCCCTTCGACACCGAACTGGGCCAGAAAATCTACGACAACGTCTCCCTCGAGGCCTGGAAGGGCTGGACGGAATTCTGCAAGATGCTGCTCAACGAATATCGCCTTAACCCCGCCCGCCGTGAAGACCAGGCCGCGATCGTCAAGCAGATGGAGCAATACTTTTTCGGCGAAGGCGCGGCCCCGCCTAAAGAGTACGTGCCTCCCGCCTCGAAGTAAGCTTAGTGAAATTCAGAGATAATGGTTCCCTAACTGCACTATTTTTGGTGCAATTTTCATCACCCTGTAACATGACTTTGATAAAACTCAGGGTGATGAGTGCCGCCGTTTACGACACGCTCATTCTCTCCGACCTGCATCTCGGGTCAGAGATCAGCCGCGCGGAGCAAGCCACGCGGATGCTGCGGGAGAACCGTTTCCGCCGTCTGATCCTTCTGGGAGACATCTTTTCCGACCTGAACTTTGGCCGTCTGACCAAGCCCCACTGGAGGTTCCTCGGCTATATCCGCAAGCTCTCCAATCCCAAGCGCGGCATTGAGGTGGTCTGGGTGGAGGGGAACCACGATCGCGGGCTCAGCAACATCATGTCTCACCTGGTGGGCGTAAAAGTGTACGAGGAATATGAGTGGGAGTTTGCGGGCCGCCGCCACCTGGCCATTCATGGTCACCAGTTTGACCGCTTTGCCGTCAATAATCTGCTGCTCAGCGCCGCGGGGACGTTTGCGCATCTGCAACTGCAGAAGCTCGACTTCAAGGGCAAAGCGTTCTCGCGCTTTCTGGATCGCCTGAATGCCCGCTGGTTGCGGCTCTCCACCAAAGTGGCTTCGGGCGCCATCGCGCACGGCCGCTTGCGCCATGCGGACCGGGTCTTCTGCGGTCACACCCATCAGGCAACGTACATCGAACGCGATGGCGTCGCCTACTACAACTCCGGCAGTTGGACCGATTTCCCGCCCACCTACCTGACCATTGACTCCGATGGAGTTCGTATCCACGAATACCGCGAGGCAGACCAAAAGCGGGAGCCCGCCCCGGCTGATTCCAAGCCGGCGGAAACCGCTGACGACTCAGGATTCCTGGAAGAAGCCGAATACGAAAGCGTGGGCTGACGCCGCTATCCTCGCCAGCATTTTAGAAATGCAAGACAATCCCCGTGGAGAGCCGGAAATTGTTCTGGGTGTTGCTGAAGAAGCGCGTCTGCAGCATGTCGCCTTGCACCCGCAGGCCGATTCCGTGAATCAGCCGGTAGTCGATCCCTCCACCCAGAGCGCTGGCAAACGAAGTGTCAGAGTCGGAAAAGCCGGGAGCGCTTTCGTGTATATGTGAAGCCCCGAACAAGGCATGCGCAAAGGGAGTAAATCTTCCTATCCCGACGGACACGCGCGGGCCGAGCACTACGCTATTGAGGTTCGTATCGGCGCTGAAAGTCGAGGGCCCCGGGATCGGGGGTACCGGGATATCCTGCGAGCCGTAGAGACCGCTGACATCAACCACAAATCCGATCCAGGGCAGAACTTTGCCTTCGAGCGACCCGTTCCATCCGTTCAGGTTGGTGCGGCCGTTTGAGGAAAAGTCGGCGCTGCCGTAGGAATAGCCGAAAAACACATTTCCGCGGGTCGGGATTTGAGCCAGGGCCGCAGTCGGCAGGAGCAGGAGAATGAAGGCGATGATTACGGGTTTGGATACAGAAATTCTCATTGGCGGTTAGATGTGAGGTCACGCCACCGTGGTTGTGTGCAGGCGCGAGCGTCCTCGCTCGTGCGACAGTTTGTGGCACGGCAGCACCAGCGGGATGCCCGCGCCTACACTCGCCTTTAGTGTTCGCGCTGAAAACGATAGGGGCCGCGGCGTTCGAGCGCGAATGCCTCCGCTACCTTCAGAAACGCGCGGGCTGCGTGGGACAGGCTGGCCGTCTCGCGATAAACGAGGCGCAGCTTCCGGTGCAGACGCAACTCTCGCACCGGGATGCGGACCAGTTCACCGCGGGCCAGTTCGTTTTCCACGCTGATGGCGGGTAGCAGCGCGACCCCGTTGCCCATGGCCACAAAGCGTTTGATGGCCTGCAGAGTGGGCAATTCGATATCCATGTGCAGCGGTGTCTTGTGTTGCTTGAATGTCTGGATCACCTTTTCGCGATAGGGCGAGGAGACAATGTGGGCGACGAACGATTCCGCTCCCAGTTGCCGGATACTGACCTGCGCCTCTGCGGCGAGCGGGTGCGTGGGAGGCACCACGAAAATCAATTCGTCCAGGTAGGCGACAATCGAGTGCAGTTGCGGCTCCTGCGGATCGTAGGTGAGGACTCCCAGTTCCGAGTTGTGGCGCAGCACGTCGCCCGGAATATGGCTGCCCAGCGAGCGCTGCACCGCGATGCGAACCATGGGATGCAGGCGCCGGAACCGGGCCAGGACCGGCAGCAGATAAAGCGCGGTAAATTCGTTGGCCGCGATGCTGAGCTTGCCGCGATGCAACTGACGCAGTTCCCCGAGCGCGCTAGTGGCATCATCGCGGAGGTTGAGCAGTCGCTCGGCATACTCCTGCAGCACGCGTCCGGCGTCGGTCAGCCGGCCATCGCGCGAAGAGCGGTCAAACAGAGGTTCGCCCAGATCGTTTTCGAGCTTGTGAATCGACTGGCTGACCGCCGACTGGGTGCGATGCAGCTTTTCCGCTGCCCGGGAGAACTTCCCTTCCCGCGCCACGGCGAGGAACACTTCCAGCTGCGCCAGATCCATGCCAACCTACCTTAACTTGTCTTCAGTTATCATTAGCCGATCTTATTGAGTAAGTAAATCTAATACTAGCATGATAATTATAAGATTTCCTTAGTATTCCGTGCGCGGTAGCATGCGGTTCTACTTGCAGGAGGGACCTCGGCATGGAACGAGCACGGATCACGGTATTCGACACTACCCTGCGCGATGGCGAGCAGTCGCCGGGATGCAGCATGAACGTGCAGGAGAAGTTGCGGCTGGCGCACCAGCTCGACCGTCTGGGCGTGGACGTCATCGAAGCCGGCTTCCCCATCGCTTCGGAAGGCGATTTTGCCGCGGTGCAGGCGATTGCCGCCACTATCCGCCGTCCTATCATTGCGGGCCTGGCCCGCGCCTGCGCGCCCGATATCGAGCGCACGTGGCAGGCGCTCAAGGGCGCCGCGCGTCCGCGTATCCATGTCTTTCTGGCTACCTCTGACATTCATCTTCAATACAAGCTGAAAATTTCTCCACAGCAGTGCCTGGAGCAGGCGCGCGATTCAGTGCGCCTGGCGAAATCATTGTGCGCGGACGTGGAATTCTCGCCCGAGGACGCCACCCGCACCGATCACGAATTCCTCTACCAGGTGCTCAACGCGGTGGTCGAGGCCGGGGCCACGACCCTCAATATCCCGGACACGGTCGGCTACAGCATGCCAGCCGAGTTCGGCGAGCTCATTCAGAGCATTCGGCAGCGTGTGCGCGGCATCGAGAACGTGACCATCTCGGCACACTGCCATAACGATCTGGGGCTGGCGGTGGCGAACTCGTTGGCGGCGATTGCCGCTGGCGCGCGTCAGGTCGAGTGCACAATCAATGGTATCGGGGAGCGGGCAGGCAACGCTGCGCTGGAAGAAATTGTGATGGCCATGCGAGTGCGTCCCGACCGTTATGCATATGAGACCGGGATAGTCAGTGAGCAATTATTCCCCGCGAGCCAGATGCTGAGTGAAATCACGAGCGTGCCGGTACAACCCAACAAGGCAGTCACCGGGCGCAATGCATTCGCACACGAAGCCGGCATCCATCAGGACGGCATGCTGAAGAACCCGCTGACCTACGAAATCATGACCCCGCAGTCGGTGGGCGTGCCCGATTCGAAGCTGGTGCTGGGCAAGCACTCCGGACGTCATGCCCTGGGACTGCGCTGCGAGCAGATGGGCTTCCAGTTCGATCGCCGCGAACTGGACGAGATCTACCGCCGGTTCGTGGTGCTGGCCGACAAGATCAAGCACGTGGAAGAGCATCACCTGCTGGAACTGATCCAGCAGGCGCGCGAGGGAGCCGGCGGTGTGGAATCCGGCTCACTGTTCGACTCGCCCCGCTCCGCTCATTTCCAGAGCCTCAACCTGGCGGCGCCTCCCTCGGCGATCTTGCCGAACCGGAATTAGCCGTCGGCGGCAAGCGACAGAATCTGAGGCACTTGCGGAAGCACTCGGTAGTAGCCGCTGGGGGCGACGGCCTCGACCACCCGCCGTTTTCATCATTCCGTAACATAACTCACGTAAAATCCCTTTGCTCCCGCCGTTGTTTCAGCCACGCCATGCGAAATCTGGATGAGACCCTGCTGCAGAAGTTCGCCTCCCAACTGGCACTGCTTTGTTCAGACATGCTGGAGCTCGAAGCCTCGCTTTTGAAGCGCCCGCTTGCGCTTCACGAGGCGCATCGGCGCAGCGCGCGGAATCTAGCTCACTATCTGGCCCTTCGCCGCCACGACATCCGCACACTGCAGGCCCAGCTTGCGCAGCTTGGCCTTTCCTCCCTGGGCCGCACCGAGAGCCACGTGCTCAATGCTGTCCGCACCGTGCACCGCGTGCTGAATGTTCTGTTGGGGGCGGACAGCGCTCTGCCCGACTCCGGGGAGCCCGCAGTCGAGTTTGACGAAGGCTCACAACTGCTCGAAGGCAACACCAGGGCCTTGCTGGGCGCGCCCCCGCCGGGACGGAGAGTTCGCATCATGGTCACCATGTCCACCGATGCCGCGACCAACTACGAACTGGTGCGCGACCTGGTGCGAAACGGCATGGATTGTATGCGCATCAACTGCGCGCATGACAGTCCCGAGACCTGGCTCGCCATGATCCACAACCTGCAAAGAGCGCGCGAGGAAACGGGGTGCCACTGCCGAATCGTGATGGACTTGGCGGGCCCGAAACTCAGGACGGGCCTGATCGAACCGGGGCCCTCGGTCATAAAGTGCCGGCCCCGACGCGACGTCTTCGGCCGTGTGGTCGCCCCCGCACGCATCTGGCTCGTGCCCCAGGACAGCCCGGAGTCCGCTCCCGGCGTGGCGGCCGCCTGCCTTCCGCTCCCTGCCAGATTTCTGAAGAGTCTCCGCGCGGGTGACAAGCTTCGCTTGCGCGATGCACGCAAGGCGCAGCGCACCTTGCTCGGCACTCAGGTCCCCG
>JBARIF010000322.1:0-1559 GCA_049799615.1 Terriglobales bacterium
GTATATGCCATAGGAGTAGGTCGCGATGCGATTGCTGACCGTGCGCAGCCAGGGCGTCGTGATTTCCGCAAACCGGGGAATACCAAGTCCCAGCGCGAGACACAACATCCAGCCCGCCCGCAGAGTGGGATGGAAGCTGAAAATAAGCACCAGAAAAAGGATGAAGGCGGGCCACAGATAACTCCTGATCCGGGGCACATGCGGCAGGGAATAGGCGATCACGCCCGGAAGAAAGTGCGGGATAAAGACAAGAATCGACAACATGCCGAGCAAGGGAACACGCGGCTGCACCAGGGCTCCCAGCACGCTCAGCAGCCAAAGGCCTAGCAGAGCCCAGAAGCGTGGTTTTCCGCGAACCCACAGGAAAAGAAAAGGTAGCAAGAGGTACATCTGCAATTCGAACGGCAGCGACCAGAGCACGTTGACAATCGACTTCACCCCCGCCAGGTTCTGCACCAGCAGAAAGTTGCCAAGAATTTCCCGCTTGCCCCCGAGGGGCGCGACCGAAAGACCGCGGATGTCATTCACGTCGGAGGTCAAATGCAGCGCCAGGGCCGTCGCCACCGTAAGAATGCTGAGCGGGTAGATGCGAAAGATACGCCGGACGTGAAAATTGGTGAGAAGTCGCCAGCCTCCCAGGTTGCTGCGTTCCATGGAATACATCAGCACCAGGCAGGTGTGCACAAAGAACAGCAGCACGCCAAACAATCCCAGACAGGATGTGGGCACCCAGCCGACCTGGTCCAGATGAACCCGGCGGCACAGGTGCTGGGTCAGAACCAGGAGAACTGCGATGGCGCGCAGCAGATCAAGGTTAGAAGAAAGTCCAGTCGGCACGTCCCAACTCCACGTTTCGGGAAGAGACTACATTATCACCTAGCCCGCCAGAGCTTTAACTCCTCAAGTGACTTCGGCGGCAAGCTATTTTCATATCGACCAGCACCTCTACCCCGCTCTCTCACCGCTGGCCGCCCCCTCTGTATTGGACTCTGGACCATGTGGATCCGGGCGGCCGAACAGGGTCCCCGCGTCCCTTCGGACATCCCTGCTTTGTACCAGCGGATGCTGGCCATTGTACTGCGGTGCTCTTGTGAGTTCGAGCCAACGGATGTGGAATGCGGGGAGCAGCCAAGATCGGACCGCCGCTGCTCCTCCTCATCCGCGTGAAGCCAGCCAGGGAGGCTACGGAAGCGGTCAGATCCACCCCCGAAAGTGGAGGTTCCCCATGCTTCTCGAACGACTCACAGCCTGGACACTGGTGGTTGTCTACTACACGGTGACTTGCGGCGCGATTTTGCTCGGCCTTCGCGGCGCACTGTAACCCGAATCGTTCTTCACGGCGATTCCCTGAACTTCAAAGAGCGGCGTCCCTACGCATGACGCGCCGGGGCGCCCGCCTCTTGTCAATCCGTTCCCCGTCCGTAGTTCAGAGATCCGTCGATCCCTCGAAAAAGGGATGGTTCCGTCGCCACCCCCGCGCATCGCCTCAGATTGGTGTAAACTTCCGTCCCGTGGATACGAGATTCCTGCAAATCGTTCTCTTGATCGGGGCCGCCATC
>JBARIF010000323.1:0-12604 GCA_049799615.1 Terriglobales bacterium
TCATTCGGCAAAGTTTCGCGTGGACTATTGCGCGATTCTGAGATTGAAATCTTCGTTTGATTTGCGCTCCTCATGGCGCGAGGAGACTGACATTTCTCGATGTACTGAAGCTCACGCCTATCAGACCTTATGACGCCGCAGAAAACAACGCAGGGCAGATAGAGAGAAGAACTGCGAACATGAGAAGTCGTTTTATGATGCGTCCTCCGAATGCTGTCTTTTGTGGGAATCGTCGCCTCAGGGGATGTTGCTTCCCGCGATGGGAAATTGCTCTTCGGCGAGGCGGCGTTGTTACAGGAGAATTTTCGACAAAAGGTTCGCCGATGTCAGTGATGCCGATCACACGCACTCGGGATAGTTACAGCCGCGCCAATTGGTGAAATATCGCCTCTCATTAATCCCCCCGACTCGGATACCAGTCTGTGTCCGATACACGGGGTCTCGCCAAGGTTGTCCGCAATTCGAGTTCAAGCTACTACACATCAGTTCTTCTGTCGCTCGATTCGATAGCGGATAAGCCGACAAATCTTCGCTGTTCCTACGCCCAACAATCGCCAGCACTTAGGTTGACAGAACCTGTTTTGACAGCTCAATTGTTCCTTTGGGGCGATTGATTCGACAGCACTTAGAGGTAGTCTTCCATTCTCATAACCCAAAGGTCGGTGGTTCAAATCCACCCCCCGCAACCAAACCACCATTAGAAAGTTTATTTTCCTACTCTTTACTCGCCTTTTCCCATTGAGCGTTACCGACGTACCCTTATTCTTTACCTAAAAATTAACCTATGGTTCCAAAACATTACGTACGGAGCACACGGATTTCACTTGCGTGCCCGGAATGTCAGGGCCGGAACGTTATCAGCGCCAACCGAACATCTACATTCACCCCATGTTCCCTCCCGTCCATGCCATTTCCACGTACTGGACCTCCTCCCGGATTGCTGTTTGAGAAGAGCGGACACTGGATGCGCACCACCGCATTCCCTGCCTCGATCGTCCTACAAATGATCGCTTCCGGCGTCCTCACCAAACGCGGTGGCGTGCTGCAGGAACGAGACGTCCCCGCCGACCTGTTTCTGGATGAAATGTCCAGACGTGGAATTCACATCCAGTACAGCATGGAGTAGTTGCGCTCAAGAGATTACTTACAGCGTCGAAGAATAATTCCCCCGTCGTTCGTAATTTTCGGGTATCCGCACCACTAGGCGGTCAAGCGAGGAACGGACTGTGAAACGTCATCATCCTTGTCGTCGCTTTCAATGAGCTCGTACCCGCTCAGGCAGCGAGCGCACCTTGCAGGATCTAGAAATAGTCCTGGCTCCTCACACTCTGCGCATTGGCTGTACGCGACTATATCTGTGTCCATGGTGGACCTCCACAGGCCTGGAACTGCTTGCAACAGATTGCCGGGCTCGCCGCGCTCAAGCGCGCTTGAGCGTAGAGGTTGAATACCAAACCTTAGGACGACTCCCGGCCTGGTTTCCTTGTAGCGCGACCCTCCCAAGAGACTCAGTGATCGGGCGCACTGTGGTATGTGATCTGGCTTCGGGCGGCAAGGGGAACTGAAGACCGTTAAAAGGGCTGCGACATCGGTTACGCTCTAGCCATCGGCTCCTGCGAGAGAGCCGACAACGTGGATGCGTGCACCGCCGCAGCCCCTGGTGTAATCACCGCTTTTGCGGTTCCAAACCCCGGCTTCTCCTCACAAAGCTAGCCGGTTTTTTCGGGTTTGGTGGCTCAGCAAGTTGCCTCGCCAAGCGAATCACCCGGCCTACTTCAGATCGGTCCACTGTTTTTAGACCCAACCTTTTCAGCCGTCGACGATCGCAGAATATTCCTCTCGAATCGGGAAATGCAAGTGACCAGGATCACAGGTCGCACATTTTCTTGTATTAGTCTGTGGAAAAGCAGGAGACTCTGCGAATTGACTTCAATAGGTAGGCCGCCGAGAGCTTCGGATCCTCTTCATCGCGAGCCGTGCTCGCCTCCGGCTCTGGTTCGACGGTAACCGATCCGTCACCAAGCACCTATGTGCAAGTCTGTTAGGCTCCGACCTAATTCCGTCATGAGTGCTCTGCAGAGTGACTATGATCCTCGCATTTGCATTCGCGGCGCCGGAGAGCGCCGTTGTTCTCATGCCAGGTATGGATGGCACAGGGTTTCTACCGACAGGTTCCGGTGCTGCAAAGTCTTGCACTGTGGCGACCTACCCCTTGCGCGATCATGCCGCGAGCTTAGACATGCTTACCGTTGATCTTAAGGGCGTCATCGAAGAGGCCGCTCCCACCGGCCGCGGCCGAGGCCGAGGGGGGATCCTCTTCATCGATCTCCCGTGCCGCACGATCAAGCAATTCATTGACGTCCTGATCCGAGACCTGCGAGAAATCGTAGTAGAACTGTCCGACGCCATAAAATGGCTCCGGTGTCGCCAGGCAGATCAGGTCGTCTACTTCAACCCTGAGGTCACCGCAAGTGGAAGCCGGCGCCACTGGGACGGCCACTACGATCTTAGTTGGCTTCATTTGGCGCAGGGCATTAATTGCGGCACGCATTCCTGAGCCGGTCGCAATGCCGTCGTCCACGAGGATTACGGTGCGGCCTCGAACAGTTAACGGGGGTCGGCGGTCGCGGTATGCCTGTTCGCGTCGTTTCAGCTCTCTTGCTTCCCGATGGGTTACCAGTTCAATATCCCTGGGTGATATTTGCAGGGCGTTGACGATTTGCTCATTGAGGGCTCGAACACCCCCACTTGCGATGGCTCCAAACCCAAGTTCCTCATGCCCTGGTACTCCTAATTTGCGCAGCACAAAAACATCGAGTGGAGCCTTAAGCGCTCTGGCTACCTCGAAGGCAACCGGAACCCCACCACGCGGAATACCCAGGACGATAACGTCTTTCCGGCTTACATAGTCACGCAAGCGCAATGCCAGCCTACGGCCTGCTTCTGTTCGATTGGGAAAAATCATATTGCCACCCCCGGGCCGTGTGTTCGTTTGCATAAAGTCAGTCTTCGACGACTACGGTCTGGTCTGCGAAAGCGCTGCGCCAGGTTTCTGGGGGGCAGGTCAGCTGTGCCACGCGACGGACTGCGTTGACGATGTGGAAATCGCTACCAGTTCGCATTTTGGCTCCTCTCCGACCCTCTGCGAAGTCAAGTCGACGTATTAAGGATGGCCAAAGCGATGCTATTCGTATGTGCCGTTGGTCACGGGAGCCGGTGAGCGCCATCACGGGGATGAAGCGAGTGTGCGAAAAGACCCCTCCACAGTCTCACCCGGCATTCGGACATTGATAGTGGTGATCTAAGTCACAGAATGTTGTGGGGGCGGTCACGGCGCGGAATGACCGTCAATTCTAGTGTGAACTAGCAATGGGAGTATTTTTATGAAAAGAGAAGGCTTGGCCTGGACACTATTCGGCGCGTTTGGTGCGGGCGCTCTGACCATGTATTTCGCTGATCCGAATCGTGGCAAACGCCGGCGCGCGACTTTAAGAGATACATTCCTGCATTCCGGTCATGACATCAAGAAATTTGCACTGCGTTTTGGTCGCGATGTCGAACATCGCGCTGAAGGCGCGGCTGCTGGGACACGCCGCCTATTCGAAGACGACGATGAAGTATCGGACACCGTTCTCGAGCAGCGGATTCGGACCGCCGTAGGTCGAGCCGTGTCCCATCCTCATGCCGTTGAAGTCAATTGCACGGGAGGATCGGTATTCATGGGCGGCTGGGTCCTAGCTGACGAGGCATCCGAGCTGACCAGTGCAGTAAGTGCGGTACGAGGCGTAAGAGAGCTGTCCACTTTTTTCAATACCACCGATCATCCCCAACATATTTCGGCACTGCAAGGAGGGGTCCGGCGCAGGCACCTACCGGAATTCCTGCAGCAGAGTTGGTCGCCTACAGCTCGGGTTCTTGCCGGCCTTGCTGGCGCCGGGCTGATTGCGTATGGGGCGACTCACCGCAAGCTGATGGGAAAGACTCTCGCGGCGAACGGTTCCATCCTGCTGGCACGCTCCGTACTGAATACTCCTCTCAAGAGTATGATCGGCGCTGATGATACCGCAGGTGTCCGTATCCAGAAGGCTGCCTACATTAACGCGACCGCGGCCGAGCTATACGAATTCTGGAAGAATCCGCAAAATTATCCAAAAGTATTCGCACACGTAAAGGAGATTACGCCCGAGCAGAATGGAATCTTCTTGTGGCGCGTAGCTGGACCCGCGGGTATTCCCCTTAGCTGGAGAGGGAGAATCACGAGCCTGTTGCCCGAACAGCGCATTGAGTGGCGGAGCCTGCCGGGATCTACGGTTGAAAACCATGGAATCATCCACCTGGAAGAAAATAGAGACGGCCGAACCCGGGTGCAGATCGAGATGAGCTACAACCCGCCGGCAGGTCTGCTCGGCCACGCGGTTGCGGCGCTGCTTGGCCTGGATCCGAAAAGTGCCATCGATCGGGACATGGTTCAGCTGAAGTCTCTCTTCGAGCAGAACAACGCGACCGTTGACGGCCACGAGGTAGCGACGGGTGAAGTGAAATCTGACGGTGTAACTGCGGCGTGATGAATTTGGGCGGAGCAGACTATGGTGGACACTGAAGAACAAGTCGATGACGTTGAGGTTGAGCCGCGCAAGTGGGTGTCATTCCTGGACGGTTTCAGCCAGCAACATGAGGGCTGGCTGGCCAGCATCGAAGTGTCACTCCCCAGCGGCAAGCTGACTGAGGTTGTGGATCGGCGGCTGAGAGGCGTCACTATCGACCACTCTGACGGCAAGCGGCGACTTTACGTTGCGGTAGGTGACGCGCCGGACGAATGCCTGACCCACGTTGTGGACACTCCGACTCAGATCAGGTTCAAACGAACCCCGACTGGAGCACATCGAGGATTGGACATAGTGTCGGTCGACGGCAGTACAACACGCGTCCGGTTCCGGTCTGCGATGCTTCCAGAGATGCTCGACGGCATCGCATCATGACGCTTCTCAACCGGCCAGCCCGGTGATTTGAAAATTCATGGCTGGTTCGTGGCTGCGCAGGAACCATTGGTCCAGGATGACATGACGAGAAAACCATTTGTTGGCCAGGAGTAGTTTCGCGGCTGAGTGGATCACGGGACCTGGAAGATGGCGAGCGATGGTGGCGGACCAGCCCTCCGTGGCTTTTCCAAACCGTGTTGCAAGCAGGCTGCGATAACTCTCCAAAGCGGCACGGTCGTACTTCCCCTTCGCGGCGATGATGGTCTTTGCCGCCAACAAACCGGACTCAATAGCGGGCCGGATTCCTTCGCCACTCTGTGAATACGCGACGCCAGCTGCGTCTCCCACCAGCAGAATGCCTTCGCCGACGACATTCCGCTTATTGTCGCGATGCAAGAGATAGGCATGACCCTGCAGGGGCGTGGGAAAGTCAAAGTCGACCTTCCGATTGGTTTTTAAGAACCCTACGAAATCGGCGACATGATGTGGGAGGCCATGCGGGTCAAGCCGACCCAGGCCCACATTGAGATAATTCTGTTTTCGAAAGCTCCATCCATATCCTTTCATGTCGGGGCAAAAGTAGAGTTCGGGCACTTCCGGGCGAATGGAACAATGGTCGGCCTGACAGGAAGTCATCTCGAATTCGGTCTCCTGAGCTACAACCGCGATTTCGGCGTGACTATCAGCTCCCAGAAACCGGACAACGGGACAGAAGTGGCCGCCCGCACCGACAATGAGCGGAGTCTTGATCTGCCCGTTAACCGTCCAATGGTCACCCGATCGTTCGAGCGTCTTCAGCGGGGAGCCCTGGAAGATGCGGGCACCGCAGCGGGCCAGCAGGAAGTCATCAAATTCAAGTCGTCGTATCCCGTAGCTGATGGGTTTGCCATAATGGGTTTCGATCACCGGGCCGCCCATGCGGCTGGTTCGAAATCCCGTAAGCGCCTGGAAAACACGGCCCTGCGAATACTCAGTGTGGCTTATCTGAAGTTCCTCAAGCACGGCCGGCGTAATCCACCCACCGCAGACTTTGTTCCGTGGAAATATGCACTTGTCGAGAATGAGCACGTCGAGACCGGCGCGGCGCAAACCCCAGGCGCAAGAAGAGCCCGCAGGGCCAGCACCAACGATCAAGACATCGCATGAAGCCATTCGGGTTCTTCCTTTGCCGTCGCTTCCTGCGCATAGAGGTAAGCGCGCGTCCATGGGATCTGGCGACATTCCGGTCCAGCAAAAGTGACTTGAAATAGCTGGAGGGTGCCTGCGCGGAAGGCTGCAATCGAGCCAGCCAGGTAGAGTCGCCAGGCCCGCACAAACTCCGGCCCGAACATTGTGGTGATCTGGTCGGTTGACGTTTCAAATCTCGTCAACCAATGGTGCAGAGTCTTCTCATAGTGCAATCGGAGATTCTCGACATCCAGCACAGAGAAATTCCAAGGCTCCAGGAGGTCCAGCATTTCACGAAGAGCAGGCGTATAAGCACCGGGAAAGATGCGCTTCCTGATCCACGGACTGAAGATGCCGGGGCGGTTGCGCCCGATAAAATGAATCAATCCGCGCCCGGAGGTTCCAATAGCGCGATGGACGACTCGGCCCAGTTCCCGGTAATGCTCTACGCCAACGTGCTCCAGCATTCCGACTGACGCAAAAACATCAAATTGGCCGGAAATATTCCGGTAGTCATCCTCGATGAACTCCACCTGACTATTCAATCCTTCCCGAGTCGCCAGTTCGCGGGCAACGAGAACTTGCTCCCGGGAGATATTGAACGCTTTGACTCTTACGCCGTAATTCTTGGCCATATGGAGCGCCAGCGCGCCCCACCCGCAGCCCGCCTCTACCACCTCTTCACCGGGCTGGAGCCGAAGCTTACCGCAGACGTAAGCCATCTTGGCAAGTTGTGCCTGTTCCAGTTGGGTGGAAGGGGTAGGGAAATATGCACAGGTGTAAACCAACCCGGAATCGAGCCAAAGCCTGTAGAAATCGGTGGTCAAATCATAGTGCTGGTGGATGTTTTTTGTTGACCCAGTGATGCTGTTTGCCTGAATGCGCTGCAGCCACAGCGACGACAATCTGCGGCGCCAGTCTTTTTGCCTGGTCACGCGCATCAGGCGTATAGCACGTTCCAGCAACTGAACCAGGTCCCCTTGCACAACAATCCTTCCATCAACGTAACAGTCTCCGAAGGCGATCTCAGGATTAAGCAACAACCTGACCAGGGTTCGACGATCCGAAATTGTCACTGTGGCGATTGGGTCAACGCCTGGTGGTGGTGAAAGCTCCGCACGTCCGCCCACGATGAGCCGGATTGGAAGGTCGCCAACAGAGCGGCGAAGGGCTTCGAGCAACCATCCGTCGATGGAAGAACGACCGACGACCATAGACGTGTTGCGCAGCTGCCGGGTGCCCTTAGAAACGGCGCATGAGTTCAAGGCAGCTGGTCTGCAGTCGAACACATCCGGGTGCAGGGTGTGTGAGTTCTTGCTCATGTGCCCAGTGCCTCCTTGGTTCTGGTCTAAATCCCTCCATGTTCCATGATTCCGTATCGATATTCCGGACTCGAGCCGGCGACAATGATATTGTCACGTCGTTTGACCAACCGTGGTGACAGTCACGCCTCGAAGTGATCTCGATCACAAAGCAAGAGGCACACCTCTCGCTGAATGCGTGCCCGCGCTCGGTTCCGGGGTGCTAACGGCAAGATGTCGCCGTCGGGAACCCGTACAAATATGAAGGGACCGGCAGGAGATTCCCCATCACCGCCGGTGTTGTCTGGACCGCCGACGAAAAGACCTTACCGAAACCCCGCTTTCTTGTGACAATAGCGGAACATGGCTACGAACCGATATCCATCGTCTGCTTTTTTCGCAATAGTCTTGCTGATCGGGATATTGTGTCTGCCCGCCAGAGCCGGAGCGGCCAACGCGAGTCTGCAGCGTGAATACCGGCTGCGGCTCTACCATACCCACACGAACCAGCAAATTGACCTGGTTTACCGGCGAGGCGACACTTACCTCCCGGATGCAATTGATCGCCTCGATCGATTTTTGCGCGATCATCGCAATCGAGACTGCGCGATCTTGCTCTTCGCCTTCACCGCGGGGGAGCTGGCTACTCTCCAAGATCGGGATTTGTTCACGTGGATATCGGGCGGATCCGACGCTGGTAGGGGTAGGTCAATGGGCCTGATTCGGCCGGCTACTCGGGGTAGGAATGGCTGACGAGGGCCTGCTCCAGAGCCGCGTCCTTGCCGTAGATATCGCGGAAGACTGCCGGCAGGAACACCATCAGCGATCGCCTACAATGTGGCCGGACTTGAGATCACTGCAGCCCGTGATTCTGGTCACCGCCCGCGGACTGCAGGCGACAATAACATTGAACTGGGACGCTGTGGAGGTGTGAAGTGACAAGCACCCCGGTAAGCATTTATGAAGAAGAAGTACGTCCCACTGAGGCGGCGAAACACGTCGCGAGTGCTCGTCACTCGTTGACGGAGTTGCGCAAGTGTGGCGACCTACGCCTTGCGCGATCATGCCGCGAGCTTAGACGTGCTTACCTTGATCTCAAGGGCGTTATCGAAGAGGTCGCTCCAGCCGAGCGGCGCGCAATTGTGATCAGCTACCTGGGCACTGGGTTCGTGCGAGGCCTCGAAAATTTGAAGTTTACTTGTGGTCGGAGCAGCACCCCCTGCCAGAGAACTCGGGGAGTCGATCGTCCCTGCCGAAGGAGCCCAGATCCTGCAAGGCCTGCAAGCGCGAGGTACGCGCCTTCTCACAACGTGGTTTTCATACTAATACGAAGTGGTGATATATGGCATTGTCCCCGAATACTGACGTGTTGAGCGAGATTATTATTTTGGGCAGCGGAGTATTGATCCTCCTGGCGCTGGCATTTCTGCTTGTCATGTCCTTGGGCTCGGCCCCAATCTCTTTCTAAGCGCAAACCGATCAAAGCGTAAACCGCACGTGTGGGGTTTTGGTCGGGAACGCGCAATTCGGGCAGGGAGAGGCGCTACGAAGACAGAGCGCGGCCTGCGCTGCATACATAGAGCAAGGAAGCAGCTCGAGGGCATTGTGACTGACGGCGATCTTTGCCTCCGTCTCATTGCCGAAAGCAGGGATCCCGTGACGACACACATTGCCTCCTTAATGTCACAAAACCCAGTCACCTGTTCCCCAAACGACTCGTTACAAGAATGCGAGGACCTCATGCGCGAGCACAGAGTCCGCCGTATCCCGGTCGTGGATAAACAGGGCCGGTGCATAGGAGTCGTGGCTCAGGCAGACATCGTCTTGCGTGACAATTCAGACAATGTTCACCATATGCTGGCCAGCATCTCAACTCCACGAACTGCTGGCATCGCAGGATCAGGCGCTGCGGCATGAGATCGGAGCCAGGCGGACGTGAAAAATAGGGCAGATCAATCGGGCCTCGTTCGGAGGTACAGAGCATGACAGCAGCGAATGTGGTTGAGATCACGGTATTGCTCGTGATCATCGTCGTGGCGATTCGTTTCTTCATGAGGCGGGGCTGATCCGCCGCCAGAAGACGCGAACCGGCCTGGCGGTAGTCCATCGCCATCGAGGTCATGATGGCGGGACATCAGCGTTATGCACCGTGACCCCAAGCCGCCCCCGGACCCCAAAACCGGAACGTACAGCCAGTCAGTCGCAGTTGGTAGGCGATGAGTTCCACCCACAAAGCTATGACTCAGCCCGTTCTCAACCAGCGTTCCGAGTCGCGATCAGCCCGCGAACAAACTTCAGATTCCGGCGCATGTCGGCATCGACCGAGATGGGGCAGTCAGTCTCGAGTTGGGCCCACCCGGCGAAACCCACGTCAGCCAGGGCGTCGATCACTGCCTTGAAGTCGATCGTCCCTTCACCGAGATAATGGGGATTGTCCTTCAGATGGACCTCGCAAATGCGCGCCGCGCCAAGCCAGCGGATTTCTTCCACGACCTTGAAGCCATTCTTTGTCGAGTTGCCCACGTCGTAGTAGGTGAGAACAGCGGGAGATTTCGTCCGCTCCATGATCCTTACGTTGTCGCGGGCGGAATTTGTGTCTTCCAGGCCAAGAATGACGCCGGATTTCTCGGCCGTGGGTGCAATCTCCTTGAGAATGTCGCCAACCTTGTCCATCTCCGCCGTGGTCTCGAGGGCGCCCTTGCCGAAGAAGGGCAGCAGCACCACGCGTACCCCCATCGCCTTGGCGATGGGGATGGAATCAGCCACCCAGCGCTGTCCGAGAGGGTCCGACTTCAGGTAGTTCCGATGCAGCATCTCGAGACAGAGCGATTCAATGGGCAGGTCCACCCGCCTGGACTCATCAAGAAAAGTCTTCTGCAAGGCGGGATCGGAGAGGGGCAACTTATCCGCCGTGACCTTGCCGATGCTGACCTGAACTCCGTCAAAGCCCAAAGACTTGGCGAGAGCGATGGACTCAACCCTGGCCTCTTCTTTCAGGTTCCAGTCGGTGACGCCAATCTTGAAGTTGACCTTAGGCCCCTCTGCATGCGCGGGCAAGACTGAGGCCGCGAGTGCAGCCGAGACACCGAAAGCGACAAACTCGCGTCGATTTAGCTTCTGCATATTGTTCATTATCCTACCAGCTGGAGAGAGCAATCATTGTCTTTTCGCTCAGTGCCGAGCCTATGCAGGTCGCGCAATCCGCTCGCGCCCCGCGGCCCTCGTGGCAACCGCGACCAGAGTTCATTGTCGAAACTTCCTGCTCCAGCACGTCGCGCGTATCTACCGAGCCATGACACTCGGCACAATGCAGCAAGTTCAGCATCTCAACTTTAAGCCACACGTCCATTCCATTGAAGGCCCCCAGGGCTTAGGCTATACTCCGCCCGACGAGCGACTGAGTTGTGCCGTCGGTGTCCGACCAGCAGACGGAAATCTCCCGCCCCGCACCAGGAACCAGGAACGGGGCGGTGCTGCAGCAGAGTATTCGCGATCCTCATTGTTCGATGTGTGTGCAATGTTTGGCCGCCAGCGTTACGTGCCGGGCTGCTTTGTCGGCGGCAAACCCATCATCGTGGGGTGCACCAGCCAGCGAAAGCAAAGCTGCATCGCGGTTGTTGCTGCTCCGGTGGACGCGGCCCGTTAGTTCCCAGGGAGGCCTATGTCATCTTCAGATAAATCAACTCGGAGAGAGTTTCTGGTTACGACCTCGTCGGCCGCGTTGGGAGCGGCAGTACCTTTAGCTGGCGGCCAGCGGACCTCACCCGTTTCGAAAACGCCTCCTGCTTCGTCCTCTGGAGAGAGCCCTTACTCATCGGAAGAACTCTTCCAGAGTGGGCCCCAGCGTACCTTCACCGGCGACAGAGCCACCCAAATCGCGATGCCGCTGGGAGGAATCGGGGCCGGCTGTATCTGTCTTAATGGCTACGGCGGGCTGCAAGATTTCTCCGTCTGGAATCATCCCGCAACAACTGCGTTGCCAGAGGGCTACGCTTCCTCCCAGGCTGGCTTTGCCATACTGCATGTTAAGGGCGCTTCTCCCGTTACTAAACTTGTAGAGGGACCGTTCCCGATTCTGAAGATTTACGACCAGGGACTGCAGGGACAGGGATACCGCCGCGGAGGATTCGAAGGGTTGCCGCGTTTTGAGAAATGCGTATTCCGGGGGGAATATCCATTCGGAGAAGCCCAGATCAGCGATTCCTCCATTCCGTTGCAGGTGAGCCTGAGTGCCTGGAATCCTTTTATTCCCCTGGATGACAAGAACTCGGGAATACCCTGTGCCATCCTGGAGTACACCCTTCGAAACGCTTCACAGCGGAATGTTGAATATGAGTTCTCTTATCATCTCTCTCACCTGGCGCCCGGATGCGGCGGGGAGGAGTCGAAGAGCCGGAATACCGTAATCCCTGGCCGGGGTGTGTTTCTGCACAATGTGGAAGAGCCAACGGCGGAAGGCTACGGCAGCGCTTGCCTGATTGCCATTGGTGGTCAGCCCCGGATTAAAGGGATGTGGCTGCGCAGCCCGGGGTGGGAATTTGACTCGCTATCGGCACTCTGGCGCGAAGTCTCAACTGGGGCATTCACGGCCAATGAAGGGTCCAACGAGATCGACACCGGTGGGCGGAATGGCGGATCCATTCTTTTCGCGGGAACACTGGCGCCAGGTGCGTCGCGGACCCATGTTGTCCTGATCACATGGCACTTTCCCAATTGCTACCTGCAGGTTGGTGGGGCTGTTCCCGCCAGCGTCCCCGAAGCTCAAGACACGGTTGGCTGCCGCACTGGTGCGGGGGCGGCGCCTCCGCCCTGGCGTCCTTATTATGCCTCCATATGGAATGATGCCCGCGAAGTAGCCGTTTACGTCGAAGAAAATTACTCCTCCTTGCGCGCGCGCACGGTCACGTTTAAGGAAGCATTGTTTTCCTCTACCTTGCCACCCTATGTGCTGGACGCGATCTCTTCAAATTTGGCCATCCTGAAGTCTCCGACTGTGTTGCGTCTGGAAAACGGCGACCTGTGGGGGTGGGAGGGTTGTTTTCCTGATGCCGGATGTTGTCATGGTTCCTGCACGCATGTCTGGAATTACGCCCAGGCTTTCCCGCACCTTTACCCGAAAGCGGAGCGGACGTTACGCGAACTTGAATTGGGCCGTTC
>JBARIF010000324.1:0-3817 GCA_049799615.1 Terriglobales bacterium
ACACCCAGTCGGATCACCGCCCTGCTCCTTCCGTTGCCTAACGGGCGGCGCGTCAGCGGCGAGCGAAGAGCCGAAGGCGATGAGCGAGTCCGCTGCACGCGCGCGTTAGGCGGCCCGTTCATTTCCAGTAGCTCGGCCGACGGGGTGGGAATGTCTGCACACGATCCCCATCCGAACTACTGACCACGTCCTTGAGACCTTTCCGCGACACGGAAACTTCTCGCCGATGATCCGACGCCTGAAGCGACATTGATATCCACACATCTTGCGATGTACCCCTCATCGCGTCGCCGGTGTGGCGACGCCCTTGATGAGCAGCCACAGCCCGAGCACGACCTGGAAAACGAGCGCCGGCAGCCACAGATAGTATCCGGTCAGCGGCCCTGCGGGGAAACCGGCGAGCTGCAATGGCAGTACCACCACGAGCAGGCCCGCCGCGACCACGCCCAGCCATGCGATCGAGACGGGGACCATCCGTCCGCGCAGGAGGAGCCAGGAAAAGATCAGACTCCCCACGGCAAAGAACATCGCACCGAGGGGAACGCTCGGGCCCGGCATCAGCAAAAACGCGCGCAGCGCGTTTGCGGTGGCGATGTCCGGGAGACCCGTCCCGACACCCGCCTTCGCCAGCCACAGCAGTCCCAGGTAGCCCGGGATGTTGTTGAGCGAACCGAGCACGCCTTCAACAACGCGACAGACCAGGCCCAGCATTGCAAGCTCGTGGTCCTCGGCGCGCGTGATCCCGTACAGCGTCACGCCCAGCACGAGGGCCGAGAGGCACTCGAGCAGCGCAATCAGGATGGTCAGGCGCACGTTTGTTGCGTACTGGCCGATGCGCGCGAGTGTCTCGACATCATCGCCGGCCCCTCTCGCCTGGTGCATCAGCAGCTCGCTGCAGATGCCGATCGCTGCGTAGAAAAGATACGTGAAACCGGCGATTCTTGCGCTTCTGGTGCGTGTCATGTCAACTCCTCCACGCTCTCGTGGATGCCGATGCCATCGTCATCCCGCTGCCGATGTGAGTGAGCGTCAGCTCCATGACGTTCTCGCCCGGGCTGGGTCACTGAGCCCGTGCCCACCAGTCGAGCACTCTCGTGAGCTGGCGCTGGAACCGCCGCCCGCCGCGAGCGACTGCAGACATGGTCAGCCGGCGTCCGCCTCTGCTGACCCGCCTACTCGATCGGGCGCCGCTCCGGAAGGTGGCAATCCCTTCAGCAGAAGCCAAAGACCCATTGTCAGCTCGAAGAAGAAGATAGGAGCTCCATAAATCCCAACTGGGATGACCCTCTCAAGTTCTGGAAAGATGATGAACGAGAATGCGCATCCTCCCATCAGAAAGGACCCAACCATTCCCCATGCCGCCAATGCTCTGGGAATAAGGCGGGACTTGAACCACAGATAACAGAAGGCAGTACTGCGAAGGCCGGCGAGCACCAGGCCGACGTTATACGCATCGGTATGCGCACTGACGGACAGCCTCGCCAGGACCTGTAACCGGTTCGCGTCGAATACCTGCAGGTAGTCCGCGCCACTCAATACCCGCAGAACGGCGAAGTCACTGAGCGTGACGACGACCAGGGTTGCGGTCTCTATCAGCCCCCAGCCCGTGGCCAGCAACGCGAGGCTTCGATTGACAGGCTTGAGGACCACGTAAAGAGCAATGATCACGACGACATCGACCGCGAAGACAGTGAGATTACTGGCGGTTCCCAGACGAAAGAGCCGTTCGTGTGCCATGATGTTCCGCGCCGTTTGCGCGGTATTCCCGACGGCGATGAGTTGGGCGCGAACGTAGACCTCCGCGAAGATCGCCGGCAGCAGCGCAAACAGATACGAGAATCCCACAACTGTCGCTGCTTTGCGTTGTGATTCGTCGATGGTGCCGATTCTCATTCCGCCTCCCCACCGTTTCTGCCGCCGAACGGCTGGCGGCTCAGCGGCGACGGCGGCGAAGCCGACCGGGGGATCTTGAAACCCGATTTAGTTGACACTTTTTCAGGTGACAGTTAGGTCGTGATCCAGACGCCCTTGCTGGCCGAGCATGGAGCCACTCTCGAACGGGAACCACATCACTCGTAGCCACGAATATGCCGGCTAGACGCATACGGAAGCCCTCTTCGCCGAGGAGGGACCAGGTAGATGGTCCGCTTTGCCAAGTCTTCGCCTGACTCCATTTCCTGGCATTTGAGATCTCCTCAAGCGTTAGGTGGAAGTGTCAACGTTATCGGGTCAACTGCCGCGTCCGCTGCACCCGCTTGTTAGGCCCGCAGCAGCTCAAGAATCACTCCCACCGAACGGCCTTTACGGGACAATGACAAGCCGCCAACCGGGCAGGTCATTTTTCCGCCAGGCCGACTCGACATCGGCCAGCGGGACTCGTTCGGTATCAATGTGCAGTTGGCCGCTGGCAGCCAGGGACCACACCTTCGGAAAGGCATCGAAGATGACACGATGTGGAACGCTGCCTCCACCAGTCCCGCTGATCTCAATGCCGGAACTCCGCAGCGCAGCCGCCGACAGAAGGATGGTGGGGCCAGCCATTTCGCCAATCTCAATCAGCCGCACACCGCGTGACTCAGCCCTCACGTCATGGCCGGTTAGGGCAGCGAGCAGGACTTCCGTTGGGTGGCCCCAGACATAGTCGAGAACAATGTCGAAGTGCCCGCGGAGAGCCTCCCGACGGAAGGCTAAGGCGAGGGCTTCATCCGACTGGCTCAAGGAAATCGTCGCATCCGCCCCGAGCGAAGCCAGGGTTTGAAGGATGCGCTCGTTGCGCCCAGCAGCAACAACACGGCCGGCACCCAGGTGCTTTGCGATTTGAACAGCGAGCTTCCCCGCTACGCCGGTCGCACCGAGGACCAGAACCGTCTCCCCTCGCTTGAGCTGGGCTCGCCATGTCAACGGCAGCCAGGAGGATAGCGCGGGATTCGGCAGAGCTGCCGCGATGCAGTCATCAACGCCCTCCGGAACGGGAACGCACCAGGTCCGGGGCACGACGCTGAGCGTGGCCATCATCCCATAGGGTCTGCGGGCCCCGCCGCAGAAGACGCGAGTCCCATTCTCCAGGACCCCCACTCCGTCAACACCGCACACCGTCGGCAGCTGACCATCGCTACCGTAGTGCGTACCGCTCGCCAAGACCTTGTCGATATTTTTCAGCGAGGCGGCAGTGACATGCACGAGCACTTCATCCTGGCCCGGTTGGGGATCGGGGAAGTCCTCGAAGCGAGGTATCGCGCCAAGGGCGTGCAAAACGGCAGCCTTCATCGGCGACCCGCCTCGAAGGCCAACTTAATCACGACCGATCCGTCCCAAGCGGCGCTGCCAGCGGCCTCCCGGCTTGCGGCTCAGCGGCGGGTTAGGCTGCGAGACCTGATTCATGACTCGGCGCCTCCGGACTCGAGATAGAGCTCGACCGACGTGAGACCGGGCTTGCATAGCCAGCCTCGGTCCGGAAATAGGACGGCGTCCGGCGTCCGGTTGCACGACGTGTTCGGCCGCAATTCGCGGCCGCGGGTATCGATTCTGCTCATTGGCCTTGAGGCGGCTGCCATAGCTCGACCTTGTTTCCCTCTGGATCAATGACCCAGGCAAACTTCCCATACTCGGATTCGTCAATCTTCTCGAGCACATTGCAGCCTTCTTCCTTCAATACCTTGACCAAGGCGTGGAGGTCTTCCACTCGGTAATTGACCATGAAGGGAGCAGCACTCGGAGCAAAGTGATTGCTTTCTTGCGGATCGATCAGCCATGCAGTTGTGCCTCCAACCGGCTTGCCCTCGGCGTCGGTCCAATCGAAGGCAGCTCCGCCCCAGAC
>JBARIF010000325.1:0-3723 GCA_049799615.1 Terriglobales bacterium
CCACCCGCACCGCCCACTCCAGCTCCCGCGTAGGAAGAGGCGTCACCACCGCGGACGTAGGGGCGGACGCCTCGTCCGCCCGGCCGAGCTAAGCTCGGCTATTCAGCCTCTGGCAAAATCCCAACAATCTCTCCTGAGACTTTGCCGTTCTTCACCTTCAGCCGCCCCACCGTCACCGGCAACCGGAATCTCCGCGGCCCCGCACTGCCGGGATTGAAGTAGAGCACACCATTCTTCATTTCCTGCGCGGCCACATGGCTGTGTCCGTACACGACAACGCCAAATCCCCCAGCCGCAGGTTTCAGATCCAGTTCGTTCAGGTTATGAAGAATGTAGATCGACACTCCCGAGACTTCGAGCACATTCGTGGGAGGAATCTTCCGCGCCCAGCTGTCGCGATCCACGTTGCCGCGAATCGCCGTGACGGGCGCAATCTCGGCCAGCTGTTTCAGGATGTCGGGATCGCCGATGTCGCCGGCATGAATGATGTGGTCGGAACCGCACAGAGCGGCCAGAGCCTCGGGACGAAGCAGCCCGTGAGTATCGGAAATGACGCCGACCGTCGCGACCGCCCGCGTAGGGGCAGAGCCTGTCCTGAGCTTGTCGAAGGATGTCCTCACCTGCCCAGCCGAGCAAAGCTCGGCTCCGGTGTAGGTGCCACCCACAACCAGGGATATGTTTCGAGAGAATTCGCCAATCCCCGCCTCACCGGATTATCCAAAATGTAGGCAATCTTCTCGTCGAGTTTCTCCGAAACCCGCAGCACTCGATCAAAGGACTCCTCTTGCCAAACCCGTCCGGTTCTACCAAGCTGCCGGTTAATCAGATGCGCCGAAGTTCCCTTGACCGCCTTCGTAATCCGCGCCAGTGAGAATACCTCGGACTTCTCAATGTCTACCAATGGCGTAAAGATCATGTGAGGATCGGGCATGACGACAACCACGCGAAGATCGATCGTTCCACTGGTTCGCGCACAGGCAGGTGTCCATCACAATAGTCTGTGCCCAGTTGGGCAAGATCCATCGCTGGTATGTGCAGAACGTAACGAAGTGTGGCTTGCAGTCGCGTTGAAGATGCGGGAGGTTGCGACGGTAGAACGGTTGCGGCACGACTGACAATTCCACCGCCGGACTTCGTCGGGCCGGGCAGGTGGGACACCTGCCCCTACGCAAGCCGTCCCAATTCGGAACTCACAGCGCCGGACTTTTCTGCTCAATCAGTCCTTTGATCTTTGCCACAAACTCCGCCGCCGGCATGTCTTCCGTCTTCTCTTTCCCCCGGGTCCGGACGTTGACTTTGCCGGCTTCGGCCTCCTTATCGCCCACCACCAGCAGAAACGGCACTTTCTGCATGGCGTGTTCGCGGATCTTGGCATTCATCTTTTCGTTGCGCGCATCCACATGCACGCGCACGCCAACCGCTTTGAGCTGATCAGCAACTTTGTTGGCATAGTCGGCATGGCGCTCGGAAATCGGAATCATCACTGCCTGTACTGGCGAGAGCCAGACCGGAAACGCGCCGGCATAGTGCTCAATCAGCACGCCGAAGAAGCGTTCGACCGATCCGTACAACGCCCGATGCACCATCACGGGCTGCTTGCGCGATCCGTCTTCGGCGACGTATTCCAGGCCAAAGCGCTGCGGCAGGTTGAAATCGAACTGCACCGTGGAAAGCTGCCACAGACGCCCGATGGCGTCCACCAGCTTGATGTCGATCTTCGGGCCGTAGAACGCGGCTTCGCCAGGGATGGTGGTGTATTCGATGTTCAGTTCCTGAAGAACCTTTTCCAGCGAACGCGTAGCTCCGTTCCACTGCTCGTCGCTGCCCACGAAATTTCTCCGGTCGGCAGGGTTCCAGGTGGAAAGCTCGGTCTGGAATTTGTCGAAGCCGAAGTCTTTGAGCACGTCGCGGGCGAATTCGACGCAATCGGCGATTTCTTTTTCAATCTGTTCCGGCGTGCAAAAAATGTGAGCGTCGTCCTGGGTGAATCCGCGGACGCGCAGCAGGCCGTGCATCACGCCCGAACGCTCGTAGCGATAGACCGTGCCCAGCTCGCCCAGGCGCACCGGCAGGTCGCGATATGATTTCAGCGAGTCTTTGTAAATCAGGATGTGGAACGGGCAGTTCATCGGCTTCAGGCGGTATTCGGCGTCGTCGAGCTCCATGACGTCGAACATATTGGACGCGTAGTAGCCTTCGTGCCCCGAGGTCTGCCACAATTGCCGGCGCGCCACGTGCGGCGTGTACACCAGCGCGTAGCCGCGCTTCAGGTATTCGGCGCGCATCCAGTCTTCCATCTCTTTGCGGATGATTCCGCCCTTGGGATGCCAGAAAATCAGCCCCGGTCCCGCCAGCTCCTGGATGGAAAACAGGTCGAGCTGCTGGCCCAGCACCCGATGATCGCGCTTTTTTGCCTCGTCCTGCTTGTTGAGAAAATCGTCGAGGTCTTTCTTAGAGAAGAATGACGTCCCGTAAATTCGTTGCAGTTGCGGATTCTTCTCGTCACCCAGCCAGTAGGCGCCGGCAATGTTCAGCAGTTTGAACGCCTTGATCTTCCCGGTCGAAGGGATGTGCGGACCGCGGCAGAAATCCAGAAACTTGCCCGTCTTGTAGATCGAAATCTTTTCATCGGGCTTGGTGAACTGCTCGATGAAGTGGCACTTCATGAAGTCGCCTTCGCCCTTGAACTTGGCGAGCCCCTCGTTGCGCGGCAGGAATTCGCGCGCGTAGGGAATGTCCTGCTGCACCAGTTCCTGCATCTTCTTTTCGATCCTCTGCAGATCGTCCGGGGTAAACGGAGTGGGACGATAGAAATCGTAGAAGAAGCCGGTGTCAGTTGGCGGCCCGTGACCCAGCTTGGTCTCGGGAAATAATTCCAGCACAGCCGCCGCCAGCAGGTGTGCGGACGAATGCCGGTAAACTTCAAGCGCCTCGGGATCACGGTCCGTCAGCAGGCGAAGGTCGGTGTCTTTCTCCAGCGGGCGAGTGACATCGATGAGGTCGCCGTTGGAGCTTTGCTCTGACGGCGCGAAGGGTCGCGCCTTGGCCACAAGCGTGGCGTCAGCCAGACGCTGGCCAATTGATTTGGCGATATCGAGCGCGGTCGTCCCCCGGGGGACTTCTTTCACGGACCCGTCGGGAAGCTTGACATGAATGCTGTCTGCCATAGTTTAAGTGCGATGTGGAATGTTTTCAGTTTATTGGAGGGTGCGGGGTGGGTCAAACCCACGAGTGTCCGGCTTGAGCCAGAGTCGCAGAAGGCCGTATCGGAAGATGAAAGGGCGTGGGGTAGAATATCGCTATGGAAATCCGCCTCAAGCCCGAGTTGGAGAAGCTGATCAAGCAGGACGTCCAGCGAGGCTCCTACCAAACTGTGGATGAATTCGTGGAGGCGGCAGTTTCCATGCTTCACGAACAAGAGGCTTGGCTCGGTTCACGCCTCAAGCTCTAGGCGATCTCGTTGACATTTGGAATTTCATAGCGCAAGACAATCCAATGGCGGCCGACCGCGTAGCGGAAGCGGTTTTTGGTGCTTGTGATTTCCTTGCGGATTCACCCCTCGCGGGACGAATCAGAAAAGATTTGACTCCTCTTCCGGTGCGTTTCTGGGTTGTGCAGCCGTATTCAAACTACCTAATTGTTTACGACCCAGAAAGAAAAGGAGCCGCTGCAAGTCATCCGCATCCTCCACGGCCCTCGCGACTTGCCGTCGCTCCTTCCGTA
>JBARIF010000326.1:0-8688 GCA_049799615.1 Terriglobales bacterium
GTCCCGGTTCATTTCAAAAACCCGTGGCCCACAACCAAGTCCTTGCCGCCCCTGCACGAGCGAGGACGCTCGCGCCTACATGCTCAAGACCAGGTCCGGCGGCCGCGAATGCGTCCGCTGCGCGGCGTGAAACCATCGTAGTGACGCATGACCAACTGGGCCTCAATCTGGGTAACCGTGTCCATGGCCACGCCGACCACGATCAGCAGCGAGGTGCCGCCAAAATAAAAATTCACATTCAGCCCGTTCGTCACCCAGGTAGGGAGGCGTTCGAAAAAAGCGCCAATCGGGCCGTAGAGATGGTTCAGGTGAATGCCGGTAATCATCCACTCCGGGATGAAGGAGATGATGATCAGGTACAGCGCTCCCACCAGGGTGATGCGGGTCAGGATCTCGTTGATATGGTCCGCCGTGCGCTTGCCGGGACGAATGCCGGGAATAAATCCGCCATACTTCCGCATGTTGTCGGCAACTTCGTTGGGGTTGAAGACAATCGAGACATAGAAGTAGGCAAAAAAGATGATGCCCACCGCATAGAGCACGGTGTACAGCGGCTCGCCCCAGCCCAGCCAGCGAATCAGGTCGCCAAAATAGCGGTTGTTGCGCAGGCCATAGCCCACGGTCTGGGGCAGGGTGAGAATCGACGATGCGAAAATCACGGGCATCACGCCGCCGGAATTCACCCGCAACGGCAGGTGGGTGGATTGCCCGCCCATCACCTTGCGGCCCACCACGCGCTTGGCATACTGCACCGGAATGCGGCGCTCACAGCGCTCCACATAAACGATGAAACCCACGACCAGGACCATCACCCCAATCAGCAGAATCATCGCAGGCGCGGTAAAAGCCCCCCAGGCATCCGTACGGACCTTGTCGAAAAGGTCGATCACCGCCCGCGGCAGGCCCACCACGATGCCGGCAAAGATCAGCAGCGACATCCCGTTGCCCACGCCGCGTTCCGTAATCTGCTCGCCCAGCCACATGATGAAAACGCTGCCCGTGGTCAGGGTCAGCATGGTCATCAGAACGAAAGCAGGGCCGGGATGGATGACGAAATCTCCGCCGCGCTGCAGTTGCCAGGCAATGCCAAAGGACTGCACCGCACTCAAACCAAAGGTCAGATAGCGGGTCCACTGGGTGATTTTTTTGCGCCCGAGCTCACCTTCCTTCTGCAGTTTGGCCAGCGGTTCATAGACCACGGTCAGCAGCTGCAAAATGATCGAGGCGGTAATGTAGGGCATGATGCCCAGGGCAAAAATCGTAAGGCGGCGCAGCTGTCCTCCGGAAAACAAGTCCACAAACCCCAGCAGGCTGCCCTTGTTCTGCTCGAAGAACTGCTGCAACTTATCCGCATTCACCCCCGGAGTGGGAATGTGTCCGCCCAGGCGGTACACCGCCAGCAACCCAAGCGTGAACAGAATGCGCTTGCGCAGGTCCGGAATACGAAAGACGTTGGCCAGTTTTTCCAGCATCGCTTACAACACCTCGAACTTGCCGCCGGCCTTGGTGATCTTTTCCTGGGCCGACTTGGAAAATTTGTGGGCATGCACGGTGAGGGCGATGGTCAACTCGCCGTCTCCCAGCACCTTCAGAGGATGCTTGCTCTTGATCACGCCCGCCTTGCGCAAGAGCTCGGGCGTGATGATGGTTTCGCCCAACTCGGCCAGCTTCTCCAGGTTCACGATGTTGAATTCCTGGCGGAAGATGTTGGTGAATCCACGCTTGGGCATGCGGCGGTGCAACGGCATTTGGCCGCCTTCAAAGCCGCGCATCATGCGCGAACCGCTGCGCGAGCGCTGGCCCTTATGTCCCCGGGTGGAAGTCTTGCCCATGCCGGAACCCATGCCGCGGCCCACCCTTTTCTTGTTGGCCGTCGCCTTCTTTGGTGCGCGAATGTTCGAAAGATTCATAAATTAAGCTCTCAGATGTCAGCTCTCAGCTATCAGCTATCAGCACCCAGGATTGGCTGCGGGCTGATAGCTGAGGTCTGACGGCTAGTTTACGATCTCCACCAAGTGCGGCACCTTGGCCACCATGCCGCGAATGGCCGGGTTGTCCGGGCGCTCGATGACCTGGTTCAGACGCGTGAAACCCAGACCCTTGACCACCAGTTTCTGCTGCACGGGAGCGCAAATCGCCGAGCGCACCCACTTCAGGTGGATTTTTGTGCCGCCGCCGGTATACGGTTTTTTGGCCAGTTTGTTGGGCATGATTACAGTTCCTCGACCGTCTTGCCGCGCATGGCAGCCACATCACTGCGGTTCTTCAAATGCTTCAGCGCGTCAAACGTTGCCTTGATGACGTTATGCGGATTGGTGGTGCCAATCGATTTGGTCAGCACATTCTGAACGCCCGCCGAAGTCATGACCGCCCGCACCGCGCCGCCGGCAATTACCCCGGTGCCTTCGGGAGCCGGCTTCAGCAGCACTCGTCCCGAGCCGTAGCGTCCCAGCACCAGGTGGGGGATAGAGGTCTGGGTAAGGTTCACCCGCATCAGGTTTTTCTTGGCTGACTCAATTCCCTTGCGAATGGCCTGGGGCACTTCCTTCGCCTTCCCCGAGCCGTAACCTACGACCGCCGCGCTGGGATCTCCCACCACCACCAGGGCTGCAAAGGAAAGGTTCTTGCCGCCCTTGACCACTTTGGTCACGCGGTTGATGGAGACCACCTGGTCTTTCAGCTGGTACGAATTCGCATCGAGCTTCTTAATCACTGTTGGCATTGATTCTCATTTCAGAAATTTGGTCATTGGGCAATTTAGCAATTGAGTAATTTGAAACCCAATCGCCCGCTTTTCCAATTACCCGATTTCTCAATTACACAATTACTCAATTCCCTAGAATTGCAGCCCGGCTTCGCGGGCGGAGTCAGCCAGGGCCTTGACCCGTCCGTGATAAATGTAGCCGCCACGGTCGAACACGACTTTCCCGATGCCTTTGGCCTTGGCGCGCTCGGCGATGTTTTTGCCCACGCTCTTGGCCGCGGCCAGGTTGCCCCCGGTGCGCCGCTCGCCTTTCTTGCCTTCGGCTGAGTTGGCGGAAACCAGGGTCTCGCCCTTCAGGTCGTCGATCAACTGGACGTAAATGTGGTTCAACGAGCGATACACATTCAGCCGCGGCCGCTCGGAGGTGCCTACCACCTTCTTGCGGATGCGTTTGTGAACGTGCCGCCGGTTCGCGTTCTTCGATGTCTGGGTCAGCATTTTTCAGTCCTCGGTCGTCGGTCGTCAGTCCTCAGCGAAACCACTCTGCGAAGACCGCTCACCAACGATTGCCTTGCCTCGGTTGCCAGTCGTTTCTCAATCGTCCGCCGCTTCGCTGACGACGGAAGACCGACGACTGACGACTACTTAGCTCCCGTCTTACCCACCTTCTTCTTCAAACGTTCGCCGGCGTAACGTACGCCCTTGTTCTTGTACGGATCGGGCGGGCGCAGGCTGCGCATTTCGGCGGCCACCTGTCCGACTTTCTGGCGGTCGATGCCGGTAACGCTGAGCTTGGTCTGCTTGGGGTCGACCGTCGCTTCGATCCCCAAGGGCAGCGGGTATTCGATCGGGTGCGAGTATCCCAGGCTGAAGACTACGGTGCTCTTGCCCTTGAGCTCGGCGCGATATCCAATGCCCACGATTTCCAGTTCCCGGGTCCAACCCTTGGTCACGCCCTCAACCGCATTGTTGACCAGGGCGCGGGCCAGTCCATGGACCGCGGCCTGCGAGTCGTTCTCGCGGATGGCCACCAGGTTGCCGTCCTGCTGCTCTACCCGGATGCCGCGCGGCAACTGGGTATCCAGCTTGCCCTTGGGCCCCTGCACGTTGACCACGGTGCCTTCAAGCTTTACCACGACTCCCTTGGGGAGCGGGATCGGTTTTCTTCCAATTCTTGACATAAGATCAGCTCTTAGCCTTTAGCTATTAGCTCTTAGCTTGTTGCCCCTCAGTCTTTGGCTAAAAGCGAAAGGCTAAGAGCTAAGAGCTGGTTTTCAACTACCAAATCTCGCACAACACTTCGCCGCCCACGCCCTGCTTACGCGCCTGGCGTCCGGTCATGACTCCGCGCGGAGTAGTCAGGATGTTGATGCCCATCCCGCCCAGCACCCGCGGGATCTCGCTGCGCCGCACATAGACCCGGCAACCCGGCCGGGAGACGCGCTCCACGTTCGAGATCGCGGCCTCGTTGTTGTTGCCGTATTTCAGATAAATGCGCAGGACCTTGTGGCCTTCCTCCTCCGCCGGCTTGAAGTTGGAGATATAGCCTTCCTCTTTCAGGATACGGGCAATCTCCAGCTTCAGCTTGGAAGCAGGAATATCAACCTTCTGATGGCGGGCGCGTATCGCATTGCGAATGCGCGTCAGCATGTCTGCGACCGGATCGGTCAAATTCATCGTTTGCTTCTCCTCCGCCGCCCGTTTGCTTCGGTCCGACTGGCTTTGCACCGAAGAACCCGCGGCGACGCTCCACCCTAAACGGCTACCCAGCCTCGATGACTCAAGACCCGGGAGCCCCACCCTGGCGTGTTCTTGGCGCAGGGTGGGAGATCCATGACTTCTACCAGCATGACCTCTACCACGACGACTTCGAAACTCCGGGAATCTCTCCCCGCAATGCCAGGCCGCGGAAACACAGGCGGCAAATGCCGAACTTGCGCAGGTAAGCCCGCGGACGTCCACACAGTTTGCAGCGGTTATGCCGGCGCGATGAAAACTTCGGCGTCGGGCCCTTGCCCCGTGCTTTGTCGAACTTTGCCTCGATCTTTGCGTCTTTCACTCTTTTTGCGGTTGTCAATTTACTTTTAGCTCCCAGCCTCCGGCCGCAACTCGCGGCCCTCAGCTCTCAGTTCAGACTTGTTGCTTCCCTTACCTGCAACTCGCTACGGGCGGAAGGGCATTCCCAGGTGCTTCAGTAACACTCGCGCCTGGTCGTCGTTTCTTGCCGTAGTCACAATGGTGACGTTCATCCCTTTGGTCTTGTCCACCCGGGAATAATCGATCTCGGGAAAAATCAGCTGGTCGTGCAGGCCCAGCGTATAGTTGCCGCGCCCGTCGAACGACTTGGTCGAGACCCCTTTGAAGTCGCGCACCCGGGGCAAGGCCACGTTCAACAACCGGTCCAGAAACTCCCACATGCGGTCGCCACGCAGGGTGACCATGGCCCCGATGGCCTGGCCTTCACGCACCTTGAAGGCCGCAATCGATTTCTTGGCCTTGGTCGTAACCGGTTTCTGCCCCGTGATCTGGCCCAGCTCGTTGACCGCGGGATCGAGAATCTTGGCATTCTGGGTGGCTTCGCCCACGCCCCTGTTGACCACAATCTTGTTCAGGTGCGGCACTGCCATGGGATTCTTCAGGTCGAATTCCTTCATCAGCGTGGGCGCGACTTCCGTCTGGAAGCGGCTCTTGAGCCGCGGCGTTTCCTTGGCGCTGTGATGCGCCTGCGCCGGCTTCGCCTCCTGCTGTTGCTTCTCGCCTTGCTTGTCTTTTTTCTCTTTTGCCATGTGCTTCCTCTGGAACTCAGCTTCTAGCTGCTGGCTCCTGGCTACTTCTCAGATCCCGCCACTCTTGCTCCAGCTAGCAGCCAGGAGCTGGCAGCTAGAAGCGCTTTAACTACTTATCCAGCGTGGCGCCGCACTTGCGGCACACCCGGACTTTGCGCTCGCCCTGGAACTCGTGCCCGATGCGTACCGGCCGCTTGCAGCTGGGACACATCAGCCCTACGTTCGAGATCGCGATGCGGCTTTCCTGCTCGGCGATCCCGCCCTTCACGTTGCGCTGCGGATTGGGCCGGACGTGCTTCTTCACCAGCATCACGTGCTCGACCAGCACCTTGGCGTCGTTGGGGAAAATGCGCAGCACGCGCCCCTCTTTTCCCTTGTCGCGCCCGGTGATGACGCGCACCGTATCGTTGCGCCGCAGGTCCACTCGCTTGTTCGCTCTCTCAACGGTCTTCATAAGAACCTTTAACTAAATTTGTAATCGGGTAATTGGGCAATTTCGTAATTGAAGATCCCTGCCCGCAGGATGCTATTGCCAAATTACACAATTGCTCAATTCCTCAATTACTCAATGCCTTACAAAACTTCGGGCGCCAGGGAAACAATCTTCAAAAACCTGCGCTCGCGCAGTTCGCGGGCCACCGGCCCGAAGACGCGTGTTCCCACCGGCTCGCCGGCATCGTTGATGAGCACGGCGGCATTGCTGTCGAAGCGGATGTAGGTGCCGTCGCGGCGCCGGTGTTCCTTGCGGGTGCGCACGATGACCGCCTTCACCACTTTGCCCTTCTGCACCTGGCCTTCCGGGGCCGCCTCTTTCACGCTGGCAGTGATGACGTCACCCAGTCCGGCATTCAGACCGGTCGACCCACCCAGAGGCAGAATCATCTGCAGCTTGCGGGCGCCGGAGTTGTCGGCCACCTCGAGCATCGATCTCATCATCACAGCCATATTCGAATCTCCTTGCCCTGCCCCGGCCCCTTAACTGACTTCCGGAAGCGAGGCTTCCGGCACCAGCGCGGCCTGCCGGACCACTTCCTTCAAGCGCCAGCGCTTCAGCTTGGACAACGGGCGAGTCTCTTCCAGGCGAACCACATCGCCCACCCGGGCTACATTCTTTTCGTCGTGGGCGTAGAACTTCTTGGCCTTCGACACCACGCGCTTGTAGAACGGGTGCGCCTTCTTGCGCACCACCTGGACCACGATGGTCTTGTTCATGCGGCTGGAGACCACTTCGCCCACCACCATCTTGCGCCGTCCGGCTGCCTGCGGCTCCACTGCGGATTCTGTCCTGGTTTCAGCCATACTATTTTTTCTCCGTTGCGCTGGCGGCGGACAGCTCACGCTCGCGGGCGATGGTCTTGACCCGCGCAATGTCCCGGCGCAGGCCGCGAATCTTCTTCAAACTTTCGGTCTGTCCCATGTTGAGCTGGAACTTCAGCTTGAAGAGCTGGTCGCTGAGCTCGCGCTCCTGGGCAACCAGTTCGTCTTCGGTCAGATTACGTACTTTTTCCGCTTTCATATCAGTTCTCGGTTCTCAGTTCAAAGTTTCTGGTGCGCGCCTTCACGCTTCACAAACACCGTCCGCAAGGGCAGCTTGTGCGAAGCCAGACGCATGGCCTCGCTGGCATCGGTCTGCGAGACTCCCTCCATTTCGAACAGGATCTTGCCCGGCCGCACTACCGCCACCCAGTGGTCGGGCGCACCCTTGCCCTTGCCCATACGGGTTTCAGCCGGCTTCTTGGTGACCGGCTTATCCGGAAACAGGCGAATCTGGATCTTGCCGCCGCGCTTGATGAAGCGGGTCATGGCCACGCGCGCTGCCTCGATCTGCCGGTCGGTAATCCAGCCCGGCTCGAGCACCTTCAATCCGAAATCACCGAACGCCAGCTGGCTTCCCCGCCACGCCTTGCCGGTCATGCGACCGCGCTGCTGCTTGCGGTACTTCACTTTCTTGGGCATCAACATAAAAGTCAGCTCTCAGCTTTCAGCCATCAGCTCACCGCGAAACCGCTTAAAAGGCGCCTGCCTGCTGCGGTTCGCGCTTCTTGGCAGGCAGAATTTCGCCCTTGTAGACCCAGCACTTCACCCCGATCACGCCGTAGGTGGTGCGGGCTTCGGTAAAACCGTAGTCGATGTCGGCGCGCAGGGTGTGCAGCGGCAAACGACCCTGCAGGTACCACTCCGAGCGGGCGATTTCGTTGCCGTTCAGGCGTCCGCTGACCCGCACCTTGATGCCCTTGCAGCCGAAGCGCAGCGCCGAATCGACTGCCTTGCGCATGGCCCGGCGAAAACCGACCCGCTTTTCCAGCTGCAGCGCAATCGATTCCGACACCAGCTGCGCGTCCAGCTCGGGCTTGTGCACTTCCTGGATATCGATATAGACCTCGCGGCCGGTGCGCTTCTGCACGTCACCCTTCAGCTTGTCGATTTCCGCGCCCTTGCGTCCGATGATGATGCCGGGACGCGCCGTCTTGATGATGACACGCAGCTTGTTGCCGGGACGCTCGATTTCAATCGAACTCACGCCCGCCGACTTGAGCTTGTCTTTCAGCTCATTGCGCAGCTTGACGTCTTCGAGCAACAGCTTGTCGTAATCGCGCTCCACAAACCAGCGCGACTTCCAGGGCTTGGTGTAGCCCAGCCGAAAACCGTAGGGATGAACTTTTTGTCCCATTTATCTGGCTCCTACTTTCTTCTTTCCCGCCGCCGCTTTCCGTTTGGCTTTCGCCGGGGCCTTGACCGGACTTTCCTCGCCGACCACGGTCGCCAGCCCTTCTCCGCTCCTGCCCCGCTCCGCCAGCACGATTTCGATGTGCGCGATGCGCCGGACGTAACGGAAAGCCCGCCCCATGGGTGCGGGCCGAATGCGCTTCATCCGCGGCCCGTCGTTGGCGATGGCGTCCTTCACGTACAGCTTGTCCACATCGACGTCGATGCCCTTTTCACTGCTCAGATAGTTGGCATTTTCCAGCGCCGAACGCAGCAGCTTTTCCACCGTGGCCGCCACCCGCTTCTTGGTGAAGACCAGGATATTGAGCGCGTCTTCCACCCTGCGGCCCTTGATCAACTCCAGCACCAGGCGCGCCTTCTGCGGCGAAACCCGGGTGAAGCGGACTTGAGCTCGAAATTCCATGTTGATCTCCTGAACGCCGTGTTACGCCTTGGGCGCTGGCGCGGCCGGAGCCGAACCCGCTGCCGGCG
>JBARIF010000327.1:0-1932 GCA_049799615.1 Terriglobales bacterium
CCGCACTCCAGCGCGCTGGTGAAAACCGGCACCGCCGCGTGCACCCATCACGAGCGCGCTCCTGGCGACGGCTTCGTGGTCGCGCTGCTGCCGGCCGAGCGGCCAGAATTGCTGCTGCTGGTCCGGGTGCATGGGGTTCCAGGCGCCAGGGCAGCGCTGACCGCAGGGCGCATGTTGCGCCGGATCGAAGAGTAGCCGGAATGTTGAAGAGACTTGGCCTGCTCACATGCGTGCTGCTTGCGACTCACGCCGCCCGTGCACAGGATGTCAGCATCGGAGTGCTCGGGCTCTTCCGTCCTCGCCAGATCATGCTCCAGGCCGCGCCTGCGCAGGCGGTGATCGTCCATGCAGGGACAAAGAGCTTCGTGCTGGAAAGAAGTTCTCGACAGCGGATAGCAGAAATAGCTGTGGCGAGCGACGACCTGGTTTTGACGGTTGGCGACCAGTCGATCCGGACTGCCAGTCTTCGCGCCACCAGCCGAAGCAATGGCGTGGCTGATTTCGTGCTGAATATTCCAGGGAAGATCACCCGACGCTACCGCGGTGTGCTTGAGTTGAAGGCCGCCGCCGGCAGGCTGGCTCCGGTTGTCCAGATGGATCTGGAAACCGCGGTCGCTTCAGTGGTTCAAGCCGAGAGCGCGCCGGACACGCCGCTCGAGGCCTTGAAAGCGCAGGCGGTTGCTACCCGTTCATATTTCACTGCGGCTCGTGGACGCCATCGCGATTTCGATTTCTGCGACACCACCCATTGCCAGTTCCTGCGCGAGCCGCCGCCCGCGGAGAGCAATGCTTCCCGCGCTGCGCTGGCTACGCGCGGTCTGGTCCTGGCTTATCGTGACCAGGCTGTGGTGGCGATGTTCACCCGCAGCTGCGGCGGACGCACTCGCACGCCCCGGGAAGTGGGCTTGTCGAGTCACGCGTATCCGTATTTCGCCGTGGTCTGCGACTACTGCCTGCGCCATCCATCGAACTGGGTCCGGCGGGTCTCGGCGGCCGAGGCCGCGGATTTGAAGGAAGGCGGAGAAGCCTCCCGGCTGAGCGTGGATCGCCGATTCGGATGGGACGCCGTGCCCAGCAACAACTTCACCACCCACAGCGACTCGCACGGCGTCATTCTTGAAGGCAGAGGCGAGGGACACGGCATCGGCCTCTGCCAGGCGGGCGCCAGAGCCATGGCCCGGGCGGGTGCCGGCTTCCGCGAGATCCTTGATCACTATTATGCCAACACTATGCTAGTGGAGCGATCGGCCAGGTGACGCGTCCGCTTCGCGCGAAAGTATCGCCTCTTGCGATCATGTAGGCCTGTGGTAACGTGATCGGGGTCAAGTCCGCACTCTGACGAGAGTGGCTTCGTCAGACTGGACAACAATTCTCTTAGGCTGATTCTTGGATCCCGCCAAACCTCGACAGCTGCTCGGAGTGTTCGACGCCACCATGATCGTCATGGGCGGCATTGTCGGCTCCGGTATCTTTATTAACCCTTACGTCGTTGCTCTCCGCGTCCATACTCCGTTCTTGATTCTTGGCGTCTGGCTTCTGGGCGGAGGGCTGGCCATGCTGGGCGCCTTCATCTGGGCCGAACTGGCCTCACGCTTGCCGGGCGCGGGTGGGCAATACCTTTACTTGCGTGAGGCCTACCATCCCTCCGTGGCCTTCATTTACGGGTGGGTGCTTCTTCTGGTGACACAAACCGGCGGGATGGCGGCAGTGGCAGTCACGTTCAGCCGCTACTATCGCGAGATTACCGGGCTTTCAGCCGGCGATGGGCCGATCGCAGCCGCAACCTTGCTGGGTTTGACAGCTATCAATTGCTTCGGAGTGCGCGCCGGCAGCAACGTGCAAAGCGTGCTCATGCTGCTCAAGGCTGCTGCCATCGCCGCCATGGTCGTGCTGGGAATTCTCTGGGGCGGCGGCAGCGTGCATGCCTTCCCC
>JBARIF010000328.1:0-1539 GCA_049799615.1 Terriglobales bacterium
GGTCTAGGACGTCCTCGACCGTGTAGTCACATTTGTCGAGTCGAAAACGAACAGGCCTCTCGTCTGCCTTCCGTCCGGAATAGCAAATTACTTTGAGCTCCATTTCCTTTTTCATGCTTGCCAGAACCATTTTGCGAACAAAGCGGGAGACCGTCCAGGCTGTGCATGAGGACTGGCGCAAGGTCAAGATGAATCGGCGGGGACGGAGCCAACCGTTCCCGGTCTACCAGTCAGCATGATGTGTTTGGCTGGCGAGTACGACCCTGCAGAGCGGTTCAAACACCAGCCCACACGCCGGCAATCGAACAGCTGCAGTGCGGACAGCATCCGGACCTAAGGTTGTTCTGCAGGATGTCGAAGCCGTGCCGACGGATCAGCACGCTGCCGCACGCTGGACAGTAGGTGTTGTCGTGCGGATCACCCGGCACGTTGCCCATATAAACAAACTCGAGGCCTGATTCCTCACCGATCTCCCAGGCGCGCTCCAGAGTGCGCACTGGCGTTGCAGGTGCACTGAACTTATAGGCCGGACAGTAGCGGGTAATATGCCACGGCACGTCTGGCCCTAGATCGGTGGCGATTCGGCCGGCGATACTACGAAGCGTTGCCTCAGAATCATTCACGCCAGGAATAATCAACGTCGTAACTTCGATGTGCACATCGCGCGAGCGTGCCAGTTGGCATGCGCTCCAGACCTTTTCAACATCGATGGTCTTGCAGTACTTCCTTCCCACCTCGGCATCGCCTTTGATGTCCACATTCATCGCGTCCAACCCAGCATCGATCAGCAGCGACAGGGACTCGGGCGTCATGTAGCCATTCGTCACAAACGTGTTGTAAAGGCCGCGGGACCTAGACAAGCGAAAGACGTCCAGTGACCACTCCAGGGAGAGCGTAGGCTCATTGAAGGAAATCGATGTGCCCTGGCATGAAGCTTCCGTGGTCAACTGCACGAAGTGCTCGGGAGAGACGTAACGCCCTCTCGCGGGCGGTCGCACCTTGCTGATGTCCCAGTTCTGGCACCATGGGCAGCCAAAGTTGCATGACCAACTGCCTACAGTCAGCGCAAAGCTGCCGGGATGAAAGTGGTAGAAAGGCTTCTTCTCGATGGGATTCGCCGCCAGAGAGGAAACCGCGCCGTAGATCAGCGTCAGCAACTTTCCACCGCGATGCTGCCGGGCCCGACACCAACCAAATCCGCCCGGCGGCAACAGGCAGCGGCGTTCGCAAACGTTGCACCGGATCTTAGTGTCCGCTCTGTCGTGGAGCAGCGACTCGCGGGAAAAGATGTTTTCCGCTGCTTCCGGGAGAGTGTAGGCGGAACGTCGCTTCGACGCGGTCGCGGGCCTACAATTCATGTGAGGCCTCTCTTCCCTCCAGTATAGGCTCGCCGCGGCAGCTAGGACTTGGTAAGACTGGACGCATGTTGGAAATCGACGGGAGACCGTTTCTCCGGAATCGAGGTCGCAATTCGGGCTGGACGAGAGAAGATCGATATGGATTTCGAGCGGGGATCCGTAGTTGTGAACGGCTGAGCCC
>JBARIF010000329.1:0-8485 GCA_049799615.1 Terriglobales bacterium
CTCGAGGACTACGCGAAAAAAGTGGGCAGCTAGCCATCTCAGCCGCTCATTAAGAACCACTGGGAATGACGTACCTCGACCGACACTAGAAGAAAGAAGCGGCCAGTGGCAGAGTACACTCATAGGCACGTTCCCTGATTAAGAGGTTGGGCCATGAAGGCCTATCAACATGAGCGCGCACACGGCTACGAACACCCGCACCGTGTCTTCGACTTCAAATCCGCTTCTCTCTTCCAGTCTCTGATCACCGCGGCGACGATAGGCATTTTGGTCGGGTTGGTAGGAGTCGCGTTGAATGCTGTCTGGTTCTATCGGCAAACTTCCTGGCACGTGACGACCACGGTCCAAGGTTTGGTGCAAATGCTGATCGTCACCGTTCTGGTGACCACCGTTCTTGAACAACGCCGGAAGCGAGCCATCCGACGAACCTTGGAGCTAGCCTTCTTGAACCATCACGTGCGCAATGCCCTCACCCAGATGAGTATGGTTTCCTACATCGCCGATCCAGAGAAGCGGGAACACCTACTGCAGGATGCAGCCGCCCGCGTTTCGGGAGTCTTGTTCCGAATCGCCAACAGTGCGGATCTGACCGGGCTGTCGCTCGAAGTTGATCTCGCTGGAGTGGAGCTGGCCCACGCGGGAGAAGCGCGAGAGCAGGGCGAGGTGACGAAGGCGGGTTAATTTAAGCAGCCAGCTTCTAACAATCGTTCACTATAGCTCGTACCCATCGTAGGCACGACGCTCTTTCATTGGTGAGCGTTCCGTATCCGTGCGGACTCAAGATATTTGATCTCGGCCGCGGCATCTTCGGGGATCCTTGCCTCTGGGTAGGAGCTGCGAAGTGCCTTTTCCTGAGATAGTCGTCTCGTCCTGGCCCCAGGACTCCCCATGTGATACCCGCCCTTGGAAATTTCCGCGTAATCGATTGACTCAGCACAACCGAGTGGCCCGGACCTAAGCTGGTTCGGTCTAGTGATTTTATGTTTCGGGGATGCTGCCTTTGAGCAGTTTGAGCCTACACGACGCAAATAGCTCCTGAACTCCATTTAGTGAGTGCGGCATTGAGGCCTCGTAAGACCGATACGAACCACCCCATGTGTCAGCAGTATTCCTCTCTGGACAAGGTAGAGGGGACGGCACTGAGGTAGGCATGGAGGTACCAAGGATCAACCCTTCCGTCGACCGTCGTTCGCGGGCGTGGCGATGCTCTCTCGACCTCGAAACTCCAGGCATTCTTCGAGCAGCAGCTCAACTTGCTTACTCAGGGACCGGCGCTCACGTTTACCAAGTCGGCCAAATTTCATGCCAACGAGCTCGGTGTGGATTGACGCTCCGCCGCGTTGCTCGATTGCGTTGACTCCCGGAATTGCAGTTGTGCCTCCAGGGAATCCAGCCAAGCCGCAAAACCTGGACGACAGAACGGCTCAATACGGAGGAAGCGTAACCCCATCGCAAAAGCGTCATTCCAGACCGCCTCCGCTTTTGCCTCGAAGATTTGAGGGTTCGAGCTGGGCAGTTCGAACCGCACTGTAACCACCCCCTCGACCTGGGACGGACCAAAGCGAGTAAGGGCAAGTCCACCCTCGCTCACGTTCATGATCTTTCCAGCGAAGGCCTCACCCGTCTGGCACAACAAGTGAATGGGCAGATCAACCTTGTGCCGGAAATATCTGCGGTGCTCGCGTTTCATCCTGGGAATCGCGATGTCGAGAAGACTTCGGAGTTGCTTATCCTGAACCGGCTTGGCGAGCACGAAGTCGGCTCCCGCTTCAATCGCCTTGCTCACCGAGGTCGTAGCATTGACTACCGCGAAGATGACCGACAACTTGTTCGACCGACCGTGACGTATCTGGACGAGCAGATCTGTGGCTCGTTCCACACCGTCGCAGTCAATGACGAAGCTGTCGAGGTGCCGCCGAACCGAGAGTTCGATTGCACTCGCAGCATCTGCGCGCATTTCGAGTTCGACACCGGTTGCACTGAAGCCGGCGCGGATGACGTCCAGCAGCGTCACGTCGCTGGTCAGTAGTAGGCAGGTAAGACCCATTTACTCAATCTATGCAAACGAACTGGATTCCCAAAGTGACGGAGGTGCATACGGCCAATAGGCCTCACCTCGCACATAGACCGGCTACACCCCGATGAACAGGCTACTGTTGGGGTAGCCGAGTCGTAAGGGGCGTCTCGATGAATCATTTTCTGTTGGCCTGAAATCGAACTACTGCGGGGATCGATCCTTCATATCATGCCAGCGTCACTTCACAATGCGCCGCCCATATTTGTCGTAAAATCGCCGTCTCACTAGTAACCCGATTCTGCCTACCGCCACGGCTGCGGAGCTGTGTACTTGCCTCATGGCCTTTTCCTCGCGTACGCGTGCACTGTCAGCGCATCGGTTTGCGCGTCCGTTGAAAGAACTGGTGAGCTAGCGGCGATCGTCACGATCCGGATGTTCGTGGCGATACTTCCAGTATGCCCTCTGCTGCGCTCGCTGGAGTTTGTAGAAGGGACGATAAGCTTCATGCCTTTCAGTCCCCCAGCTCCGGTACCTGCCGTCTTCACGGTTGTCCCATCGATGATAGTCCCTGTAGTGCCGGTCGTAATACCGCCGCTGGTTTCTTTCGTTCCGCTCTCGGGCATCTTGACGGCTGTCGTCTCGAAAATTGTTGCTGGCCTGGATCCCCACCGGAGCAATAAGTGCCACACTCAGGAGAAGCGAGCCTAGCAGGCTGCGGAAAAATGGCGTGCGCGACTTAGATTCCCTCCAGTCTCAGTGATTTTGTGATTCGGGAAGGCTTCTGGCTGCATCCGCTGGTGTCCCGCGGATTCATTGTCGCCCTGGGAGCACACTGCGACCTCGGCTTACGTCGCTTGAATCGCCAGATTCCTCATACGGACTAAGTTGTAGGCCGCGGCCGCGAAGGTGAAGACCCATCCCACCTTGTAGATTCCACGATGCCGAACTTTCCGCAACAGCGCGATCGTCTTCAGCCATCCGAAGCACTCTTCGATACGCTTCCTCTTCCTCTGACTGATGGCATATCCAAAGTGCTGCGTCGTGCGAGCATCAATCGCACTCCCACCGGGTCGGTCAAGGTTTTGGGCCACGTGCGGCGTGACATTTAGGTTCCTGCATTCGGCCACGAAATCCGCCGTGTCGTATGCCTTGTCGCCGCCCACGGTCACCTGCTTCGTTCCCGGAATCTGTTCCAGCATCACCAGCGCGGCATCGCGCTCCGCCGTTCCGTTGGCCTCGAACACGTCGGTGTTTACGATCAGTCCGTTGCGGTTCTCCACCAGCAGATTCCCGTTGTAACTCAGCTTCGCTTCTTTGCCCTTGCCTTTGCGTGCCATCTTCGCATCCGGGTCCGTCTTCGATGCGTGCGTCTGGTTCGACCGCTTCTCCCCATGAAAGTCCACCGTCGCATTGCCAGGATCGTCCGGCGGAACGGCGTTCTTAGCATCCTTGCGCTGATAGCTCTTCACACTCGCCCACGCTTCCAGTAGCGTTCCATCCACGGTAAAGTGCTCGTCTGAGAGCAGATTCCGCTCCCGCGCCTGCTGGAGCACAGCTTGGAAGAAGGCTTCCGCAATGTCCCCATCTAGCAGCCGCTCGCGGTTCTTGGTGAACACGGTCACATCCCAAATGGCGTCGTCCATGTTCAAGCCCACGAACCAGCGGAACAGCAGGTTGTAGTCGAGCTGTTCCATTAACATCCGCTCGCTGCGCACCGAGTACAACGCTTGCAGCAGGAGCGCCCGCAATAACTTCTCCGGCGCAATCGAGGGGCGTCCAGTTTTGGCATACAGCTTGTTGAACCGTGGCTGCAAATCTCGCAGTGCCTCATCGGTCATGGAGCGCAGCGAACGCAAGGGGTGGTCCTGCGGCACTCGCTGCTCCGGGCTGACATAGCTGAAGACATCCAACTGTTGCTCGTCTTTTCCGCGCATGCCTCCTTCTTATCAGGTCGTGTTGTGGAAACAAGATCGTCTCTTGGTTACTGCGTCACTTCTTTTGGGAGGGTGCTACCATGAGCTACTTTCAAGGGCTATGTGTTGCGCCGACGCCACAAGGCAACGATAGCACCACCATTCACGGCTACCAAGACTACAAGCAGAGCCATACCAGGGCTCAAAGGGTGTCGAAGTTCGGCATCCAGATTGGGGTGGGTAATACGGGAATAGTCATACGAGTGTGAAGGCCGGGCCTTGCTGAGTCGAGCGTACATGTCTTCCTCCCACCGTTGGGGCAAGAAGCCTGTGAGGAGCCAGAGCTCCGCCAAAACAAGAATAATGAACAAAACCCGCAGCAGCATCCGCTTCATTTGCCGCTTATCGTAGGCCAATTCACGTGCGGAGTCCAAGTCCCGAGCGGCTTCGTCGAGTTTTTCCGCAGCCTGCTAGATATCTGTGCATACGACGCATGTGGTCCTCCGCAGCACGAGATTCCCATATTTGGAGTCCCAGCTGACAGCGACTGTACGCCCCTGGGCCTCGCGGAGGAGGTTCAATACAGACCACTGCCGGGGTTTCTCTTTTCGGGCAGCGCCGGGCTATCAGCATGCAAACGAGTGCCTCCCACTGCGTGGCTAGTCGGACCGTTCGTGCCGTCGGAACAGAGGCACCCTCACTAAATCAACCGCCATGAGCAAAACTGACCAGCTAAAGTTCATAACCTTCAGCATGATTCGCTACAGCACATGTAGTACTGGAGGTTCTATGTTAGGTTACGGTTTGGCAGGAACAATTGTCGTAATTCTGTTAATTGCGTTTATCGTGCGCGCTCTATGAACCGCAACTCTGGGCGCGTGCGGAGAAACGCGCCCACATTCGCAGGCCAACAAGCGCCCCCCAACTCATCTCAGATATGGCCTGCCAGTCGCTCTCGCCAGTTTTTGTCGTCAGGGTGCGCTTTTCCCATTGTGACCATTATTTTTGCTGATGTCTTGCCCGTGGTCATTGTCATTCCCGTACAGTCCATCCATCACGCTGACTCTGGCCCCGGGTCGGGACGTGCAACTGCTCGCCGCCTTGACCGAGGCCAGGACCGGCAATATGAAGACCGCGGAGAAACTTGTCCAGGAATTAGAAAGGAACGACCCCTCCAATACCGTACTCAAGGTTTATTGGTTGCCGGCAGTCAAGGCCGCCATCGAAATCGCCCGCGGCAATTCCGTCCAGGCACTGGAGCTTCTCCAGGCGTCCGCCCCTTACGAAATGGGTAGCCCGCCTCCCTTTCAGACTGAATCTCTCTATCCTGCCTGCCTGCGGGGCGAGGCCTACCTGGTTGCGCGTCAAGGCTCTGCCGCTGCCGTCGAGTTTCAAAAACTGATTGACCATCCGGGGATGGTTCTGAATTTTCCACTCGGTGCGCTGGCGCGTGTCGGGGTAGCGCGGGCACGAGTGCTGGCCGGCGACAGCGTCGGTGCAAAAAAGGCGTACCAGGATTTCTTTGCCCTCTGGAAAGACGCCGACCCAGACATCCCCATCCTGAAGGAAGCCAAGTCAGAGTACGCGAAGTTGCAATAGCTGGGTGGTCATCCTCTCCGACCCTCCCAGTTCACCTTTGCAGTAGAAATTCTCAACAGTTGTCAACTGGCGATTACACTCAAATGTATGGGCGCCGTCGGACTGCAAGAGGTTTGAAGTTGGGCGAAGGGACAGTCTGCGTAAATGTATCCGGCCTCTTGTGGAGAATCGCTCTCCGGGCACTTGATGATGATCCGCACGTGCCGGTCCTTTTAAATCCCTCGGTCACCAGGGACGCGTTTGAGTGTCCAGGTTTTCCGGCACGCCGTTGGACTGTTCTTTCGTCTCCTTCTCTCCTCAGCAGACCTTGGTGGAACTTTCAGCAATCTTCGTCGTCGTGGCGGTGGGAAAGTGGAAAGCGTTCTGTGCTTTCCAAGCGCAGCGTCTTTTCCACGGCCATCAAGCGGCCGCCAGCTGCAGCGGCTGATGTCGATACTCTTGGCCGCTGGACAACACAGCCCAGGCCATGCGAGCCAGCTTGTTCGCGATCGCGACCACGACTTTGTTGCGCGGAGCACGCTGAGCCCGCCGATGCACCCATTGCCCGAATCCTCCTGTGTCGTACTTAACGCGAAGCAGTACCGCGCGGGCACCGTGGATCAGCATGCGACGTAGATAGATGTTGCCGCGCTTGCTGATGCCGAACAGCTTCTGCTTGCCCCCAGTGGAGTACTGCCGTGGCACCACGCCAACCCAGGCCGCGAAGTCACGTCCACGGCGAAAAGCAGCTCCGTTGCCGATGGCGGCCACGGTTGCGGTGGAGACTAGGGGGCCAAAGCCGGGAATTTGGCGCAGCCGCCGGCAACGCGCATCCTCGTTACTAATGCGCTCGATCTCATCTGTGATCGCCTTAATGTCTATCTCCGTTTGCTTCCACTCCTGCCACAGCCGATCCAGCAGCCAGCGCAGGCGCGGGCTCAGGTTCTGCTCGGCATCTTCAATAACTGTTGGTAGGTTCTTGCGCAGGTAGATGGGCCGCGCCGCGAAGGTGAGGCCGCGTTCCAGCAGGAATCCGCGGATCTCGTTGATCAGGGCCGTGCGACGCTGCATCAGTCGGTCGCGCACACGGTGCATGGCCTGCCAATCGAGTTGCTCCTGCGTTTTGATCTGCACAAAGCGCATGTTCTGCTTGGTCACGGCTTCGGCGATCGCTTCCGCATCGATGAAGTCGTTCTTGTTCGACTTGCGGTAGGGTTTGACGAACTGCGCAGGGATGAGCCGTACCTGGTGCCCCTGTGCTCGCAAGGCGCTACCTAGGAAGTGCGCTCCGGCACAGGCTTCAAGTCCGATCAACGATGCGGGCAGGTTCGCGGTATACGTTAGCAGCGTCGCACGTGAGAACTTCTTACGAACCAGAACCTTGTTCCGCTCTCCCAATGCAACCAGGTGAAAGGTGGTCTTGCCCAGATCGATGCCGATAGATGCGATGTTCATGGATGGTCCTCCTGATGTAAACTGCCGAGCCGTTTATGCTACTCGGCGGCGGACCATCTCATTAACCCCATTTCGGGGGGCAGCCCGAGGGTCAATGAGTGCTAACATCTGTTTACAACATCTGAAAAGCGTGCAGATCGGAGACTGTTACAGCGCCCCACCCACTTTAGACTCAAGAAAGTAACTCCGCGCAAAGGGGTAAAGTTGACGTAGACTGGCGCCGTCCTCATGGCCACCGGCAGCAACCGACAACTTCTCATCTCCGCAGTTCGCACCACAACAGATTATGTCCTGATCGTTTTGTACGGCAGCTTGATGCTGCTCGCGCTGGGCGCCAGTCTCCGGGCGGGACATGGACGGGGCCACCCAGGCGATCTCTGGGTTACGCTCCGTTACGGCTACTACCTCACAACCTCGTTCTACTTCCGAGCCATTCTGTTTGGGCTGGTTCTTTTTGTAGGAGCTTGGGGGTTGCGCCGATTAAGAATTCCGCGATTCCTGATCGCGGTGCTGGGTACAATCGCCGCTGCAGTTCTCAGTTTCTTCCTGGTCTTTGACCCGGCCCGGTCACCAACTATTCCCCTGGAGTTCATTTTGGGATTCGGCTATCTGCCGATTCCGATTCCTCCATTCCTGGGGGTTGTCTACGGGGCTCTGATTCTTCCGCGGGATGCGGCCGGCCAGGCGACTCGCCTGTCACCTCGCCATTGGGCAGTACTCCTGCCTTTGGTGCTGATGGGCCTGAGCACAGTTCGTTATTCTGGCAAACAGTCCGCCACTGCGAAGCGGGAGCCTGAGCCGCAGGTCATTTGGGTGACGTGGAACCCGGGTCTTGAACCGCTTACGGTAAAACCATTCGACATGCCTGGCACGACTTCGCGCGGATGGCTCGACGGGCCGACAAGGCCCGGCGTGCACATCGCACTCACTGAGGCCGAGATCGGTCGGTTGCGGCTTGCCGGGGCCACGGGGAAGATGACGGTAGTCGGAGGCATCGGGGACGAACAAACCTCGCGAGGCCGCTGCATTCTCATCCTGCATCAGCAGCTGCAAGAACCCTTCGACTACAGCCTGCCAGAGGGGGACGCCAGCGTAATCTATTGGCAATCCTCCTCCAGCTGGCAGAAACTGCCAACTGATGCGCCCGCCTCAATGAGGAAGGGCCACCTCTCCGCGCAACCCGACCATCCCGAGGTGACCTGCTACGACGTCGATACCGTGCCCCCTCACCAACCGTGGTGTGGTTCTTCGTTCTTTTGGCCGAAGACCAACGACGAACCCCGCTAGCACGGCCCGGAAGTGTGTCCGAACGAATGTCTGCAATCAAAGCCTCCATCTAGTAATCCCGGACGGTGCAAACGAAATGACCGCGCTATTCCCCAAGTAACTGTTGAAAAATCGCGATTACACTCATCCTATGAGAGAGGATGTCAAGAAAAAACACTTCTCCACTCCTCTCCGTGAGGGCTCGATCGGTGCTTGCATCCAGGCCCCTTCTTCTTCGTGGAGAGGATTTTGGTTT
>JBARIF010000330.1:0-8522 GCA_049799615.1 Terriglobales bacterium
TTTCGACGGGACCGAGATCGGGCACCCGCTGCTGCCGCCGGCTGCTTGCGTTCGAAACGACGTTCGAGTGGGCGGAGACAGCCGCGTGCTGCTGGTGAGCGGTTCCAATATGTCGGGAAAAAGTACCCTGCTGCGCTGCGTGGGAATCAACACGGTGCTGGCCATGGCTGGCGCGCCAGTTCGGGCGCGCGCTCTGCGCCTCACCCCGCTGCGTCTGGGGGCCAGCATCCGCATCAACGATTCTCTGCAGGAGGGCAGCTCGCGCTTCTATGCTGAGATCACCCGGCTGCGCAGGATTTTCGATCTGGCGGGGGGCCAGCCCGCGCTCATGTTTTTGCTCGATGAACTGCTGCAAGGCACAAACTCGAAAGATCGCCGTATCGGGGCGGAAGGCGTGGTTCGGGCGCTGGTCGAACGCGGAGCCATTGGACTGATCAGCACCCACGATCTGGCGCTCACTGAGATCGGCGGGCTGCCCGAGGGCCACCTGCACAACGTCCACTTTCAGGATGAGTTCCAAGACGGAAAAATACAATTCGACTACCGGCTGCGCGAGGGCGTAGTCACGAAGAGTAATGGTCTGGAGCTGATGAGATCGATCGGATTGGATGTGTAGGCCAATCGTGGTCCAGACGGGGACAGAGGCTCTCACCTGTCCAGTTGAGCGCAGTTCGACAAGCCGGCCCCCTTGCGGAGAAGCCGTACTTCCACGATCAGGCAATCAGCCCCCTGCTTGAGTCGGAGACTCCCGCCCGCGGCTTCAAAGATAGCGCGCGCGATTCCCAGCCCCAACCGGCGTACCAGATCGTGCGGAAGGTGGTCGTGATTTGGTCCCGCAGCCGGTGCATCATCGCATTCGCTCTCGCCCGATATGGTGAGGACCAATAGCACCTCCATCCCACGCTCTTCCAGCTCGATCTTCATCACCGCGCCCGCCCCTCCCGAAGCAACCCCAAATCCCAGCAGATGAAATAAGCCCTGGCGCAAACGCTGCGGGTCGAACCACACCGGGCAGGGAGAGCGCGGCGAGTAACAGATCCGCATTCCGGCCGATTCCGCCACCGGCAGCAGATCGCCGACCGCGTCCTCGATTCCCCGTCGCAGCTCCAGGACTTCACCGTCCTCCCCGGCCTGGCCCGCATCAAACAGTTCACGAATGGCGATCGCCAGCCACGAAACTTTCTCCGCCTGTTCCAGAGCGCGATTCACGATCTCGCCGTACTGTTCCGGGGTCGGGGTCTGGAAATGGGCCAGCTCCAGTGAGCAACACAGAGTGGTGACCGGTTGGCTCAGCTGGTGAAACAGATCGGACATCAGCTGACGAGGTTCGTTGCTTGACGCCACCGCCGGATTTGCCATCATGCTCAGCTTCATGATTCCGCTCCGGCTCCCGCGGCCTGCGCTTTGTCCGAGCGTGCACTCAGTTCGTAGCCCACTCCGCGGATGGTATGAATCAGATGCTTGCCATAGCCATCGTCCACTTTGCGGCGAAGGTAATTGACGTAAACATCGACTACATTGGTGCAGGTATCGAAGGAAAGATTCCACACGTGCTCGATGATCATGGCGCGGGTAATGCGGCGGCCGGCGTTGCGCATGAGATATTCGAGCAGACAAAATTCTTTCGAGGTGAGCTCGATCCGCCGCCCCGCCCGCTCCACCCGGCGTTCCACCCGGTCCAGCTTCAAATCGTCTACCGCCAGCACCGACTCTGCCGGCAAGTGGCTGCGCCGCATCAGGGCCCGGATGCGCGCCGACAGCTCGGAGAAGGAAAACGGCTTGCCCAGATAGTCGTCCGCGCCCAGGTCCAGGCATAGCACCCGGTCTTCCACCCGGGTGCGCCCGGTCAGTACCAGAATCGGCATACTCGGCTTTCGGGTGCGCAGGAAGCGCAGAATGGCCACTCCATCCAGCCGGGGCAGGTTGAGATCGAGCACCACCAGATCAAAATCCAGTTCGCCCGCCATGGCGCGCGCCTGTTCTCCATCGGCTGAGACATCCACCGCGTAGTGCTCGGACTCCAACCCTTTTTTTACGAAACTGGCCAGCGCAGTATCGTCTTCCGCGACTAGAATTCGCATAAGATCAATCTAATTTGAACTGATCTGATTTTAGTCAGGAAGCGAGCGGGGACAAGGGATTCAGAGGAGATCAAAGGTCTCGTTTTCCGCAAACGGAACCCAGGGCAGAAACGGAACTGGCTGGAACCTGGCCCGTCACTCACCCGCACTTCCACGCTTTGCATATGAGGCAGATAATCGTAACCACTATGTGGATCAAAGGATTCGTGGGGGCGTGAACTTCTGGAGCCCAAAGACGCTCAAGTCCCTGGTCCTGCCGGGAGGCATTCTCCTGCTGGCGGCCAGCGTGGTGTTTGGGGGCACGTTTGGCGCCATTCCCTCTGCTGCCATCCAGTTTTACTTCTACGCGGTGTTTGCCGGCGGCATTCTTCTGGCCTGGCGCTTCCACTCCAGCCGTATCCTTTTCCCTCTTCTTGCGTTGTTTCTGGCCCAACGCGCTCTGGACTTTTTTTCTTCGGGCCGGATCGCTTCCGCCGGGCCCGGCCGAATCGCCCTCGATGCCGTGGCCGTTCTGCTCCCCTTGAACTTCGTCGCCTTCTCCGTGTTTCGCGAACGAGGACTGGTTTTCCCCGCCATCCTCCCCCGCCTGGCGCTCTTGTTCTTCGAGTCGGTTTTTGTTGCCATCATCTGCCGTCCCGGAGAGAGTGCCGCTCCCGCTTTTCTGCATCCCCGCTTTCTCGGACGTTTCCCCGGGACACCGCTCTCCACCCTGGCCGTGCTGCTATTCGTAGTCGCGTGCGGGGTCTTGCTGGCGCGATTTCTGCTGTATCGCAAGCCCACGGAAAGCGGTTTGCTATGGGCGCTGGCGGCGATCGTTCTTTCCTTTCAGTCCGGAGCAGTCAGCCCGGTTGCGACCGCTTATCTGGCGACGGCGGGCCTGATTCTGATCAGTTCCATCATCGAGAACTCTTATCTTCTGGCCTACGAGGACGAACTGACTTCGCTACCAGCGCGGCGCGCTTTCAATGATGCTCTGCTCCAACTGGAAGAGCCCTACGCGATTGCGGTCGTGGACATCGATCACTTTAAAAAGTTTAACGACACCTACGGACACGAGACCGGCGATCAGGTCTTGCGCATGGTGGCGGGCAAGCTTGCGGGGGTCACCGGCGGGGGCCGCGCTTATCGCGTGGGCGGAGAGGAATTTTCCATTCTGTTTCCGGGAAAGTCAGCCAAAGACGCCATGCCTCATCTGGAACTGCTCCGCTCCGTAATCGAAGTTTCCACTTTCCGCGTGCGCGAGGGCCAGGAGCGCCGTAGTGGCACTCGCGGCCAAGCTACGCCGAGCCCGGACATCCGAAATCACGGAGCCCAAGCGCAGACTTTTCGCGGTCAGGAGCGGCGAAGTGCGGAACGCAGGGCCGAAGCGCGGCGGGCGGCCGCGTCGAGAAGAGGATTGCGGCCCAGCCGACGAGCCGATGAAACCCCAGTTTCCGAAATCTCCGTCACCGTCAGCATCGGCGTGGCCGAGCCCAAAGCTCGGATCCGCGAAGTCGAGGATGTGATCCGAGCCGCGGACCAGGCCTTGTACCGCGCCAAGCAGGCCGGACGCAACAGGGTAGAGTTCGCGTCTGCACCCCGCGTCGCAAAGCTCAAGCGCAATATCGCTTGAAGGACGGACCGCACTCAACTATCCGGCAGCTGATAATCAGCCGTCCTTGCTTGAATGCGGTCCAGGAAAAGATTATGGCCTGGCCGCCTGCGCGCTGATCCAGTTCTCCACCTGGGCATGCAGCACATCCAGCGGAAGCGGACCGCCGCCGACCACCTCATCGTGGAATGCGCGCAAGTCGAATTTGCTGCCCAATTTCTGGCGAGCCTCCTCGCGTAATCTCAAGATTTCTAATTGTCCCAGCTTGTAAGCCAGGGCCTGTCCCGGCCAGGCAATGTAGCGATCCACTTCGGTTTGCACATTGGGCTCGTCCATCGCGGTGTAGCGATGAAAAAAATCCACCATCTGCTCCCGCGACCAGTGCTTCTCGTGCACTCCGGTATCGATGACCAACCGGATGGCCCGCCACATTTCGTTCTCCAGCCTTCCGTAGTCGCTGTAAGGGTCTTCGTAAAAGCCGATTTCCTTGCCCAGCCGCTCCGAGTACAGCGCCCAACCCTCAACGAACGCGGTGTACTCTCCGTTCCGGCGAAATGCCGGCAGATCTTTCAACTCCTGACCGATGGAAATTTGCAGGTGATGTCCGGGTACGCCTTCGTGGTAAGCGATGGCCTCGATGTTCAAGGTCAGGCGATGCTCCGGGTCCCACTCATTCACATTGATATGCCCGGGACGTGATCCGTCCTGCGCTCCGGGCATGTAGTCCGCCGGGACCGCATTCTTGGCGCGAAATGGGTCCATGGGGATGACCTCGAGTTTGTTTTGCGGCAGGCGGCCGAAGAGCTTGGGCAGTTCCTTCTCCATTTGCCGCGTATATTTCGTGTAGAGGTCCAGCACCTGCTGACCCGACGTCGCATAGAGCTTGCGATCATTCTTGATGTGTTCGTTCAGGCTGGCCAGATCATTGAAACCCAGCTTGTGGGCCAGCGCCAGCATCTCGGCCTCAGTCTCGGCCACCTGCTTGAGTCCGATCTGGTGGATTTCCTCCGGGGTCAGGTCCGTGGTCGTCATGCGTTTGACTTGAAAACGATACCGCTCAGCGCCATCGGGCAGCGCCCATACTCCGGGCTCAGTGCGGCCGTGAGGCGCGTAATCGTCACGCACAAAGGCGGCGAAACGTTTGTAGGCCGGGAGAATCTCACCATCGATCGCGGTCAGCACCGCCGATCGCAACCGCTTCTGGTCAGCCTCGGAAATGCCGGCAGGAAATTTTTTCACCGGCTTGGCAAAGGGGCTGGAGTCAGCTGCGGTGTTCGCAATCTCCTGCGTCTGCGGCACCACTTTTTCCAGCAGGTACCGAGGTGGCATCAACCCGTCTTTCATTCCCTGCCGCATGTTGCCGGTCACTTGTTCGAGCATCCTGGGGACCTGATGCAGGCGTGAAAGATAATCGTCGTAGTCCTTCACGCTGTTGAAGGGCGTCAAGGTGACCAACTCCACCAATCCGAGATGCGGCCCGTTCATCTGGTTGACCGGCATTTCCCAGGGCTTGAAGCGCGCGCCTGCAATGTCCTGGCGCAGGTTTCGGATCATCAACTCGCGGCTCAGCGTATCTTGGGCGGACAACCCGGCCGGAGCAATGGCCTCGAAGCGGGCCAGAAATTTGCGTTTGGTTTCCTCGTCGGACTGATAGAAATGTGGAGACCGGTCGCTCAGACGATCGTTGTATCGGTTGTCCCCTAACGATGTCGCCGTTTCAGGGTCGGAACGCAGCTCGTACTGCCATTCTTCGTCGAACAGCGATTGCAGCTGGGTACTCCGGCTCTCCATATCGGCTTTTCCTGCCGCGGGCGTGTTCTGCGCCCGCATGGCGCCGGGCAACAATGCAATCGCAACCAGAACCGCAAAACCGCAGCTCTGCGCTACATCAAAGTTCATCATGGTCCCCCGATGAGTAGAGCCAGCCTCCGGCCGTCCCTGTGGCGGGCGAGACGCCGGCGCTACAGTTTTCTCAGATTGGCCAGGGGGCGCGTTAACCAAGCTTGCCCTGCCGGAGGATATTATATACATTAGCGCACGACTACGGGGCTTCGCTCGCCGAAGTTATCGTGCAACGCCGTGCTGTGAGACGATAAAAGACTTACCAGGGCGCGACTATTTATGACCAACAGCAGTGTCCGCAAAATTCGGGCCATCGATTCCCATACCGGCGGCGAGCCCACACGCCTGGTGGTCAGCGGTGGCCCTGAGCTGGGAACCGGCCTCCTGAGCGCCCGTCTGGAGCGATTCCGCGCGGAACATGATGAGTTCCGCTCCGCGGTGGTGAATGAACCGCGCGGTTCAGACGTCATGGTCGGCGCTCTCTTGTGTGAACCGGTGGATCCAAGCTGCGCCGCCGGCGTGATCTTTTTCAACAACGTGGGATACCTGGGCATGTGCGGTCACGGCACCATTGGACTGGTGGCGACACTCTCCTACATGGGCTGCATCACGCCGGGCGAGCATCGTATCGAGACTCCCGTGGGCACGGTGAGCGCCATTCTTCACGACGGTGGAGAAGTGACGGTGAACAATGTCCCCAGCTACCGTACCGCTTCGAAGATCGTGGTTGAGGTCCCCGGCTTCGGACCGGTGTGCGGCGATGTCGCCTGGGGCGGAAACTGGTTTTTTCTGGTCGAGGCCCATGGCCACGAACTCACACTCAACAACGTGGAGTCTTTGACGAACTTTACCTGGGCGATCCGTCAGACGTTGTGCGCCAACCGAATCACGGGCGCAAACGGGGAAGAGATAGACCACATCGAACTCTTCGGCCCCTCGCAACAGGCCGGAGTCGACAGCAAGAACTTTGTCCTGTGCCCGGGTAAGGCCTATGACCGATCTCCATGCGGCACCGGGACCAGCGCCAAGCTGGCCTGCCTGCATGCCGACGGCCAGCTGCGCGAAGGTCAGGTGTGGAAACAGGAAAGCATTGTCGGCAGCGTCTTTGAAGGCAGCATTACGGTGCGCGACGGCCGCGTACGTCCCAGCATCAAGGGATCGGCCTTCGTCAACGCGGATTCGAACCTGATTCTCGACCCGCGCGATCCATTCTGCATGGGCATTCGGACAGGCGTTCAGCCATGACCGCACTCGCCTACGACGTGGTGGTGGTTGGGGCGGGCATCGTAGGCGCGGCTTGCGCGGAAGAGTGTGCCCGCCAAGGCATGCGGGTGGCTGTTATCGATCGCGATGTGATTGGAGGCGGCGCCACCGCAGCCGGCATGGGCCACATCGTGGTCATGGACGATTCCGAGGCCCAGTTTGCTCTCACCCGCTACTCGCAGCAACTATGGCAGCAGTTGCGTCCGGAACTTCCTCCGGACGTCGAATACGAACCCTGCGGAACGATTTGGGTGGCGGCCGACGAAGAGGAGATGGCCGAGGTACGGCGGAAACAGAGCTACTACGGCCAGCGCGGAGTTCCCACCGAGGTCCTTGATCCCCAAACCTTGGAGCGTCTCGAACCCAACTTGCGCAAGGGTATGGCGGGCGGCTTGCTCGTGCCCGAGGATGTCGTGTTGTATCCCCCCTGCGCCGCACGCTTCTTGATCGAACGCGCCCAGGCGGCCGGCGCGAAGCTCCACCTTGGCAGTTCAGTTTCACAGATCGGAAAAGGGCTAGTGCGGCTAGCCGACGGTACGGAGTTTCCCGCGGCCGCTATCGTCAACGCGGCCGGTGCCTGGGCGTCCGCGCTTACTCCAGGTTTAAGTGTCAAGAAACGGAAAGGCCATCTGGCGATTACCGATCGCTACCCTGGATTCGTCCGTCACCAGTTGGTTGAGTTGGGATACTTGAAGAGCGCGCACTCCTCCGCCACCGATTCCGTGGCTTTCAACGTGCAACCCCGCAAGACCGGACAAATTCTTGTCGGTTCATCGCGCCAGTACGGGGCGGAGCACGGAGAAGTCGATAACGGTATTCTCACTCGCATGCTGCAACGCGCCCAGGAGTACATGCCGAAGTTGGCCGAGCTCTCCACCATCAGAGTGTGGACGGGATTTCGCGCTGCCACCCCCGACAAGCTGCCGCTGATTGGCCCCTGGCCGGGAGACCCAACCTTGTTTCTCGCCACCGGCCACGAAGGACTGGGAATTACCACTTCCCTCGCCACCGCGCGGCTGCTGGTCGATCAGATCACGGGCAGGAAATCCGCAATTCCGGTTGAGCCTTACTGGCCCTCTCGGATCGCCTCGAAGCCTGCCCGCACACCAGAGACCGAGCACAGTGAAGCCACAGGAGGCCGCGGATGATCTGGAAGGGCGTGATGCCGGCGATTACGACTTGTTTTGATGAAGCCCTCAAGATTGACCATGGCTTCCTGGCCGAACATTGCCGGTGGCTGCTCGACAATGGTTGCAGCGGAGTCGTGGTGCTGGGTTCTTTGGGTGAAGGCGCAACCCTTTCGTTCGGGGAAAGAGTCGCAGTCGTGCGGACAGCGGTTGCAGCCGTGCGCGGGCGCGGCCCGGTCGTGGCTTCGATTTCGGCGCTCTCGACCGCCGAAGCCGTGGCCCAGGCCAAAGCCGCGGCCGATGCGGGATGCGACGCGCTCATGGTCTTGCCGCCCTACGTCTATCAAGGGGATTGGCGGGAGATGAAAGCCCACGTGTCCGCCGTGTTCGCAGCCACTCCGCTTTCGTGCATGCTTTACAACAACCCGGTGGCCTACGGCACCGATTTCCTTCCGGAGCAAATTCAGGAACTGGCGGCGGAACACGAAAGCCTGGCCGCAGTGAAAGAATCCAGTACGGACGTCAGGCGAGTCGCGGCCATTCGCGCTCTGCGGGGAGATCGTCTCGCGATTTTCGTGGGCGTGGATGACGCCATCGTGGAAGCCATCTCCGTCGGAG
>JBARIF010000331.1:0-3291 GCA_049799615.1 Terriglobales bacterium
GTGCAGGGGAAAGGGGCGGCAGCCCCTTTGCCCCTGCTTCCTTGTTGTAGAAGAAAGGATCATGGGCCGCTCCAGGCGACCGCAGGCGCCGATTGAGTATGCATTGGCCTGATTGCAACAACTATCCGGCGAAAACGTGCAAATTACGGCCCAAGCGCATATAAGTCTCTGAATGCTAAGGAGGCCATGAGTGTGTCATCTACACATTGGATGTGGCGAGTTTGGCGAAGCCTGGCGGTCGTGTTGCTTCTGGGATTGCTCGCGGGATTCACATACGAACAGATTGGCCGATGGCAGGACAGCCAGCATCCCTTCCGGATTGGACGCGCGGTTGACGTTGACGGTCGTAGCCTAAACATAAACTGTGCGGGCTCCGGCAGCCCCGCCGTCATCTTGGAGTCGGGCGGCGGCGGTTACGGTGGTTATGGCTGGCGAAACGTGCAGGCGGAGGTCGCCAAGTTCACCACAGTTTGCTGGTACGACCGTGCCGGTGAGGGGTGGAGCGATCCCGCACCAACCGCACGTAGCAGCGCCACCATCGTTCACGATTTACAGGAACTGCTGCAGCGTGCCCCGGTAGCAGGTCCGTACGTGCTGGTTGGTCACTCAATCGGGGGAGAGTACGTCCGCATATTCACTTCAAAGTTTCCTTCCGAGGTCGCCGGAGTAGTGCTGGTAGATTCCAGCCATCCTGACCAACGCGAGCCACCAATGATGCTTTCGCCGATTACCCGCATGCACAAGCATGTTCGTCAGCTCGCGTGTTTGGTCCTGCCTATCGTGACAAGACTTGGAGTGATACGTCTGGTCATGCACAACACTCCGGTGTATGTACCGCCCGAGTTCAGTTCACAGCAAAGCGCCACGGAACGGGCTATGCGCAATCAGCGAGTCAAAGCAGTTGAGGCTGAGGCTGCTCAAGGATGTGCGGCAACCAAAAATGGTGCCATTCGGCCTGACAAGGGCAGCGGCGATCCGGAGACCGATGAGGCGGCGAGGAGCGCGGGAACGTTAGGTGATCGCCCACTGATCGTTCTCACCGCCGGGCAGTATTGGACGCCCGACGATCCTGTTGCCGCTAAAGAAATCGCGGAGTTCCACGACGTCTGGGTAAATCAACTACAGCCCGAACTTGCTCGCCTTTCCACGAATGGAAGACAGATTGTCGTTGAGAACAGCGATCATGGAATTCCGGAACAGGCTCCTGCGTCCATCGTGGGTGCGGTGCACGAGATTGTGACCGATGTGCGCAACCGCCAAGGTCACTGAGAGCAACCCCGCGAACGCCTACGATAGCTGTTGCAAAATCCCCATCCCGTACTCTAAAGATGTTAACTTTCGTTCATTCCTTCTTCTCGTCCTGCGGCGGATTGCGTTTCTTCCGCATGGACTCACCGCGCATCTCGATGCGATGAGCGTTGTGAACGAGACGGTCGAGGATGCCGTCAGCGATGGTGGGATCGCCGATCTGCTCGTGCCAGCGCAAGATCGGCAACTGGGAAGTAAGGATGGTGGAACGAGTCTGGTAGCGATCTTCGCAGATCTCCCAGACTTCGCGGCGCTCGTTTTCATTCAGCGGCGCCATGGCCCAGTCATCAATGACCAGAACATCGATACGGCCCAGTCGAGCCAGGAAGTGACGCAAGCTTCCATCGGCCCGTGCCAGGGCCAGTTCGCGCAGTAAGGCGGCGGCCCGCAAATAGAAAGCAGAGTAGCCGTCGCGACAGGCTTTCTGTGCCAGGGCCGATGCGATGAAGCTCTTGCCCACGCCGGTCGGACCCAACACGAAAATATTTTCGTGGTTGCGGACCCAGGCCGAGTCTTTTGCCAGAGCACGCACTACCGTCTTGTCCAGGCCACGCGCTGCGCGATAGTCGATGTCCTCCACACAGGTCGGTCCTCGCAGTTTGGCCGCTTTCAGCCTTCGCGCCAGCGCCTGGTTCTCGCGCCAACTCCATTGTTGATCGACCAGCAGCGCGAGTCGTTCGAGGAAACTCAGCTCGTTGATCGCTCGATCTTGCTCCTGCGTTTTCAGGGCCTCGACCATGCCCTGCAGCCGCATGGCCACCAGTTTTTCCATCATCGGTTGGTTCAGCATGAGGTCGGTCCCCCTTGGTCGAAGTACTCGGCGCCGCGGACATTGTCATGGGTCAGAGGTGGAGAGTCGGGTTGTGGTGGAGATAAGGGAACCACGTCGAGCGAGTTCTTCAAAATCGACTTCACGCTCTGATAGCGGCAAGCCTGAGCAAGGAGTGCCCGTTCCGCCGCGGCCTCCATGCGTTGCCGGGAGTACTGCTGCGCCAGGCGAATGATGCCGAGACAGGAGCGGTATCCCATCTCCGGGTGCGGCTTCTCGTTCAGGATTCGCTCGAACAACTGGGCGGTGTGGGGACCGATGCTGCGTGCCCAGTTCACCATCCGCGATGGCGGCCATTCCAGATGGGCTTGATGACTCTTGGGGCGGTGCTCGTTCTGAGTGATGGCTTGACCGCGCCTGCGACTGCGGAGGTGGGAAGCGATCCGGTTGCCCTTGTGAAAGATCTCCACCGTAATCGGCGTGGCGCGGACTTCCACGACCTGCTGTACCAGAGTGTACGGCACACTGTAAAAGTTCCCATCGAAGGCAATGTGGTAATCGATGTTGACGGTGGCCCGCGACCACTGGCTCATGTCGAAGCGCTCGGCCGGTAACGCTGCCAGAGCCGGTTTCTCCAGGCTGTGAAACAGACTCGACCGCGATCCGTCCCGCTTGCGAAAACAACGCTCATTCAGCCGCGCCAGCAACTCGCGGATCGCCTGATTGAGTTCCGGCAGGCTGAAGAACTTCCGGTTTCGCAGCGCTGCCACGATCCAGCGTTCGCATACTTGCACTCCGCTTTCGGCCTTGGCCTTGTCCCGTGGTTTGTACGGACGTGCGGGCACGACTCCCATCCCGTAATGCACCGCGAACTCTTGATAGGTGGGATTCAGGTCTGGATCGTAGCGGCAGGCTCGGGTGACGGCCGTCTTGGTGTTATCGGGGACTGCCAGCGTCGGCACTCCACCGAAGAACTCCAGCGCGTGGATGTGCGCCTGAATCCAGGCTTCCAACTGCTGATCCCGAGTCGCTTCTGCGTAGGTATAGGAACTGGCACCCAGCACAGAAACAAACAGCGATGCTGGCCAGGCTTGCCCCGTCGTAGCGTCATACACCGGGATCGTTGCCCCCGCCCAGTCCACGAACATCTTTTCCCCGGCTTTGTGTTCCTGACGCAGCACCACATCCAGGTGCCGCCGCCAGTGCTGATAGCG
>JBARIF010000332.1:0-1525 GCA_049799615.1 Terriglobales bacterium
GCACATACTCGGGTCGCGAGTGGAGCGATGCTCTGACGGAGGCACGGCAGGCACACAACAGCCACACCGCCGAATATCTTCTGGGCCTGCCTTTGCTTGCCAGCTACCTGGATACAGGACTTGCGGAACTCGACGCTGTCTCGGCGGAAGATGCGGCGAAGCGCTTCACGGCCTAGGCCAGTGCAGCAGTGGTTGGTGCAGAGCTACTATCGGCAGGGCGCTGTTCTGGCTGTTCTGCACAGCCATCCTTGCAGAAAACGTAACCAAGCTTGAGTAATTACAGCAAACTAGTATCCGGAATCAGAGTTGAGTGATACGCCGGCCTTTGAAGCGGCGCTGATGGACTTTGTTCTTTTTCCAGGCGAACGGTTTGGCGTTTTCATTGTATGCCGCGATGAATGCATTGATGTGCTCCTGCAATTCCTTGATGGCGGTGAAGGAAGCCCCGTTCAGCGAGTTCCCCTGCAGGATGGAGAACCAGGTCTCGACCTGATTGAGCCAGGATGACCGCGTTGGGATGAAATGGAAGTGCACCTTGGGGTGCTTCTTGAGCCAGGTCTCGTTCTTTTTGTGCGTGTTGAGATTGTCCAGAATGACGTGAAGCTCGCGGTCGGGAAAGGCCGCCACGACGCTGTCCATGAACTTGAGGAATTCGACGCGACGACGGCGCTTTGAGTGCGAGGCGATGATCTTTCCGGTGGCGACCTGGAGCGCGGCAAACAGCGTCGTCGTGCCATGGCGCTTATAATCGTGGCTCTGGCCGGTCAAGGCACGGCCGTTTGGCAGTTTCAGATAGCCTTGCGCCCGTTCCAGGGCCTGAATCGAAGGCTTTTCATCGACGCATAGAACGATCGCCTTTGCCGGAGGGTTTACATAAAGACCGACAACCTCGGCAGCTTTCCCTGCAAAATCGGGATCGTTGCTCTCGCACCAGGATTTGCGGGCCACCAGATCGATCTTGTAGTGCCGCAGGCAGCGCCAGACGTACTGAACGTCGACGTCTCTTAATGCCTTGGCCAGCAGAGGCCCAGTCCAGCGCCCAAAGCCCGTCGGCGGCGGCTTGTCCAGCAGTTCCAGAATCCGCTTGTCAGTCGCCGGCGTGTAGAGCGGCTTCTTACCAGGACGGAGCTTGTCCTTCAGCCCGTCGAGCCCGTGATCGGCATAGCGATGCCGCCAAAGGCTGACGATCCGTGGCTGAACGCCGACCTCCTTGGCAATCGCCCGCGTGCTCACGCCATCGGCCGCCAACAGAACAATCCGGGCACGCTTCAGATCTTGCTGAATGGTGCGCGGCGAACGGCAACGAGCCTCAAGCTTCTTGCGATCGCCTCGCCAAAGTCGCACTTCTCTCGCTTCGGGAATCATCCCGATCTTGAATCACGACTCACGCTTCATGAAAAGCGGGTACTAGGACGGCCGGGGCACCGCAATTGCAGCGCGGCTCTGTATCCATCCCGTAACCGGCGGACAGTCCTTTGACAGCTTGCCGACGGCGAACGGCCTGTTTGCGATGCAACTCGAGTCT
>JBARIF010000333.1:0-1581 GCA_049799615.1 Terriglobales bacterium
GATCTGTTTCGGTAGTTTGAGGAGTCGGGGCGCGCCGCAGCCTGCAAACAAAAACGCCCCAGACACGGTTAAGTCATGGGACGTTCGTTGAACAGCCCTCCCCCGAAGTCTGCTCACAATTAGCCTAACGGTAGGGTGGTGATGCGTATATGGCTCGAATGGGCTACTCTGGAAATCCGGCGAACAGGCCCTGAGAGACGGCCAAAGGTTTGGTGCCTCGACGAAACTGGAGCAGGCATCTCGACGCTCGCAGATTGGGCGGAGAATGCAGACCGACGTTAAGGCAATTGATCCCGAAATGATGGCGGTGTTTGCCGCTAAGGTCGCCCGGCCCCAGCGGCCTCCTGCGCCGGTCTGGGAAACTGACCGTCTGTCCCCCCTCTGCTACAATTCGAATCCGAGGGGGAAACCAACATTGACGAACTTGTCTGGGATTGTGAAGCAGTTGAGCAAGGAACGTGATCGACTACACCAACAGCTAGCTGGATTGAACGCAGCACTGGAGGCATTTGCGGGCGTCTACCGGGGCAGCAATGGAAGCAAACCTCGACGGAAGTTGTCAGCCAAGGGACGGGCAAGCATCGCTGCTGCGCAGAGAGCTCGCTGGGCGAAAGTGAAGGGGAACAAAGTGACTGCCGCGAAGCCGGCCAAACGAATGATGTCGGCCTCGGCTCGGCGAAAGATCGCAGCAGCACAGGTGGCGAGGTGGGCCAAGGTCAAGCGGGGGAAGAAAGCGGCCTGAAGGAGACGAAACCTCGTATACAATTACCGGCTAAGTTTGATTCACCGCAGTTGAGCCGGTATCGCCAACCAGCGTCACCCTTTCTCACGCGCAGCGATTCAAGCAAAATTCAATAAAGGAAATAGGATTATCAAATGGAACAAGGAACCGTAAAGTGGTTTAACGACGCCAAAGGCTACGGCTTCATCAGCCGCCAAACTGGAGAGGATGTCTTTGTGCATTTCTCCGCGATTCAGGCAGGCGGCTTTCGCAGTCTGCAAGAAGGGCAAGCGGTGCAGTTCGACGTGACGAAGGGCCCGAAGGGCTGGCAGGCTGAGAACGTCAAGCCGGTCTAGGTGGCAACAAGAGTGCCCGTTATCCGACAGGATTTCGGGCATATCTGTTTATCTTGGTGCCGCCACTTCAGGACTGAGGACTTGAACGGAAATTAGTTCCGGGCTGCACCGGGAGTTTTGGATCGATTTGATAGCGTCTTCGGCCGTGAATCTTCCCATGACCAGCGCCAGCTTACGGTTGTCATTTGGATGGGTGTCGGATCGATCCGTTGCACGTATTCGGCGACGTGAGTACCGCCACGGTTCACTTTCACAACAAATTTTGTGTTATTCATGGTTTTTCACACCATTACTACATATTGGCAGGAGTTGAAGGAAGTTTTAACCAGGCGCGTACATCGCAGTTCACCAGTGCACAATCCTGAATTTCCCAGTTTCCATGAAGCCGACACCCGATCGTTCTTCTAAGCTCTTTGGAATTCGGGTTACGGCAGATGTCCGATACCGCGGGGAACTGCTCGGTGCCGTCGCTGCCACCCGCCAACTATGAAGTGAGGATTCAGG
>JBARIF010000334.1:0-2481 GCA_049799615.1 Terriglobales bacterium
AGCGCCACCAGCGCACGGCGTCGATGGCCGCGGGCGAAAGTTGCTCGGGCCCACTGACAAACTTCACGCGTGTCACCGCGCCCTGCGGATTCACCACGGCATCCAGCACAACCGTGCCCTGCACTCCTGCCTGTCGGGCATCTTCCGGATATTCGGGCGGGACCAGGTGTCGGATCCGCTGCTGCATGGCGTCATTTGGCACCTGCAACTGCGGCTTCGCCACCTGAGTTTGCCTTCCCGGAACCTGCGTCTCCAGCGCCTTCCATCCCTGCTGCCATCGCCACCATCCCAGCACGGCCGCGACCACGACGACGGCAATGGCGAAGACAACCATGTCCTGCATCAGAAACCTGCGCTTTGAGTGCCTGGAGTCGGTGAGGTCCGGGAGTTGCGGGGATAGGATTGTGGCCTCTCCCAAAGCGGCGTCCGCCGGTTCAGCGAGGGGCGTTTGGTCGTTCAGTAAAAGGTCGCCCTCGGACCGCGTCCAGTAGCGGATGATCGACTGCTGTTCGACGGGCAGGCGGAGAAACTGCAGGCCAAAGGAGCGCGCCCGCTGATAGCGCACCACCGCCGTGGCCCGCACCGGCGCGCTCATGTGTGGAAGCAGAAACTCGACCCGCACCGACTCGCCCAGGAGGAGCTGTGAGGCGGCGACCACTCCCATTCCGCCTTCGCCCATCTCGAGGGCGCGTCCGCGAATACTGTCCGGGACGCCTGCGCGCAATACGGTGAGTTCCAGGGGGACGGTCAGCTTGTAGCGCGGGACCTTGCGCTTGGGCATCTTTGCCCGCGAAACTCCCGTTGTTGTTTCCATGCTCATCGTCCAGCGTCCCCTGGCTGAAAGCCGCAACCCGTGGTTCGCGCGGTGGAACCGGGCTGAGGCGTCGAAATGAAATTGTGCCCCTTCATGGCGAGTGAAAATGGGCCTATCCGTCAGCGTATCGACGCACCCACAGCGGCGCAACGTTACGCCCGTAATCAGGTTTCGAGTAAATGCCGGCTCTCCCCAGCCAAGGCGCGGTGGTAGTCAAAACCTGTGGAACGGGACTACGAAATGCCGGTCGGGACTGCCTTAAGGTGCGTGTTTGCACCTCATAAGTGCGCGAAACGACCCTTGTTAATGAGAGTATTGGCGATGTTACAACAACAACTTGCTGCCTCCAGCTACGGACAAGTTCGGGTCGTATCAACCCCGACGCCACACGAGTCCGTCGCCGTTCCTCCCGCGGGTTTCCCGATCGGGCAGCTTCCAGGATCGTAGACCTGTCGACAAGCGTTGCCCTGTGTGCTGGAGCAAAAGCCCGTCAGCGCACCACAACGTGTGCTGCCGCACACATAAGCGCAATTACCAGATCTCGAGGACACCGAGGCCGAACAAGTGAGCTGTGCTGTGCCCTGCTTCGTACCCGACGAAGCGGTGATGACGACTGGACCGCCCACACTCACGCATGTTGCAAGTCCCGTGGACGGGTCTACTGTGGCGACGGTCGTATCGGAAGACGACCACTGAGCGTTGAGGTTGTCTTTAGTTGTTGGCGGCTGATCGAACGTACCGGTTGCCGTGAACGGCAAAGTCCCGGTGGGTGCTGTGGCTTCTCCATCGCCCGGCTCTACGGCAATGCTCAACAAGGTGCGCGCGGGAGTGCTGTAGCCCCCGCACCCACTCCAGTTCAGAGCGAGAAGTCCCAAGAGGAGTAGGTTGACAATATTGCGCGATCCCGTGATTGACACCACGCGCCCGGATAATCTGCAATGCATAGGGGTGTCCTTCGATCGTGCGCAAGCTGGAGCGTTCCTTGCCCTGGGATGGGGCCCCTTTTTTCGCCGGGTACTCTACCTCAGAAGTCAGTTGCTGTAAACAGGCGTTAGCAGTGCGCCGTGAAAGGCGCTGGTCCACAGCGGGAGATAAACCCGCCCGGGAACTGGATCGCTCCACCCGGTAGCAATCGGAGCGGCGGTGGAGGCAACAAAGCCGCCGGAGCCTCCGGTGTAGAGGGTCGCATAAGGCGACTTGGCGAGTCTGCAGGTTGTAACGCGAGTGAACGCTGAGCAGGCCACGAAACTGATAATGCAGGAGCCGACCCAACTGTTATCTGGGGAAGGCCGAAGTCGATGGAGCAGTAATGAGCGAATCGGTTCCATCGGTCCTGCCGGGGTAGTGGCGACGGCATGCAGACACAGGGGACCAGACGCAACACGGGAAGCCCCAGCGGTGATCGCAGTCGGGATCAACTGGCAACTCGCGAGAGCTAGGCCGGGCCGTTTGGGGTGACGGAGAGGCTCGCAGTACCGATGAAACCGGGTAATGCCGGTGGAGGGAAGGGGCCTCAGTTGAAAGGAACCGCAAGAAGCGGCGAAGACTGAGGGATTGACGATGAGTCTAGCAACCCCCGCAAGTGTTCAGAAGCTGCAGACGGCGTTGCACGCGAAAGCGAAGGAATCGCCCAGCTTTCGTTTCTATGCGCTGTACGACAAGGTGTA
>JBARIF010000335.1:0-17196 GCA_049799615.1 Terriglobales bacterium
CAAGTTCGGCGAGCATCTCTAGTGTTTTTCTACTATTGCCGTTATCAATGGTTGGCAAGTAAGGTTTCCCGAATTCAGAATCGCCAGCCCCTATTTCAGTCTAAAGTGCCGGTTGCCTGGTTATGGGAGTCCCTGCGTGTGTCTACTTAGATTATGTTTGGTGATGGCAGTTCTGGTCTCAGGTTGCATCACGGTATTTGCGCAGTCAACCCCAGCGCAGCCTGCCTTGGCCAGCCTGCAACTCGATCATTTCGATATCACCCGGGTGGATAGCACTCTAGATCCTTGCGTGGATTTTTACCAATACACATGCAAAAAATGGATGGTCAAAAATCCGATACCTGCGGATCAAGCAAACTGGTGGCTCGGCGCCAAATTGATGATCTGGAACCAGACCGTAGTGCGCGAGATTCTGGAGAAAGCCGCCAAAGATGCTCCCGACCGCAACGCGGCCGAGCAGAAAATCGGGGATTACTATGCGTCCTGCATGAACGAGACTGAACTCAACAAGAAGGGAATTGCCCCAATTCAACCGGAGCTGGATCGAATTGCGGCTATGCGAAGCAAGACCGAGTTGCCCGAAGTGCTTGCGCATATTCATGCGCTGACTTTCTCGTTGGCTGCGGGCACGGATTCAGGAGCAGGCTCGGCACTGTTCGGTTTCGGGTCTGGGCAGGATTTTGATGACGCTACAAAAATGGTTGCCACCGTGGACCAGGGCGGTCTGGGCCTGCCAGATCGCGATTACTATCTAAAAACTGATCAGAAGTCGGCCGATTTGCGACAGCGGTATGTCTCCTATGCGGAGAAAATCTTCGAGTTGCTAAGCGAGCCCCCGGCACAGGCAGCGGGGGATGCGAAGGTTGTGATGGACTTCGAAACCGCGCTAGCTAAGGTCTCGATGGATATTGTCAGGCGACGGGACCCAGATAGGCTAAATCACAAGTTGTCTTTGCAGGAGCTGCAAGCGTTGACTCCGTCGTTTGCATGGGTGCAATACCTAAGTAACGTTGCTGCTCCAAAGACTGATCATTTCCTGGTTCTGACTCCCGACTTTTTCAAAGGCGTTGACCAACTGATTGCAACTGTTCCTCTGGACGACTGGAAGGTTTACCTGCGTTGGCAGCTAGTCAACGTGTCTTCTAGTTTGCTTAGCGGGCCTTTTGCCGAGGGAAGATTTGATTTTTACGGACGCACGCTGCTTGGACAACAAGTGCAGACACCTCGCTGGAGACGCTGTGCGCGAAGCGTTGATCGCGACCTGACCGAAGCTCTTGGCCGGGAATATGTCGCCCGCGCCTTCGCGGCAGACAGTAAGGAGCGCATGTCGAAACTCGTGCATGCGTTGGAAGCTGCGCTCAACAGCGACATACAGCAGGCGGAGTGGATGAACCCTGCAACCAAAAAGGCGGCCCAGGCCAAGCTCGAGAAAATGGCAGACAGGATCGGATATCCGGACCATTGGCGTGATTATTCAAGCCTGCGCATCGTTCGAGGCGACGCCTTAGGGAACGCTTATCGCAGCAGTGAATTTGAACTGCATCGCCAGCTATCAAGGATTGGAAGACCAATTGATCGCAGCGAATGGGATGTTTCTCCATCCATACCGAACGCGTTCTATAATCCGCAACTCAATTCCATCACTTTCCCTGCTGCCATCCTGCAACCACCGTTGTTTGACCGCCAGGCGGGTGACGAAGTAAATTTCGCCGGCATCGGGGCTGTCATTGGACACGAGCTCACCCACGGCTTCGACGATCAGGGAAGGAAGTTCGATGGCGGGGGGAATCTGCACGACTGGTGGACAGCCGAGGACGGCAAAGAGTTCGACCGCAGAGCACAATGCATTGCCGATGAATATTCCGGCTTTGACGCGGCTGACGGTATAAAGCTGAATGGCAAGTTGACGCTGGGAGAAAACACCGCAGACAATGGCGGTTTGCGGATTGCTCTTATGGCGCTTGAGAGCACTCTTTCCGGGAAAGGAACTCAAGAAGACTCGAGCGGATTTACCCCGCAACAACGGTTCTTCATCGCGTACGGAGAAACCTGGTGTTCGAACGCCACTCCCCAGTATCTGCGCATGGTGGCGCAGTCCAATCCTCACGCGACAGCGCAAGCCCGCGTGAACGGTGTGGTTTCCAACGTGCCGGAGTTCCAGAAAGCCTTCCACTGCAAGCAGGGACAACCTATGGTGCGGGAGAATGCTTGTCGCGTTTGGTAAAACGCCCACATCCAATTCAATAAGAGTCTTCACGGACACCACAAACGCAATTATGGAAAACAAAGTTAGGGATGCATCCGATCTCAATGAATTCAACCCAGGCTATTACGGCTGGCGGGTGGTGCTGGCGGCATGCCTGGGCGTGATGGCGGGGTTCGGATCGCTCTTTGTGTATACATTCACGGTTTTTGTGAAGCCCCTGAGCGCGCAATTCGGCTGGAACCGCGAATCCATTTCCGTCGGCTTTGCAATTGCTGCGATGACCGTGGGTCTGTCCTCGCCTCTCATTGGCCGATTGATTGATCGCCTTGGGCCTCGCAGCATCATCCTTCCCTGCATGAGCGTGTTTGGCTGTGGGATGGCATCATTCGCACTGCTACATTCTCATTTGTGGCAGTTTTACCTGACGTGCTTCGTGATTGGCATCGTGGGAAATGGGGCAGCCCATCTGGCGTATGCCCGGTCCATTTCCACTTGGTTCCAGAAACGCCTGGGGACGGCATTGGCTTTCGTCATGCTCGGCGCCGGCTTGGGGGCGATGATTCTCCCAGTTGTGGCGCAGGCCATTATCAGCCGATTTGGGTGGCGGGCGGCCTACGCTTCGCTCGGCCTGCTGGCTCTGCTGCTTGGGCTTCCACTGAGTTGGCATTACATCGCTGAGCGTGGACCAGTACACAAAGAGGCTGCTCCCGTAGTTCACTCTGGACTTACCTGGCAGCAGGGCATGCGGTCTCTTGCTTTTTGGATTATCGTCGCGGTGCTCTTTGTTGGCTCCATCAGCATGAACGGGGCCATCACCCATCTGTCGGCGTTGCTAACCGACCGAGGAGTTACCGCCGGAGATGCGGCTTTGTGCGCCGCCATACTTGGCGGGTCAAGTGTTCTCGGCAGGATCGGAACGGGTTGGCTGCTCGACCGATTTTTTGGGGCACAGGTCGCCTTCGTGGTGACCCTGATCAGCGCAGGGGGAATAGTTCTTCTCGCTTATGCGAATAGCCTCGGCGCAGGAGCCTCTGCCGCTGCGCTCATTGGTGTCGGAGCAGGTGGTGAAGCCGCTATCACACCCTACCTGCTGACTCGTTATTTTGGACTGCGCGCCTTTTCCACTCTCTATGGCGTTACCTGGACCTTCTATGCTGCCGCGGGAGCCGCCGGTCCGGTGATTTTGGGCCGTGCATTTGATTCAACCGGCTCATATGTCTTTTTGCTGACTGTCCTTGCAATAGCGCTCGGATTGGCAGCTACCATGAATCTCCTGCTCCCAAGATATCCGGAGGCAGCCGAAGTTGCTTTCGTGTGAGCAACCGCTCAAATCCAAAAGAGCCCGTCCGGCGGGAGAGTGAGCGATAGCGCCAGTTCGTCATCGCGGCGGGTCGAACAGGTGATCTGGGTTGCAGCTGAACAAAAAGGGCTTCCTGGGAAGGAAGCCCGGCTAAGTGGCGCACAAGGGGTTATTTTGGTTGTGGAGGCGGAGCTATTTGGGCCAGCCTCTGGTCCTGGCGCAACCTGGCGAATTCCTCGTCCTTGTACACATTTGCCAGATCACGATAGCCCTCTTCCTTGGCCATGCGCAGGCATCGGAAGCATTGCTCGGCATCGCCGCGTTTGGCGTAGATTTTGGCCAACATGTAGGAGAACTTTGCGCGCTCTTCCGTGTTGGCGATCTGCGCGGTGACCCCAGCCCTGCCTTTGTTGCTTAGTGCCTCAGGATCAAGTTCCAGGGCCCGAGCATACTCGACGACGGCTCGATCCAGCTTCTTTTGGCCAAACCACGCCGCTCCCAGATTGACATGGAAAGTCGCGCGGGTTTCGTCCAAAGCCACAGCTTTCTTGAAATGCTTCGCCGCAGCGGAGAAGTTGTTTTGCATGTAGTAAACGGCACCGATGTTGCTCAGCGCATCCGCGAATTTCGAGTTGCGCTTCACGGCCTGCTGAAAATTCAGACGAGCTGCCTCGAGTTGTCCGTCCTTGAGTTCAGTCATGCCCAGCTTGTTGTAGAGGATGGCATTCTTGCGGTTCTTGCGGATTGCCGCCTCAAAATACTTGACCGCCTGCCTGTAGTCTTTCTGGGCCCTCGCCTCATCGCCCGCCTTTTCAAGTTCCGCCACCGTCATCGATTGCAGGTTGGTGGTGCCGCTCGGCGTTTCTGTCGCTCGGGCGCCGTATGGAGCCAGTCCCAGGGCCATCGCCCCAATCGCTAATCTTAGGATGAGATTCCTCATAAATTTGCCTCTTTCCCGGAGAAGCGGCGGTTGAAAACCTTTGCCGTCGAATCGAAGCTCGGCAATCTGATCTCCGTGTACAGCTTTCTTATGAGGCAGATACGTCGAATTGACAACGTTATAGCGGCTACCCACCCGTTACCCGGTGGCTGTGCAGGGGTCGGACACATGGCCCGTTTCCTTCTGATTGATTCCGGGCACGCAGCCACGCCGACGGTTGCGGCAGTGAATGGGGTTACGCACCGTTACAAGCGCAACCCCCAGGCCCACGGGCGAAACGTTACGTGTTCCCAGACACTGCACAACTGGCCCGGGAAGGTGTATAAGGTGCTTGGCGGAGCCTCTCTGCGGAGGCGGCTATGCCTTCAGCAACGGCAGAATCGGTCAGCACGGAAACTCAGCGGGCCGAAGTGCAAGCTGTGCTCCAGTCTCCATTATTTTCCCGTTCTCCCGCGCTCGTGCGTTTGCTTTCCTACCTGTGCGAAAAGGCTCTTACTGGGGAAAGCTCGGGTATCAAAGAGTTTTCCGTGGCGGTGGATGTTTTTGGACGGGATGAGTCCTTCGACCAGGACTCAGATTCGATTGTCCGGGTTGAGGCGAACCGCCTGCGCAAGCGCCTGGCGGAATACTATGCAGGCGAGGGTGCTGCTCATCCCATTCACATAACCATTCCGGTGGGCAAGTATGTGCCGGTCTTTGAAGAGCAGGAGAGCGAGGTTTTGCCCGAAGCAGCGCAGGTGGTTCCTATCCCCGCCCCGCTATCCGGCACGGAATCAAACACCTTGGTGCGCTGGCTACTCCCGGCGGCGCTGGCGGCGATCGCTATCGCAGCCGTAATCATCTTTCTGACCCGGCCACGAACGCCGCTCCGGGAAATGAGCGCACCTTCTGCAGCGCAGGTGATGGTTTCACATCCGCCTGTAGGTCTGCCGGTCGGAGAGGAAGTCCGCATCCTGGCTGGGTCCAGTCGTCCCTACGTTGACCGCTCGGGCAAGGTCTGGAGTGCGGACAACTATTTCGCCGGCGGGACACCGGTACGAAGCCCGGTCCAACATATCTGGAGAACGCAGGATTCCACGATTTACCGCAGCAGCCGCCAGGGAGACTTCACTTACAACATTCCGTTGAAGCCCGGAATCTATGAACTACGTCTCCACTTCGCCGAAATGTTCTACGGTCCTGAGGATGTTGGCGGGGGCGAGAGCAGCCGAGTGATGACGGTCAGCGCAAACGGCGAGCCCCTGCTCACCGATTTCGATGTGTTTGCCGATGCTGAAGGCGGACGCACTGCCGACGTGAAGGTATTCACCGACGTGAGTCCGGCAAACGATGGGTTCCTTCACCTGGGCTTTTCCACGGCAAGAGGGGGTCGTGGAATGATCTCTGCGATCGAGATTTTGCCGGGAAGTGCGCGACACATCCGGCCGGTGCGCATCGTGACTCGCGATGTGCCCTATTACTCCGATGATAGTACGTGGTGGAGTTCGGACATTTACTTCAAAGGCGGACAGCTTGCCGCCAGCCAAGAGCCCGCCACTGCAACGGACGATCCCGAACTCTATGAAACCGAGCGATGGGGGCGATTCTCGTATGCAATTCCGGTCACGCCTGGCAGATACACGGCCGTACTGCATTTCATCGAGCGCCGCATTCCCGCCAGTCGTAGCGAGGGCAATACGGAGGATTCAAGCGGCGGAGAGCAAGCGTCCCAGCACCGCGTGTTCAACGTTTTCTGCAATGGGAAGGCGATCATACAGAATCTGAACATCCGGAATGAAGCCAGCGAGAATCAGCCTCTGATACGAAAGATCTCCGGTCTGGAGTCGAATGCGCAAGGCAAGCTTCTGCTGGATTTTATCCCCGTCAACGACTACGCCACCATAAGCGCAATTGAAGTGATCCCGCAATAGGGATGCGCAAACTGGGTGCCAATGGCCTGGCTGACTTCTGATTTCTTCTTCTGGCATGGCCACGGGCGGTTCCCTGTCTCGTACTGGCCAGCGCGCCTATCGGGACTTGTTGTCAAGTTTGAGGGCGAGCGAAAACGCCTCGACGCGGTTGCGGCCGGCCTTCTTCGCGCGGTAGAGAGCGGAGTCTGCGCTTTGCAGCAGGCTCTCGAGGGTGGTCTCGAGATCGCAACTGGTGACGGTCACGCCCATGCTTACGGTGACCGAGAGTGCGCCTGCCGGCGTGACGATCGGATCGCGGGCAACCAGGCGTCTGATTTCGTCGGCACGGCGCGCGGCGGTGTGCAGGTCACAGCCCGGCAGCACTAAGATGAACTCTTCGCCGCCGTAGCGTCCAGCCACATCGTAGAGTCGCAGGTCTGACTTCAGCCGGCGGGCCACTTCGGCGAGCACGGCGTCTCCCGCGGGATGACCCAGAGTGTCGTTGATCTGCTTGAATCCGTCCACGTCCGCCATGATCACTCCCGCCGGCCTGCCTTCGCGCTGGGTGCGGACCAGTTCACGTTCGAGCGACGCCAGGATTTCTGCGCGACTCAGGAGGTTGGTAAGGAAATCGTGAGTGGCGGAAAACCTCAGACACTGCTGCAGATCGAGAATCCGTTTGCCCACCAGGATGCGGGCCCGCAGTTCTGACGGGTCGACCGGCTTGGCCAGATAGTCGTCCGCGCCGGCCTCCATGGCGGTGAGGAGATTCTTCTTGCGATCCTTGGCGGTCAGCATGACGGTATAGATATAGGTTCCGTTCGAGCCCAGAGTGCGAATGCGGCGGCACAGTTCGATGCCGTCAAATCCGGGCATGACCCAATCCAGCAGGGCGAAGGTGGGAGCGTCGAGGCCCTGCAGGATTTCCCAGGCTTCGATGCCGTTTTCAGCCGTGACAAAATCGAAGCCCGACTCCTCCAGGTATTCGCTGACGCGCGCGCGGTCCAGCTTCGAATCGTCAACTATGAGTATCTTCACCGCGTACACGCCCCTGGCTGATTGTGGGCATATTAATCGGCAGGTACAAGATACCGGCTGGAGCACGAATGGGCCTGTACTTCCGAAGGGCGGGGGATGCGATGGGTGCCCCGTCCAAGCTCCGCGTGGGCCGCTGATGCTACCGCGGACACTTCTGGGGGGCTTTCAGATCTGCGCGGCCCCGCCGTCCACGAACAATTCGCTGCCGGTTACAAAGCTGGAGTCGCTCGACGCGAGGAAAAGGACTGCGGTGGCGATCTCCTCCGGCCGGCCCATGGTGCCGCGCGGAATGAGAGAGACGAACCAGTCCACGGTTTCCTTGGGAAGGCCATCCAGGATCGGGGTATCGATCGTGCCTGGGCTGATCACATTGACCCGGATGTTCCGGTGCTTGAGGTCCAGCGTCCAGGTCCGGGCGAAGGAGCGTAGCGCTGCTTTGCTGGCGCAATACGCGCCGAGGCCTGGCAGGCCTTTTACGCTCGCGATGGAGGCATTCATAATGATCGACCCGCCATCGCTGAACAGCGGCAAGGCCTTCTGCACCGTGAATACCGTGCCTCGGACATTCACTCCGAAAACTTTGTCAAAATGCGCTTCGGTCATGGCACCGATGGGAGCAAGGTCTCCATAGCCGGCACTGGCGAACAGGACATCGATCCGGCCCTTCTTCTGTTTTACGGTTTCGTACAGCCGGTCAAGATCGGCGAGGTTCGAGGCGTCACCCTGCACGCCGGTGACATTCCGGCCGATGGCCTTTACCGCTTCATCCAGTCTCTGCTGGCGACGGCCAGTGATGAAAACGTAAGCACCTTCTTCGACGAAGAGCTTGGCGGTGGCCAGAGCCATTCCCGAGGTGCCTCCGGTAATGACGGCGACCTTGTCCTGTAGTTTGCCCATGGAAGATGTCCCTTCAGATACCAGTGTGTGAGAGTCGATACTTAGACCCAGATCGAAGTGCAATCGATGCAGAAAATGATTCTGCCTGGTCAAGTGGAGGGCAACCCCGTCCACGCTCCGCCTGGGAAGGGATGTTCGCTCCGTGATGCAGAGTTCGCCTTCTCCCCCCAAAACAAGAAAACCCGCCCAAGCGGAGCTTGGACGGGGCACGCTCGTACTCGGCGGTTCAGTCGCTAGCCGGTTGGCTCTCGGTCAGCGGCGGGTAGCGCGGATCTGGCGGCGTGACCAGGCGGCCGGTGCGGCGCATGGTTGAGCAGTCGTAAGAATAGACCGCGCCACAGAGCAGACATGCCTGGTAGGCGGTGCCGTGAACGCCGGCGTGCGGCCAGGTGAATTCGTGCCGGCAGCACATTTCGATAAGCCGTTGCAGGAGGGAATTTGTCATGGCTGAATTTCGATTCCTTCGTTGTAACTGATGCTGTAAACAACCTACTACCAGATGCGTTCCATGCGGGCTTGTTTATTGGTCATCGGCCTCGGGAATTTGGACACTGTACCGTCTCATTACTCGGTTACCTAGGGAGGTGTAACGTAACTGCCCCGCTGACGGTGGCGGGCGGAACTACTGGAATTCCTTGAATGGCGCGGCTTGCGTTACCGTAGGAGTGCAGAATATTTGAGCCGGTCCGCAGGTCGAGCGGCGCGCTCTCCTGCAATGCACATCAGCAAAAACGCAGCAGGAAAGCGGGACACCATGAAAGAGGGACAACATGCATAGTGCGAATGTGCCTGAGACCATGCGGCGCAGTTCGAGAGTGCCGATCACCCTTCCCATCGCCGTCACCAGCCTGGAGCCGAGCGCGCCCTTTTCCGAAATATGCGAGACCCTGGTGGTCAGTGCGCATGGCTGTGCCATATTTTCTCCCACCCGCCTCGAAGCCGGCATCCCGGTGCAGTTTCGGCGCAAGGGCGGCGGCGCTGCCAAAGCTCACGTGGTTGACTGCAAGCCGATGGGTGCGGGTCAGCAGGGCTGGCAATTGGCGGCCAAGCTCGACCGGCCGGAAAATTTCTGGGGGCTGGAAGCTTGTCCCGAAGATTGGGGACGCCTGCTCGAGATCCACTCTGACGAACCGCCACCGGCGCGGAAGATACCGGGGAGAAGTGATAAGCCCCAACCTGGCGCGCCCGGACTCAAGATCGTATCCGAGAAGGGCCATGCGCAATTGACCGACTACGACATGCGTGCCATTGTGGCCGAGTTTGTACAGCCCCTGCATGCGGAAGTGGTGGCGCTCAAGGAAAAGCTCGCGCAAGGTGATGCCAAGCGCAGCCGTTTCGACATATCGCTGTCACATATTCCTCCCGAGGTCGAAGAGAAATTGTGGGTACGCCTGCGCGAGGACCTGGGGACACAGGTGCTGAAACAGACGCAGGAGCAATCAGCGCAGGTGCTGGGATCCGCCCAGACCATGATCGAGCAGAACATCGTCCGGGCCTTGGAAGGATTCCGGCAGCAGGTGGCACAGCAACTGCAAACCGTCCAGCAGAATGCGCAGGGGCTGTCGGAAGAGATCGCCGAAGCGGTGGGCCAGCACTTCAATTCCAACGCGGAGAAATTTCAGAAGCAGGCGGCGGACGCGGGCGCCCGGGCGCAGCACCAAAGCGAGGAACACTACCGCTCGCTGCAGCAACGGCTGGGCCAGGAGCACGATGTCTACCGCCGGGAAATGCAGAAGGCGCAGGACACGGTCTCAGCCGAATCCTCACGGCTGCAGACGCAAGTCACCGCTCTGGGCGGACGCATCGCGCAACTGGACGACACCGCATGCCGGCTCGAATCCGGGATGGAAACCAGGCTCTCGCAGATGGCCAGCGACCAGATCTCCGCAGCCCGGATGCAGCTGGAGAGCGCCGTCGATGTAGTGCTCAAGGAATTGGGTACGCGCAACGCCAAGGAGCTCGACCGTCAACTGGAGGACGCGCGCGGAAAATTGAAGATTGTGCAGAAGGGAATCGAGACTTCGGTGTCCGATCTGGTGAAGACCGAAGTCGCAGCCAGCCTGCTGTCCTTCGGGCAGACCATGGAAGAGCTGGCACAGGATTCCGTGGGACGCTGGCGAACGTCGCTGAGCCAGGACCTGACTTCAGTGGCCAGGATTCTGGGCAGCGGATTCCAGAACGAAGCCGCATCGAACCGCGGCGAAAAGCAGGAAGCGGAAGAATAGTGTAAAGCCAGCGGCGGGCGGGACGCCCGCCGGACAGCCGGCGAGACGCCGGCGCTACCGGTCTGCCTCATTTCTTCAACAGAGCGTCGAGTCCGGCTTGTGCAATCGCTTCGTCGATCTCGGATTTGGCCCCACTGGCCGCTATTCCACCCAAAGTCTGGCCGTCCACCTGAATGGGCAGTCCGCCCTGGTTGGGGAAGAAGTCGGGAAAGGCCAGGACTTCGACATCGCCCTTTTTCATGGCGTCGGCGCCGCTTTTTGACGGGGCCCGGTAAAAGGCGGCATGGCGCGCTTTTCGCTGTGCGAATTGAATGGTGTTGAGCGAGGCGGCGTCCGCTTTTTCCAGAAACAGCAGATTGCCGCTTTCGTCCACGATGCAGATCGTGACTTCAACATTTTGCTTTTTGGCTTCGGCCTCAGCGGCGGCGACCATGATCTTGATCGCGGCCAGGTTCAGATATTTCCGGGTGGGAAGATCAGCGGACGACGTGGCCGCAACCGATGACGCCGTCGCAGCCAGGCTCAGCATCACAAAAAGTAGTTTGAACATGGGCAGGATGCTACCAGTTGGCTTCGTGGTTTTCCAGCCGGAACCTCGGAAGGTCCGGGGTCCGAGTTTGGTCCCAAATCAGGGATGAAGACTTCGAAGAAGGTTTGCCGAGGTCTGAGGTCCGAGAGTCCTGACGCCCGATGTCCGGGCTACGAATTTTTGCGGTTGAAGCGGCAAAGAGGTTGGGTGGCGCGGATTTTGCCGCACGCCAGTGCCATAGTCTCAAAGGCCCGTTCGTAGCGGAATTCCGGCTTAAGATAAGGCTTCTTGGTGGCCTGGCGGCCAGCGTTCACAAGCTTCTCCTCGCTCGCGCTTTTCTCGGTCATAGGCTCGTCGCCGCCTCTTCATCGGCAAACCTGGCTGTTCGCCGTCGGCGCAGTATTTTTCCCCTTCAGACTACCACCAATCCCAAGCCATCATTGTTGCCACTTTCGATGACTTTCCGGGAGCCGATTCACGAGGTCCGAGGCAGCGAGTGGAGCGAGCTGCGCTCGCCCCCTCGGACGAGGGCGTCCGGGCCTACGCATGATTTCGTTTAGCATGGAAACGTGACTGACACAAAACCCTCCCGGCAAGTGGGATTGGCGCGTGCGCTTTCAAAGCTTGGCTACTGCTCCCGGTCTGCGGCTACGGATTTCATCCGAGCGGGGCGGGTGCGGCTCAATGGCGCAATCCGTCGCGATCCCGAAGCGCGCGTCCGCCTGGAGCGCGATCGCATGGAAGTGGATGGTCAGCCGCTGGCCGTCGCCGCCAAGGTATATCTCATGCTCAACAAGCCGCGTGGAGCGGTGACCACCGCGTCCGACGAAAAGGGTCGGAAAACCGTATATTCGTTTCTGGATTCCGCCCTGCCCTGGGTGGCACCCGTCGGGCGGCTCGATAAGGCGAGCGAAGGGCTGCTCCTGTTGACCAACGATTCCGAATGGGCGGCGGCGATTCTGTCGCCGGCGTCTCATCTCAACAAGACCTATCACGCCCAGATTGACCGGGTCGCGGACACTACGTTACTGGAATCACTGCGCAGGGGCGTCAGGACGGAAGAGGGCGAGCTCCTGCGGGTGGTGCGCGTTCGCATTCTGCGCGGCGGGAAGCGCAATACCTGGCTCGAAATGGTTTTGGACGAGGGCCGGAACCGTCACATCCGGCGAATGCTGGAATCGCTGGGCGTGGCAGTGCTGCGCCTGGTGCGGGTTGCGATTGGCCCTCTTCCCCTTGGGGAACTGCGCAAAGGGAGTGTGCGCGCGCTGACGGGCGAAGAGAAGCGCGCGATCGATAAAGTTTTGTGCGGCCATTTCGACGCCGGCGGAATGCGGCCCATGCGCACCAGGTCGCACCAGCAATCCCGCTAGCCCGGCTCCCTTCGGATCAGACCGTGACAATCACGGCGCTGCAGCGATTCTTGCCCACGCGGCGGTAACTATGGCGGACGGCTGAATCGAAATAGACGGCATCGCCTTCCTCGAGGACGTGCCGGTCCGAACCTATGATCAATTCCAGCTTGCCGGTGATCAGGTACATCAACTCCACTCCGGCATGCTGGTGGGGACGGACTTTCTCCGCCGGCACCGGTTCAAACTCCGCGTAGAACGCGTTCAACTTTCGTTCGCTGGCTTTGAAGTCCAGGCTTTCGAAGTTATAAGCAATTACGCTCGAGCCTGCATTGTCCGGAAACTTGAGGCGCTCCTGCCTGCGTACGATCGAGACCACATGACGCTTGCGCTCATCGCTGAAGAAGAAGTCCAGGCCGACTCCGAACACCATGGCAATCCGCAGCAGGGTGGGCAGCGTGGGAAATAGCTTTCCGCGCTCCAGTTTCGACAACATGGCTGGAGACAAACCGGTGTGCCGGCCCAGTTCGACTAGTCCCATGCTCTTCCTCAGCCTGAGGTTCCGGAGCTTCTCCCCGAGAGCATAGGGTTTAAGACCCTCCACGATCGTGTTGTTCATCGAGGCAGGCCCCATTTTCTCTCCCGGAAACAAATCAGGCATTTTTTTCTTGCCAGGAAAACCATTTCGGCCCTCGCGCCAGTTTTCATGGCAAGACAATAATTGTGCATTACAGTTAATACATCGCAAGCGCAAACCCGCGCAAGAGCAAAGTAAGCAAAATCAAATAAAGATTCGGAGAACAACATGAAAACATTGGACGTGGTAGCGGCAGTACTGCTGGTAGTGGGAGGCTTGAACTGGGGATTGGTGGGCATCGCCCGTTTCGACCTGGTTGCGGCCATCTTCGGCATGCATTTCGGCGAAGCTTCAATGCTGAGTGCAGCGGTTTACCTGCTGGTTGGCCTGGCGGCGTTATACCAGGCTGTTTCCTTCAAGGCGATTCAACGCCGCTGGGGCCATGAGTCCGTAATGGCCAGGTAGAGATAGAGACGAATTCGCAGGCAACAGCAAAAAGCATAGGGGTGCAGGCAACGGGAAGACGCCATCCGGTATCTTCCCGTTTCGCACCGTGTAAACAATTTCATGAACCCGATCGAAAAGCTCAGCCAGGATGACCGCATCACAGTGCGGAGAAGCGGCGCTCCGGATCCGGAAGGGAGCTGCGTCGTTTACTGGATGCAGCGAGCGCAGCGCGCCAGCGACAATCCCGCCCTGGATGTGGCCGTCCGCGCGGGCAACGAACTGAAGAAGCCAGTTGTGGTTTTCCTTGCGCCCGCACCTTCTTATCCTCGCGCCAACCTTCGTCACTACCGTTTCCTGGCGGAAGGCATTCCGGATATTGCTGAAGAACTGGCCTCACGGGGCGTCGGGTTCGTCCTGCGCACTTATCCTGATCACAGTCTGCTGAAATTTTGCGGGGAAGTACGGCCGGTGATGGTGATTGGAGATGAGAATCCCATGCGAGAGCCGGAGCAATGGCGAGTCAAAGCTGCATCCAGGATTCGCGTACCCCTGTGGACGGTGGACGCGGATGTGGTCGTGCCCACGAAGCTGTTGTTGAAGGAACAATTCGCGGCACGCACCATCCGGCCGCGCATTCACGCCCTCTTGCCGCGGTTTCTGGAGCGGCCGAAGAATTTGAAGGCCCAGTTCCGGTGGACTCGCCAGGCTCGCCTGTATTCGCTCCTGCCGCATCACGATTTCGTCTCCGGATGGAAACTGGACGGCTCGGTGCAGCCGGCTCCGGGCTGGCACGGTGGAAGCAAACACGGACTGCGAGTACTCCGGGAATTCGTGAGCAGGCGACTGGCGGAGTATCCCGAGTCGCGCAATCATCCTGAGCAACGCGGCACGAGCCAGCTTTCTCCTTATCTCCACTTCGGGCACGTGGGTCCGCTCACGGTTGCGCGTGCTGTCCAGCGCAGCGACGCTCCCGCCCGGGCGAAGCAGGCGTTTCTCGAACAAGTGATTGTGAGGCGCGAGCTGGCGATCAATTTCGTGCGCTTCAACCCGGCTTACGACTCCATGGAGTGTCTGGAAACCTGGGCGCAGCGCTCCCTGAACGAGCATGCGAGAGACCGGCGGGCGGTTATCTACAGCGAGAAAGAACTGGAACAGGGCCTCACCCACGATCCGCTGTGGAATGCGGCCCAGAAGCAGATGGTGCTGACGGGCTGGATGCACAACTATCTGCGCATGTACTGGGCGAAGAAGATTCTGGAATGGAGTCCGTCAGTGAGCGCGGCCTACCAGCGCGCGGTCGAGCTGAATGACCGATACGAACTCGATGGGCGTGATCCCAACGGATATGCAGGAATCGCATGGGCGATTGTGGGCAAACACGACCGGGCCTGGGCGGAGCGTCCGGTGTACGGGAAAATACGCTACATGTCGTTGGCCAGCACCGGGCGGAAGTTTGATTCCAGGCGCTACATTGAACAGATCGCGCGGCTGGAAGAGAGGGCGCATGTCCAATAGCCCGTGGTTTACGTTCGCGCTCTTCGCCGGCCTATGCTTCTCGGTGGCCGCCATGGGATCGGTGTGGACATCGACATCCGTCCGGACCTGGTATGTGCAGTTGCAAAAGCCTTCGTTCAATCCGCCCAGCTGGGTGTTCGGGCCGGTATGGTCGGCGCTGTACTTCATGATGGCCCTGAGCGCCTGGCTGGTGTGGCGACATGCAGGGTGGAGCGCACCCCGGGTCGCCTTCATACTCTTCTTTATCCAATTGGGATTGAATCTGGCATGGTCCGGTCTATTCTTCGGTCTTCACCGTCCCGGCCTGGCGTTTATTGACATCCTCGCGTTGCTGGCCTCGGTGGTTGCGACCGCCATCGTGTTCCACACATTTTCGGAGGCTGCGTTCTGGCTAATGGTTCCCTACGCGGTGTGGGTGATGTTTGCCAGCTTGCTCAATTTCGAAATCTGGCGATTGAATTCGAGGCTCTCATGAGAATCCTGATTACCGGCGCGACCGGCTATGTGGGCGGCCAACTGCTTCCACGATTGGTGGAAGCTGGGCACGAAGTCACCTGCATGGTGCGGAACGTTTCACGCCTTAGCGGCGGCCTGGAGGGCGCACGAATTGTCGAGGGCGATGCTCTCCGCCCCGACAGTCTGCCTCCCGTACTGCGGGGAATCGAAGTGGCGTACTACCTGATTCACTCCATGGGTGGCGGCCAGGCCGGTTTTGAGGAGCGCGATCGGCGCGCGGCGCGAAATTTCGCGTCCGCGGCAAGGCAGGCGGGGGTGCAGCGGATCATCTATCTGGGCGGCCTGACCTCTGAAAGCTCGCCCGTCTCGCTTCATTTGAAGAGCCGCCAGGAAACCGGAGCCGTACTGCGTGAATTCGGGCCTGCCCTGACCGAGTTTCGCGCGGGCATTATCGTGGGAAACGGAAGCATCTCATTCGAGATCATTCGCTGCCTCACGGAACGGTTGCCGGTCATGATCTGTCCTCGCTGGGTCATGACGCGGACGCAACCTATCGCCATCAGTGACCTGCTCGGATACCTGGTTGCCGCCCTCGACGTGCCTGAATCGATTGACCAGATCGTCGAAATCGGTGGCGCCAGTATCGAGACCTATCGCAGCATGATGCTGACCTACGCGCAAATCAGGGGATTGAAGCGATGGTTATTGCGGGTCCCGGTGCTTACTCCACGGCTGTCGTCCTATTGGCTCAACCTGGTGACCCCTTTTCCTGCCGCGATCACGCGCCCCCTGATTGAAGGCCTGAAGACCGAAGTCGTCTGCGGCAGTTCTCATGCGGCCGAACTCTTCCCGGAAATAATTCCGATGCGTTACCGGGCAGCGGTGGCAGTGGCCGTGGGTGAAGGTGGCCCCGATAAAACTGTCCTCCAGATGATTCCCCGCGGTGAATCGCACGTTTCTCTCCGGCGTCAGGGTTACATTTGCGATGTTCGGCAGACATCCATCCACGCGCCAGCTACCCAGGTGTTCGCCGTTTTGCAGGGCCTCGGCGGAAAGTCGGGGTGGTTGTACGGCAACCTTTTGTGGCAAATGCGAGGATGGCTGGATCACCTGCTGGGCGGTGTGGGGATGTCGCGCAGTCGCACGGGGGGAGCGCAGCTGCAGGCAGGTGATTGCGTGGATTTCTGGCGGGTCGAGGAAGTGGTCCCGGGAGAGGAAATCTCGCTTCGCGCCGAAATGAAATTACCCGGACGGGCCTGGCTGCAATTCATTCTGCTGGCCGAGTCTAGGGAGCGCACGCTTCTCAGATGCTGCGCGTGGTTCAAACCTCGGGGACTGGCCGGTGAGCTTTACTGGGGGTTGCTCTATCCAATTCACGTGCTGATCTTCCGCGGTTTTGTGCGGGCCATCGCGCGCAAATCAGAAAGCAGTTTCCAGTCAACAGCGCAGGCGTTTCAGGGAAGCTAGGAACCGGCGCGCATGAAGGCGCACGTGCTCAGGGCCTTGGCAGCCAGTTCGAGCTGTTGCAGGTCATCGAGTGTGAAGTCGGGCCCGGCGGAAACCAGATCGAAGCCTTTGTGGCAGACTTGAACCACGCCCAAAACGTTGTTGCTCTTGTCGAGGACGGGGGCGGTCATCAACTTATGAATGGTAGCGGGGTGAAGCTCCTCGCCTTCTTCTGAGCTGGGCTTGACGCTCTCAAAGATGCTGGCATGCTTCACGCGGGTGAAGTTGTTGAAGAGCTCAGTTTTTCTGGTGACCACGGTGTGGGCCGCGACCGCCGTGGAACTGGAAATAGGGATTGATCCCGCAGTGGTGAGCTCAAAAG
>JBARIF010000336.1:0-1824 GCA_049799615.1 Terriglobales bacterium
GCCCAGGCCTGAAGACAGGAATATCCATTCGCGGAAGTTCTTCGGGGGAAGCAGGTGATTGTCGCTGGTGTACTCGGGCTTGCCGGAATCGGACTCCGGAGCTGCGGCCTGGAGACATCCTAGACACACAACAAGTGTTAGACCGGACAGCAGGGCACGCTTCATGGTGGTCTCTCCGTCACTATTAGACGTGAGGGACACGCAAAAGGACAGCGGTCGGACAAAGTAGCGCCGGCGTCTCGCCGGGTGTTCCGAGGGCGTCTCGCCCACGGTGATGCGGGCGGGACGCCCGCATGACAGCCGCCGGGACGTCGGCGCTACCAAATCCCTAGGTTATCTCCGTGCGCTTGCGCAGGAAAGCCGGGACGTCGAGGTCTTCTTTCTCGAAGTTGGCGATCATGGCATCACGCAAAGTATCGACCGCTACGCCTTCGTTGAGCGGCGCAGCCATTTGCCGGGACGGCGCTTCTTCCATCACGATAGGTGGACGCACCGGCTCGGGCCGATACTCGGGCTCGGGCTCTGCCGCGTACGACGAAACCGCAAAACCAGATTGCATCTCGGCCTGGCGGCGCCGGATGTCTGAATCTCTGAAACCGGTTGCGATGACCGTTATCTTCACCGCATCCTTGGCCTTCTCATCGAGCACGGCGCCAAAGATGATGTTGGCATCTTCGTGCGCGGCCCCCTGGATGATGCTGCAGGCTTCCTGCACCTCGGCCAGTTTGAGCGATGTGGAACCGGTAATGTTGATGAGAATGCCGCGCGCGCCATCGATCGCGCCTGCCTCGAGCAGCGGAGAGGCAATTGCCTTTTGCGCGGCATCAATGGCCCGTCGTGTGCCGCTAGCCGTGGCCGTGCCCATCACGGCGTAGCCCATGCCCGCCATGATGGCCTTCACGTCGGCGAAGTCGCGATTGATGATCCCCGGAATCGTGATGATATCCGAGATGCCCTGCACGCCTTGCCGCAGGATATCGTCAGCCACGCGGAACGATTCGAAGAAGCCCGCGTCCTGAGCGACCGCCAGCAGCTTCTCGTTGGGGATGACGATGGTGGTGTCCACCGAATCCATCAGCTCCGAGATGCCGCGCTCGGCCTGCTGCATGCGGCGCTTGCCTTCGAAGGCGAAAGGCTTGGTGACCACGGCAACGGTCAGCGCTCCCATTTCGCTGGCCAGTGACGCGATGATCGGTGCAGCTCCGGTGCCGGTGCCGCCGCCCAGCCCGGCAGTGACGAACACCATGTCGGCGCCTTCGAGCGCCTCGATGATCTTGTCGGAGTCTTCGAGCGCCGCTTTGCGTCCAACTTCGGGATTGGCGCCGGCGCCCAGCCCGTTGGTGAGTTTCACTCCAAGTTGGATCTTCATGGGCGCGCGCGACATGCGCAGCGCCTGCAGGTCGGTGTTGGCGACCACGAATTCAATGCCCTCCATGCCGGCATCGATCATGCGGTTGACCGCGTTGTTCCCGCCTCCACCCACGCCGATGACCTTGATCTTGGCATCGTTGCGGGTGTCTTCGTTGAAGCTGATGCGAATGTCGTTTTCTTTTTTCATGTACGCCGCCTTCTGTGGATTTGGCTTGCTCGTTCCCAAGTAGCGCCGCCGTCCCGGCGGCTGTCGTGGGGCGTCTCGCCCACACCTCCGAGGGCGAGATGCCCTCGGGACAGCCGGCAGGATGCCGGCGCTACAAATACCTACGCACCCTTTCCTACAAACATGGCCTTCAGCTTTGAACTCCAGCGCTCGTTCTGAATACCGCGAGCAATGCGGGCGCGGTGTCCGTAGAACACCATGCCCAGGACGGTTGCGAACTCGGGCTC
>JBARIF010000337.1:0-3094 GCA_049799615.1 Terriglobales bacterium
AGCAAGCGGCGAGGTAATCGCTCGCCTTGCAGGCAGATGCCCTGGAAAACCTACAGCTTGTTTTCCTGGAAGTCGGTACTTGACCTGATCGCGCCCGACTCACCCAGCGGTGATAATTGGTACAGGAGAAGCCTCAGGAGAAGCCCATGAAAAGCCTCAAGCTATGCTCGATAGCGATGGCACTGGCAGTCGGCATAGGCTGCTCCCGGACGTCTATTTTAAAGTCGCGGGGTGCGTCGCACGGCGTTGTCACGGAGGAGGTTTCTCTCGTGCCCACTCAAGCGAAACCTTCGCCATGCATCAAATGGGAAAAGGGTTCTGGGAGATTGAGCAAGCTTCCTCGAAAAGCTGCCGGCGTTGCGGTGTCGAGAGACCCGCATAAACCCCTTCAGGCCAAGAACGAAAGCCGACTACCTCTCTGACACAAATCGGCTTGCCATTGCGAACTGGTTAGCGTCGGGCCGCCGATCTGGGTTTTTTCTGTCCCGGACTGTTTCACCACCCCATGCTTCCGCCCGGACCGAACATGGGTAAAGAGTTGATGTTTTGGGTCTTTTGCGCAACTCCTTTCACAATCACGATTCGGCCTTAGCCAAGACTCCTCGTATCCTCCGAAATCCGCTACCCTAGCGGCTTTCCAGCGATGGCCGTCTATTTGCTAGAGGCATGTCGGACAGGTGCCCTTTTGCCAAGCTATCCCCCCGAGAACGCTGTGCAAAGTCAGTTGCTCGGCTATTTTGGATTGCGCGAGAACCCCTTTGGAAGTACTCCCGACCCGCGCTTCCTCTTCCGCAGTGAAACTCACAATGAAGCGCTCGCTTCGTTGATCAACGGGATCGATTGTGAGTTCGGCTTCCAGGTGCTGGTCGCGCAGCCGGGGATGGGAAAGACCACACTGCTTTTTAATTTCATGGAAAGATTTCGCGCCACCGCCTCCACCGCATTCCTGTTTCAACCCCAGCTCGAACCCCACGAACTGCTACAGTCGCTGCTGTTCGAACTGGGAGCAGGCTCTGAAGAGACGTCGGTGCGCAAGTTGTCCGAGCAGATTAACCAACTCCTGGGCCGTGCGGCGGCAGAACGCAAACGTGTAATTGTGGTAGTGGACGAGGCCCAGAACCTCGACTTTGCGGTGCTGGAAACCTTGCGCCAGCTCTCGAATTTCGAAACCACACGGGTCAAGCTCATGCAGATTATTCTGGCTGGGCAACCGCAGTTGGTGAAGATACTCGCGGCACCGGAACAGGAACAATTGCGTCAGCGGGTTTCCAGCATCGGACGCCTGAGGCCGCTGAGGCTCGACGAAACTCAGAACTATATCAATCACCGCCTCAGAACCGCAGGATACATGGGACCTGGGCTCTTCACCACGGGAGCCATGCGGAATATTTGGGAAAATGCCAAAGGCGTCCCGCGCAATATCAACACGCTTTGCTTTAATGCCATGCTGCTGGGGTTTGCCGGAAGCAAAAAATCGATTGACGAAGCCATCCTAGCAGAAGCCGCCCGAGACCTGGATATGTCCAGCGTGCTGGCCGACATGTATCGCATGGAGCCGTCGCCTGTGGTTTCGGCACCCGATAGGAAGGTTCAGCCGATCAGAGAAACAAAATCTTTAGGGACAGAGAATGCGGTACCAGTGAACCTGGGCGCAGCGCAGGGCAGCATCTTGCCGAAAACGAAAATCAAACCTGCAGCTCCCCCCGCCGGCGATGGGAACACTATCGGCCAAACCGAAAATATTCCGTTGGCGCTGGTTGATGCCATCGTGCGGATCAGCCAGACCCTTGAGGAACAGAAAGCCCTCTTGGCGGCAAAATCAATTCCCTCCGCAGCATCGCCTCCGGTGACTGTTCCCGCCGCGGCAGCGACCGTCTCGTCGGCGGGCGCGCCGTTGGGCAACCTCGAGCAACGCCCGAGAAACCCTCAAAGTTCAGGCCAGACGTCCCAACCCATGCTCTTTGCATCGGACTCAAGAGCAGCGACGCCAATTCGCAACGACAGTTTAGTCGGCATGAACAAAGGGTTGCCTTCCGAGCCGGAGACAGGCATCGCCTCCCGCCAAGAAATGGCCACAGGCAAGGCTGCCCAGATTGAAGAAATCACCGCGGAGAAAAGTGTTCTCCCGGAAGGTCCGATCGTGCGCAGGGATAACTCTGGGGCGCAGAAGCCCCCGGAAAGAGCGGTCTCCTGGATGAAAGCCCTGGCTTTGGTCGCGGTTACGTGCATTCTGACCATCGTGGTCGTCGAGAAATCGCCGCGGCAGAATCCGGCGCCGTCTAATGCCCGGGAACCTAATTGGTCCACGTCTGAGCACAGCGATTCGGCGTCAGGGGATTCGGCGGTCAACGGATCGCCCACCTCGCCCATGGCCGCGCCGACACGACGATTTCAAGGTACCGCTATTACCTCGCACGCTACACGAGTGGTTGGTTCCGATGAGTTCAACGACGTGACGGTCCGGAAGTTTCCCGTCGGGCCGGTTGTCGGGCCCGGAACTTCGACCGACGTACAAGACTCAAAAAACATCTTCTTCGACCAGGACAGCGCCGTAATCGCCGAACAGTACCGTCTTGCTCTGCAGCAGATTGCCGACGCACTTACGAAAGATCCTGGGGCCAGCGCGATTCTTGAAGGCCACACTGACGACTCCGGCCCCGAGGCCTACAACCTGGACCTCTCCAGCCGCCGCGCCATCGCGGTGCGGGAGGTGCTGATCAAAGACTTTAACGTTTCGAGCGCGCAGCTCACCACGATTGGCTCGGGATCGGCGACTCCGATTCAGCCGAATTCCAGCGCCGAGGGGCGCGCACATAACCGTCGCGTAGCAGTCCGCTTCGTGCGGTTGCGCGAATAATCGGGCCTTGTTTTAGGTTTCGACCAGAGCCACTTCGCTCATGCTTCAGCAACGCCACCGAGCCGTCCTAGATCGACGGAGCTGGCCGAAAAATGGCAATCCGGTGGGGGATCCGAATTCCGCCCCCGGTGCGGAGCCAAGACCCGGCGACGCACAGCTTGTCAGTCTCCGGCCATGGCCAAGGGAAAGTGCCGCATGCAAGGGGGTGCGAGTACCGGACCGCGCACCGCCGAAGGG
>JBARIF010000338.1:0-4084 GCA_049799615.1 Terriglobales bacterium
TCATTCCTGGAATTTACGATGATGTACCGCTTCTAAATGGGCGCGGAGCGAACGGTGTGCCGATGATGACGAACCGAATCGAGACTTCGTTTGCGGATGAACGTCCCCGGTTGACGACCAACCAGAAGGCCCTCAAAACCAACCTTGATCCGCTGCGTTACGGCACCTTCGCCGAGATTGGCGCGGGCCAGGAGGTAGCTCGTTGGTTTTTCAAGGTTGGCGCCGCCGCCGGCACTATCTCCAAGTCCATCTCGGCATACGACATGGCCGTCAGCGATGCGATTTACGGCATGTGCAAGCGCTACGTGTCGCGGGAGCGGCTGCAGAGCATGCTCGACTATGAGCACCGCCTGAATATGGAGCGCTTGCGCTCGTCGCGCGGGAACAGCACCGCCTTCTTCGCCTTCGCCGACACGGTCGCAGCCCGCAACTTTCAGGGCAACAATGAATGCCACGGATGGATGGGGGTCAAGTTCCAGACCCATCCCCGCGATGAGGACAGCCAGATCATCATCCACGTTCGCATGCTGGATCATGAAAACAGTCTGCAGCAGGAGGCCCTGGGGATTGTCGGGGTCAACCTGCTTTACGCCGCTTTCTTTCTGCATCACAAGCCGGACCTGATGCTGGAATCGTTGCTGGACAACCTTACAACCGAGCGCCTTGAGATCGACATGGTTGAGTTTTCCGGCATTGAATTCCGTCATGTTGACAATCGCGTGATGAGTCTCAAGCTGGTGCAACTCGGCCTGAGCGGTGCCGCCATCTTCGGGCCCAGCGGTGAAGTGCTGCAGCCGTCGGAGGTGCTGCGTAAGAGTGCCATTCTGGTGGAGCGGGGCAGCTTTCGTCCCGTGACCAAAGTCAACATGGACATGGTCCGTTGCGCACAAGATCGTTTTTCCAGCGAGCCCGAGGTCAAGGAAAAGCGAGTGGTTCAGCTCATGGAAATCACCATGCGCAACCTGCTCGAAGCCGGTCAAATCGATCTCAGTGATTTTCTCGCGCGGGCCGACGCCCTGGGGGCGGTGGGTAAGACCGTGCTGATCTCGGACTACTTCGAGTACTACCGCCTGGCAGCGTATTTGACGAGATACACCACTGGCCCGATCGCGGTGGCCATGGGAGTGGCAAACCTCCAGGACCTTTTTAATGAAAAGTACTACACCGAACTTGAAGGAGGGATCCTGGAAGCCTTCGGAAGGCTTTTCACCAAGGACTTGCGCCTGTACGTGTATCCCCTGCGAGACCACGCCACCGGTCAGCTCAAGACGGTCGAAAACACGGAAATCCCCGGCACCCAGCACAATCTTTTCCGGCACCTGGTGGAGCAGAGCAGAATCAAGCAGCTCGACAACTTCGATGAAAGCGTGCTGCATATCTTCTCTCGCGATGTGCTGATGCGAATCAGGCAAAAGGACTCGGCGTGGGAGGGCATGGTGCCTCCGGAGGTTGCGGAGATGGTCAAGAAACGCCAGCTGTTTGGCTACCGCAATCCGGGCGCGTCCGACGAGGCTGCATTCGTCGCCGCGAACCGGGGGTGAGGCAGCCTATTCCGGCAGTAAAGATCCTTCCACGGTTAAGCGGTGCCATTGGTCAGGTCGCGAAACTATTCGCGCGCACTCTTGCCAGCTTTTGAAAACTCGATGCGAGCACAGGAGACTCGAAAGTGATTTCCCTGAAGAAGTATCTGGACATGGAAACCGACCCCAGCGACCTGGCCAATGCCCTCCTGGAGTCCTATCGCTCCGCCCTGCTGGCCATGGGAAAGAGCGGGGCCCGGGCGTGTCCGGCGGTCGGTGCAGACTTGCAACGCGGCCTTGATGGCCTTGAGAGACGCCTCGCTGCAGAGATCACGATCGCCCAGGTGAAGGGCACGGAGAAGCATGTCGCGGAGCATTTGCATCAATGGGGAGACCGCACCGCGGAATATTTCAAGACCAAGGCCAACGAAATCAAAGAGCTTCTCCTGGTGCTGGCCAGCACGGCGGAAAGCATGGGCGAACGCGACCAACGCTACGCTAGACACTTCAGTGAGTTCACCACGCAGTTGCAGAGCATTGCCGGCCTGGAAGACCTGGCGCAGGTGCGTTCCTCGCTGGTGCAGAGAGCAACCGAGCTGAGGGGTTACGTGGACCAGATGGCGCACGACAGCAAGAAGTCCGTAGCTCAACTGCGGGCCGAGGTCTCGAATTACGAGATCAGGCTGAAGACAGCGGAAGACCTCGCCTTGCGGGATGCGCTCACCGGTCTTCCCAATCGTCGCGCCGTCGAGGAGCGACTGGAGTGGCGCATGCAGCACCAGCAAATGTTTTCTGTAGTGTTCCTTGACCTGAACCGGTTCAAGCAAGTCAATGACAAACACGGGCACCCGTCCGGGGACAACCTGTTGAAGCAGTTCTCGGAGGAATTGCGCTCCAATGCCCGCCCCAGTGATGTGGTTGGCCGTTGGGGCGGAGATGAGTTCATCATGATTTTGGACTGCGATCTCGCGGGCGCGAAAGCCCAGATCGAACGCATGCGGAAATGGGTGTTCGGCGAATACACTGTCCAGGCCAGTACCAGTAGTGGGAAAACAGCGGTCCAGATGGACGCGTCGGTTGGCGTGGTGCAATGGCAGCCGGGAGAAACAGCCCAGCAGGTCATTGAACGCGCCGACGCCTGCATGTACAAAGACAAGGAATTGTCGCGCAAGAAGGCCTTCTAAAGCGCCAACCTGTTTTCCTTGCCACTACACGGAAAGACTCTCGGGCAGGCTATCTCACTCCTGACCGGCCGTAGGTGCTTCGGTCCCGGCCAGCTTGTCTTTCGCCTGTACGTGCCCGACCACCACCAGATCGACTCTGCGGTTGGCTGCCCGGCCCCCCGCCGTTTTATTGCTCTCGACGGGGCGATATTCAGAATAGCCAGCGGCCGAAACCAGCAACGGGTCGAATCCGTGCTGCTCGATTAACAGGGACACAACCGTAGTCGCGCGCGCGGTTGATAGCTCCCAGTTCGACTTGAAATGGGAGTTGTGAACGGGCACATTGTCGGTGTGACCCTCAACCCTGATCTCGAAGCCACGGCCTCCAAGAATGGTCGCGATTCGGGTCAACGTCTTATTCCCATTCTCCAGCAATTCCGCCCGGCCGCTGTTGAAGAATCCGACCTCGCGCAAGCTGACTACCAAGCCCTCGGGCGTGACTCGCATCTGGATTTCGTGCTGGCGGATCTCATCGCCGAGCGCGGTCTCGAGTTGATGCCGCAGCTCATCGACGTCGATCCCGAAGCCGGTCCCGCCGGGGCTCTTCTCGGAATTGCCGGCCACCTTCACCACTTTGAGAGGCGCGTCGGTGAGTTCCGGGTTCAGGATTCCGGGACTTCCGGGTACGCCGACCCCTTCGACCGCGGAGCCGGTGAATACACCCAATTGTTGAAACGCGCCCTTGATGGACGCCGCCACCACCGCGGCTTTCTTCTTGTCAGCCTGCGAGGAGGCATAGAGGACTACGAAGAATGCGAACAGCAGAGTGATGAAGTCAGCGTAGGAAACGAGCCAACGCTCATGGTTTGCGTGCGCCTTGTGTTTTCGTTTTCGACTCACGCGCTGGCCCCAACCACTTTCTCTTTCTCCGCCGGCGCCTGCTGCTTGTGCTCCGGCAAGTAGCCCATCAATTTGGTCTCCAGCATGCGAGGATTCATGCCTTCAAGAATTGAGACCACGCCCTCCAGCTTCATCTCGCGCAACACCTGCTCTTCACGAAACTTGATCTTCAGCTTGCCCGCCCAGGGAAGAAACAGGATATTGGCCATGCCGACTCCGTAAATCGTGGCCACAAAGGCAACGGCAATTCCTTTGCCCACCTCGGCGATGTCCTCCAGATGCTGCATGACCTGGATCAGCCCCAGTACCGCGCCAATGATGCCGACGGTCGGAGCGTAACCCCCGGCAGACTCGAAGACTTGCGAGAGTCTTTCGCCATGCTCTTCCTGGTTGTCGAGCTCCAGTTCCATCATGTTGCGTAGTTCTTCGGGTTCGGCGCCGTCGATCGCCAGCATCAAGGCTTACTTGAGAAACGGGTCCTTGATGGTGGCCAGTTGCGCA
>JBARIF010000339.1:0-1764 GCA_049799615.1 Terriglobales bacterium
GGTGGGCATCGCTCCAGCTCTACTATCTGAGTTTCATTCCGATTATCTGGATTGCAATGCGTCATGGTATCAGGCGAGCTGTCATCGGATTGCTGGCGCTGAATTTCGGAGTCGTGGTCGCCATGAATCTGTTCCCCCCGGCGCCTACCCTGATCACACGAATCACCTTCTTTATGCTGGTGGTCTCCGCCATCGGGTTGATCCTCGGGGCGGTAGTAACCGAACGCCTGCGCATCGGCGTTGAACTTCAGGCACGGACCAGTTATTTGAATTCCCTGATCGCTAATAGCCCGATTGGAATCATCGTTCTTGATCAGCGGGGCAATGTGGAATTGACTAATACAGCCTTCCAGAAGCTGTTTCTCCATGACCCCTCGGGCGGCCACATCGATTCCGCCTTCACGCAAGCCAGGGAGGCCACTGCCGCATCCGCACAGGTACTCGCCGGACGACCATTCCGCGGGACGGTGCAGCGCCAACGCAGAGACGGCAAAATCCTCGACCTCGATCTGCAAGCGGTTCCCTTGATGGTAAACGGGGTGCAGCGCGGGGCGCTCGGGATCTATACCGACATTACCGAGCAAATCAAGGCCTCGGAGGCCCAGCGTGAATACGCACAGTCGTTGCGCCGCATGGTGACAGAATTGTCCATCGCCAAGGAAGCCGCCGAAACCGCCAACCGGACAAAAAGTGAATTCCTGGCCAATATGAGCCATGAGATACGCACTCCCATGAATGGCATCATCGGAATGACCGAACTCGCCCTCAGTACTAAAACCACCCCGGAGCAGCGCGAGTACCTCGGCATGGTGAAGAGCTCCGCCGACTCTCTCCTGTCGGTGATCAACGACATCCTGGACTTTTCCAAAATTGAGGCGGGAAAGTTGGATATCGAAAGCGTTGATTTCAGCCTGCGCAATACTCTGGGAGAGGTGACCAGTACGTTACGCGTCCGGGCGCAGCAGAAAGGCCTGAAGTTCGCCTCCCACATTCCACTCGAGCTGCCGGATGCCCTGATCGGAGACCCCTCCCGGCTGAGACAGATTGTCATCAATCTGGTTGGGAACGCACTGAAGTTCACCGCGAAAGGCGAAGTCACGGTGCGTGTTGCCATGGAGCCTGAAACCGCCGACCAGGCTGCCTTTCACTTCACCGTGACCGACACGGGCATCGGCATCCCGCTGGAAAAACAGAAACTGATCTTCGATGCGTTCACCCAGTCAGACAGCTCGACCACGCGAGAATACGGCGGCACCGGACTCGGCCTGTCCATTTCCTCCCGCCTGGTTGCCCTCATGGGAGGCACCATCTGGGTGGAAAGCCAGCCGGGCGAGGGCAGCACTTTTCATTTCAAGCTGCGCTTTGGACTGCAAAAATTCCCCGCCGGCGCGCTGCCGCCCGCCGACCGTCCCGGCCAGGCACAAGCTCCCACCCCGGACCAGCGACACTTCAAGATTCTTCTCGCCGAGGACAATCCCGTAAACCAGAAGGTCGCAGTCCGATTCCTGCAAAAGAGAGGTCATACCGTGGTGGTGGCCGAGTCCGGGAAAAAGGCCCTCGATGCTTGGGGGAAACAGACATTCGACATCATTCTGATGGATATTCAGATGCCAGAAATGGATGGGTTCGAAGCCACTGCAAGGATTCGCGACCACGAAAAGTCCTCCAGCAAGCACATTCCCATCATTGCCCTGACCGCTCATGCCATGGTCGGTGACCGTGAGCGCTGTCTCGCCGCCGGCTTGGATGACTACGTCTCAAAAC
>JBARIF010000340.1:0-2598 GCA_049799615.1 Terriglobales bacterium
GGGTAATTCTTCCTACCAGAACAAGAAAGATCAGGTGCGGACAGGGAAGAAAAATTCACCATCACGCACCCTCAGGTGGTGAAAGAAGTTGATTCATAGATAAGGCCTGCGGGATGACAGGAATCTAATTGTGATCTCCCGCCCATTCTTTTCCGGCTTCGCTGCAATTCCCATAGACCTCCTGAATCTTCTCGGCCTCGATGGTGAGGTAACCTACGCCGGTGGTGGAGCCTTCGTTGTAGAGGTCGTTCTGGTTGGCCAGGGCATCGTTCTTACCGACAATGCCAACGACTTTGACGGTGTGACCAATCTTTCCTTTAAGAGGCGACACATCGCCGGACATGATGCGGAACTGCTTCGGACCAGGCGCGCCGCCGGTGATGACATAGGTGCCGGCAGTTTTTGAAAGGCAACCGACAACAGTGCGCAGGCCGGTGGGCTGAGGTACAGCCTCTGACTGATTGGGGTTCATCGTTTCTTGGGCCAAAGCGCATCCGGTGACCGACATCAAGGCGAAGCAAATCAAGGCAACAGTCTTCATGGAGTTCTCCTTATATTTGGGAAAAAATCAGCTCCCTGCTCAATTAGAGATATTGAGGATGAGGCGGGGCTCACCGTAGTGGAGCGATGAGCAAGATTTGTGAATGTACGGATAAGTTGAAGCCCATATGTTGAGCTAGCGGAAAAACGTTTTGATCACTGTAGGTGCGCTAATCGTGACAGCATCGCCACCCCCTTTCCGGTTTTGTTTGACGGTCTAATGCAGTAAGGCCGTAAATCTGCATGCATTGGCCCGTTACTGTGGTGGGCATGAACAATAGGCGGCTGGAGCTGGGCAACAGGAATCCTGATTCAGCGTAGGTCGCCGGTCGGCGGGAGGGTAATCGCTTTCGAGTTTAGGAATACCTGAACTTCCCCTAGCAAAGCCTGGCGTTCACTCGAGTTCTGGGCTGCTACAAGCTTAACCGCCGAGTGCTGCGGCAGCGCTAGCGCAACATTCTCGGCCGTCTCCCACGAAACGCCCAATACTTTGCCTCGCACATGATGGGAGACCTCCAGCACGTAACCGTGAACGTCCGGGTTGGCCTCGAACTGCACCAACAGGACCTTCAACATAGGGAGCAGGATATCTTCCAAAGTTTGACGGACCCGCTGATCAGGAACGATTTGGTCGCGAGGATACGCGGCGTAATAGTTCCCGGTCACTTCCAAGACCGTATCCCCGTCGAACTTCGCAAAACGCAGAGAGCGCTGATCCGATCGCTTTTCGGTTCTTTCATTCACGTCAAGCGCAAGGCTCAGGTAGAAGTGGTGAGGAAAGCGTAAAGAGCTTATCTGTGTGCCGGCGCAGGTGAGTTCATGGAAGTACTTCTGCTGCAAGGCGCGCATTTCCAGATTAGTGATCGAGGACAGCAGCGTCGCGTATGCCGGAGATCGGAAGGCCATCCTGCTGGTCGGCACACTTGTATCCGGCAGGCTTAGGAGTGTCTGGGGAGTCGCGATGAAAGAGGTGTCCTCTTCGGAGAATTGGAATCCAGCGTCTTTGAACGCTAAGCCAATGTCGTTGAGTTTGGGAAAAGCCGTGTGACAGGAAGTGCAGGAAGTGTTGTATTGTCGTGAGAATTGATCGGTGCTGTATGCCTCTTTCGGGATCAGAGGCAGCATTGTGGCAGTCACGAGCGCGATAACAAACCGAAAGTTGTGCAGGCAGTTTGGATTGTGCATCTTTTGGCCTCCAATGCCCCCGCGCTTCTTGATGCCGTTCTCCCGTCCAGGATTCGGTTTGTAGCACCCGTGACGATAGGCCGCTGCTCGCACGGACATCAAAGCACGAGCATGGCATCGATTTCGGCGTGGTTCACCTCGGCGAGACTGACCTCGGTGTCTGTCGCACACCGCCTTGTCCTCGCAGCTCTTAGCAGGTCATCCAACAATTCCACCCGACGCGTGAGATCTAGAACTAGTTCTACGCGCTGTTCGATTGTCAGGTTCGCCTTAATCTCAGGAACTAGTGGTAGCGCATTCATAAATCACCTCGTTTGATAATCTCTTTCCCTGCAAATTAACTGTAACGCAAATGACTTTGATCACAAGTCAAATACAACACACGCGCACAACTAATGTGAGCAGGGAGACAATTCGGTCCATGCGAGTTTCACCGGGAGAAAAGTGAAAATGGCCTGAGCCGGGCGCTAACTATTGCCCTCCACCTGCGACGCGGTGCCCGGCTTTGCTACTTGGCAAAGAGATATTGCGAGACAATCCATTCCTGGCCGTGGCGGTATCCCCAAAGTTCGGCGCAGGCCATGAAAAACACCCGCCAGCGGACGAACCAGCGCAAAGCTTCCGATTTTGCCGCGCCTGAGAGGCGGTCCCCGTAGGCATGGGCGAAAAGATGGAGGATCTCTTGACGATGGGAATCCATGTTCCGGAGCCAGGCATCCGCTGTCTTCTGATAGTGACCGCCGCTGACTTGCCAGTGACTTTGCACCCGCAGATCGCGCTGAAAATAGAGGAGCAGGTCGTCGCTGGGCATGATGCCGCCGGTAAAGAAATGCTGCGCCATCCAGTCGCTGTCGTCCCGAACCTCGAAGGGAT
>JBARIF010000341.1:0-8834 GCA_049799615.1 Terriglobales bacterium
GCGGTCAGCCGGGCGGGGGGCGGGAACGGGGTTACCACGCTGCCGGGCGTAGCCATTGCCGTGGCGTTGATGCCGCCTTTGTGCACCATCGGTTTCGGGTTGGGAAGTGCGGTGAACACCCGCATCATGGGCGGCGCAGGTCTGCTCTTTCTGACCAACCTGGTTGCCATCGTGAGCAGCGCCTTTGTGGTTTTCCTGCTGATCGGAATGAATTCGCCGGAGATCCGCGCTGAGATGGACCATTTCCGCGAGAGCGAGCGATTTGCCCAGAGGCTGGCCCGCGGGCCCTTTTCACGAGTGCTGGCCAACGGAGGCCAGCTGCCCTGGCGCATTTTGATGCTGGCGGTTCTGCTGGGATCCGTAGCCGTCCCCCTGAGAACGGCACTCATGCAGGTGGCGGGTGAAACGGTAGCACGAGGAGCCGTGCAAGAAGTCCTGACCGGACTGCTGCCGCGGGGCGCGCTGGTGTCTCAACAGGTTGAAGTGGGGCGTGAAAACATCGCGATCCGACTGATCTCGACCAGAGAGGTCTCCAGCGATAAGCTGCGACAGGCCGAGCGCGAGATCGAAAGACGTTCAGGACGGAAAACCGAGATATCACTGGCCAGCGTGGCGAGCCAGAGCGAACTGGCGCAGCTGATGCAGCGGCTGTCCGCACCGCCGCCGCCCCCACCGCCCAAGCCTGCCGAAGAGAATCTGGAGGAACTCCACCGCAAGTTGATTGAGCGCCTCCAGCCGATAGTTGCCGGAATTTGGCCGCCCGAGGCACCTCTCCAGGACTTCGATCTAGCCTTCGGGGGCTCGACAGGCATCGCCCTTAACGCACGATACCAAAGTGCGCAAGCACTTGGGCAGATTCCATTGGACATGATCGAGCGGAGCCTCCGGGAAAAGTTAGGTACCCCTGACCTTTCCTTAAACGCACAGCGAATCCCTCCACCTCGCAAACCTACCAGACAGGTGAAGAAGAAGCCGCGATGATCGGGGTTCCGGCAGGGCGGGCCGCCCACATCTGCCGCTGATCCAGAAATTATTGACCAAAACCGCGAGAGGATTTTTTCCTGGGCGCGCCGGCACAGGAACGGCCCCCCGTACTCGATTGGTGCACTCGCAGGATTAGGAGGTCTTCGATGAAGACGATCCAAAAAGGCCCGCCCAAGCCGAGCTTGGACGGGGCACCTCGAGAGTTAGGCTCGCGAGCTTAGTGAGGCAGGTTGTTGGCCCGTCCCAGCAATATACCCGCCCGTGCAACGAGTAATAGAGCCTTTATGGTACCAATTGGCTGCCCCTTGAATTCAGCGCCGTTGAGCGCCGCTTTTATTTCGGTGGCGAGGGCGTCCCGCTGCGAAGTGAGCGACTGGATCTGCCCTTCGATGGAGTTGTAAGTAGCGTCGCCTGGATCGTTCGACGCCAGCGCCTTGGTGGAAGCTCTCAACGTGGCCATCGCGAACTGGCCGAACGGTGCATTCAACTGTTTGTAGGTTCTCGCCAGTGCGGTGAAGGCGGGACTTATCTTGACCGCGAAGGGGATAGCGCTATGTTCCAGAACCTCGGAGACGACGCGCCCGTCATGAACATAGTCGTCCTTCAATCCGACCAGGCTCAGGATGGTCGGGCGCACATCGGTGTGATCGGACCAGGTCTTGCGGTCAATTCCGGAATCTTCGACACCCTGTCCTACGTAACCGACCCAGGTGGTCGCGATCTCGTTTTGAATGTCGCCGTGGTTCCAGGCAAAGCTTTGACTGGTCCGCGCCGGAATGGTGGCGCAGTCAGCGGGCGTTGGGCATGTGGCCCCGCCGGTAGCGAAGAAGAACCAGTTAGGATCGGCGAATGGGGTGAAGGTGGGCGTGCGGAAGGGATCGGCGGTGACCATGTGCAGCGTCTTCATGCCGGAATGGTCAACCTGCGCGACCATGATGTTGTTCTCCACCACGCCAGTGTACGGGTTCAGCCAGCTGAGCCCGGCCATCTCCCGCTCCAGGTTGCGGACGATGGGGTCAGTCTGGTCGCGAAGGGGTTGAGTGCTGGTGCCGTTGACATACACCGTCGGCGCGTCATCGGAGTGCACGGAGAAAACGGTCGAGTCCCCGAATTGGGTGAGGATCATGCGGCGCAGGTCGGCGTTGATTTCACCCACGCGATTATAGACGCACGGTGTGGTTACGCCGTCGCAGCCATCGGGAGTCGGCGCATCGCCTACGAAATGATCGCCTTCGTCAACGGTGAAGACGAACAGTGTATTGCGCTTATTGATCCCGTCGGCGGCGAGCCGGTCAAAGAACTTCTGGAAGGCCTGATCATAGGCCTGCAGTTGTTGCGTGTAACCGTCTTCTCCCGGACCATAGGCGAAGTGGACGTTGCCGGAAGTTCCGTGCGCGTCATGCGCGTCGGAGACGTAGGCATAGGTAATCGGGATGCCGGCCTCCTGCATCTGGGCGATCCAGGCAAGTGAAACCGTAGCCTCCATGCCGTCAAAGCCGGGGAAACCGGCGTGCCCGTTGGCGTCCTGGATTACGTTGCCGTCGAGGTCGGTCATCGGGCCCACCGGCTTGATGATTGGATCGACGTACGCAGCGCCGAACAGGCCATTGAAGCCGCTGTAACCGCCGGGCTCGTCATTCAGTACGTCGGCACGCGCGTGGGTTGAGGCCGCACAGCGAGCTGAGTTCTTCGCGCAGTGAACTCCGATGCCCACGAAGTCAGCGAATGATTGAGTGCCCGCCGCGCCACCATCGCCCGCGACTTCAATCGCCTCAGGTGAGCCAGCGCCGAACACGGTCGGAATGTCAATTGCCGTGTTCTCGAGGATGGTGTTCGCGGTCGCCACCGCGCCGAAGTCACAGCCGGCACGGGTGAAGGGCACCCATGGAGCCGGAGCGATCAGGCCATTCTCGTTGATCATCTCGGGCGTGGTATCGGTGGTGCTGCCCGCCGGATCAAACAGGGGCGACGTCCAGTAGGCGAAGGAGACGCCCGTCCTGGTCGTGCCATCGGTTTTGAAATAGCGGAAACTATTCGACACCGGCTGTCCCATGCGGTCGGGATAAACTCCGGTGAGCGAGGTCAGGATGCCGGTCGCAGTATGCGAAATAAGGACGGTGTGGTCATTCGCCAGCAGCGTGCCATTGTCCTTAATGAAGTTGAGCAGGTGAGGCATTTGCTCCAGGTCCGAGGGCACGTTGGGGTTGTCGCGCAGGAAATGGGTGTTGTCGAACTGCACGTAGATGACGTGCTTAATGCGTCCGCTGGGCGATTTCAACTGACAGATGCTGTCTGCCATTCCGCTGCCAGTCGCCGCGATCAACATGACGACAATCAGCAAGGGAAGCCGGTATGCAGGACGGGTCGGTTGCGGCAATTTCATAGAACCTCCTGAAAAAGTTGGTGGGATGACGCGTGGCGTTGAGCTAACGTATGCCGGGGACGGTGTTGAAATCAACGAGGACAGGTGAATATCTGATTAATTAAAGAGTGAGGCGGGGATTTTCAGACCCGGCGGTCCGAGGGGCGCGGTAGCGCGACTCTTTTATTTCGCTGCCACCATCTTCCCTTTCTCATCCTTCACCACGTAAGCCCAGGGTAATTTTGCGTCGTGGGTAAACATGGTCAGCCACTTTTCCGGCAGGGCCTGCGCATAATAACGTTTGCGGCTTTCGATGGTTTCGAGCGGGTACAAGTCATAGGACATCACCCAGTTCAGGTCAAGGTGCGCGCTGGTCGGAATCAGGTCGGATATGTAGCACGCCGTCTGCCCGCCGCTTTCGACCAGGATCGCCTGCATGGCACGGGTGTGTCCGGGATAGATGCGGACCGATATACCGGGAATAATTTCCGCGTCGCCGCGCAGCAGCGTCATCCGTCCGCTTTCGACCAGAGGATCGTAATTCTCCGTGATGTAGCTGACTCCATCGCGCTGATTTTCGTGGGCGTGTTTCCACTCCCCTTCCTGCACGTAATACTTCGCCTTGGGGAACGTGGCGGCAATCCTGTCGCCCTGGCGGACGGTGTTCCACCCGCAATGATCGAAGTGCAGATGGCTGTTGATGACGATGTCCACATCCTCCGGGGCGATTCCCACCTCGGCCAGTTTGTCCAGCAACTCCGCGGGCTGGCCGTATATCCTGACCATTCTTTCGGAAAGCTTGTTACCCACGCCGGTTTCGATCAGCACGGTTTGCGATCCGGTGCGGATGACCACTGAATTCAATCCCAGGGGGACAAGGTTGTTGCCCTCCGGCTTTATTTTGCGCTCCCACAGACTGCGGGGGACGACACCGAACATGCCTCCACCATCGAGGTGGTAGGTCCCGTCCGAGACGGCGGTAAGTTCGAAGTTACCCAACGTGATTCGTTGCATGGAGAATGGCCCTCGCTGAAAGCCTATCACCGCTGGCGTAGGGGCGGACGCCTGTCCCCGCGCGGCCTGTGACAGGCACGGACCCTGCGCCAGCCCCCATGTTAAAATTACGGCAGCCCAATGCTTCCAGACGTGCAACACCTTATGGAGCTACAGCAGGCGGACCGCGAAATCCTCCGCCTGAATCAGGAAGTCGCTGCCTTGCCCAGACGCGTGGCCGCCATCGAAGAAAAACTGGCTGGGACCAGGGCTGGCCTGGAACAGGCCAAAGCCGCGGTCAAAGCCGACGAAGCCACCAAACGCAAGTATGAGAGCGCCATCCAGGACCAGCAGGGCAAAATCTCCAAGTATCGCGACCAATCTCTGGCGGTAAAGACCAACGAACAGTACAAAGCTTTGCTGCACGAAATCCAGTTTGCCGAGCAGGACATCAAGGCCAACGAAGACAAGATTCTGGAGTTAATGCTTAACGCCGACGCCCGCGAAAAAGATGTGAAAGCCGCCGAGCTGGAATTGAAAGCCGAGATGGCGGAGATCGAGAAAGAAAAAGCCGCGGCCCGCGAGCGCACCGCCGAAGACGAAAAGCTGCTGGCGGAGTGGAATGCCAAACGCGACCAGGCGCGCGCCGGAGTGAACGAAGATCTGCTGCGCCAGTACGAACGTGTAGCTAAATTTCGCGGCTCCGGGATCGCCGAAGTTCGCGAGCAGAAGTGCATGGGATGCCAGGTCATGCTGCGCCCGCAGACTTATAACGAAGTCCGCAGCGGACAGATCGTGGTCTGCGAATCCTGCCAGCGCGTTCTATACTTCGATCCCGCCACCGGAGTGGCGGTGGAAAAGCCCAGCCTGACGGCCAAGCGCCGGGCCCGACCCAAGACCCACGTAGACAAAGCCTGGTTTTACCGGGCGGAGTATCAGGACCTGGGTGAAGTTTTCTTTGCCTTTCTGAATACCGATGGCAGCGCCAGCCGGCGGGTCTACGACGCCCAAACCGGCAGGAAGATCGGAGACACCCAGAATCAGCCGGGAGATTTCAGTGCTGCCTTTGCCGACGACATTAAGTCCGGAGTGCGGCTCCACACCACGCTGGACGTACAGCAGCTAGAAGAATGGGCGTCGGAACTGCCCATGACCGAACTCGACGAACTACACGCCGACCTGAAAAAAGCGCTGCGCGAAGCTCCTGTCGAAGCCCCTCCGTCACCCCATCCCGCCGCCAGCTGATTTGAAACCGGGTCACCAAGAATCACGTAGGGGCAGATGTCCTCATCTGCCCCTGCATACACCATGCCAAGGTAAGATCATGCCATGCCCGCGAGGTCAACTGCTTCCTTACTGCCCGTCGTAAAAATCTCCCGCCGCGGCGCCAAACGTTTGCAGGACGGCCACGTGTGGGTCTACCGCTCGGATATTGTCTCCGCCAACGGGGTTGCGCCGGGCACGGCTGTGGGCGTCAGCGATGAGCGCGGAAAATTCCTGGGGACGGCCCTCTACAGCAGCGCTTCCCAAATCGCCATACGCATGCTCTCGCCCCAGCCCGTCGATGACCTCGGCCGCCTGCTGCGCGAACGCATTCAGGGCGCAATCGCCTATCGGGAGCGCGTGGTCCGCGACACGGACGCTTACCGCGTGATCTTCAGCGAGGCCGATTCTCTTCCCGGCCTGATCGTGGACCGCTACAACGACCTTCTTTCCGTCCAGGCCCTGACCCAGGCCATGGACGCGGAGCCGGTCCGCAACCTGATTGTTTCTGAACTCAACCAACGCCTGAAACCGGCAGCCATCGCCGAACGCGTCGATCCCCGAATCCGTGAACTGGAACAGTTGCCCGCGCGGCCGTCGGATCTGGTCCAGGGCGAAAAGACCAGCGCGATTTTCACCATGAATGGTGTGCGCTTTCACTACGCGGCCCTGGAAGGCCAGAAGACCGGCTCGTTCCTCGACCAGCGCGAGAATTACGCTGCCGCCGCGCGCTACGCTCAAGGGGAAGCCCTGGATGTTTTCTGCTATCAGGGTGGCTTTGCTCTGCACCTGGCCCGGTCCTGCTCCAAGGTCACCGGCGTGGACAGTTCCCGCCCCGCGCTCGAGGTGGCCGACCGCAACGCAGCCCTCAATGGCCGCGAGATCGAATGGGTCGAAGCCAACGCCTTCGACCTGCTGCGTGACTACGCCGACGCCGGACGCCGCTACGACACTATCGTCCTCGATCCTCCCGCCTTCGCCAAGAGCAAAGCCAACCTGGAGACCGCCCTGCGCGGCTACAAAGAGCTCAACTTGCGCGCGCTGAAGATGCTGCGCCCCGGCGGCATTCTGGTCACGTGCTGCTGCTCCTACCACGTCAGCTCAGCCCAATACCTGGAAGTCGTTGGAGAGTCGGCCCGGGATGTCCACAGAAATCTTCGCATCGTGGAAAACCGTGGGCAGGCCAAGGATCATCCCATCCTCTTGAACGTACCTGAGACAGAGTACCTGAAATGCGTTGTAGCCTACCTAAGTAACTGAAAACACATAATATAATATAGTTGACAGTAATACACTCATATTTTATTATGGGTTGACGCTAAATTAAATCCAAGGCAGTGAAAGAATGGCCTTGCAAGCTTTTGAAAATTTCTTGAGGAGGATTTTATGACCGTACTGACCCGCTGGGATCCCTATCGCGAGTTCAGCAGCGTGCAGGATCGCCTGAACCGCCTGTTCAATGCCTCGTTCAACGAGGGTCGAGACGAATCGCTGACCACCTCGAGCTTTGCTCCGGCAGTTGACGTTTACGAGGATGAACACAACGTCACGCTGAAGATCGAAGTCCCGGGGATTGACGAGAAGGACATTGACGTCCGCATCGAAAACAACACCCTGACCGTGCACGGCGAGCGCAAGCTCGAGAAGGACGAGAAGGAAGAGAACTATCGCCGCATTGAGCGGCAGTATGGCAGCTTCACTCGCACCTTCACCCTGCCGACCACGGTGGATACGGACAGTGTTTCCGCCCACTACGAAAAAGGTGTGCTGAAGGTAAAGCTGGCCAAGAAGGCCGAAGCCAAACCCAAGCAGATCAAAGTCAATGTAGGCGGCGAAAAGACACTGGAGGGTAAGGGCCCGAGCAAGGCCGCGTAATCTGGCTCGATGGAGGACGGGCGTCCGCGCCCGTTATTCTCCGTCGTCAGATTACTTGACGGGAGGCGGACAACAGACCGTCTCCCGTTTTTATTTGAGCAATCGGCGTTTAGCACTTACATTTTGGCTGGTCAGTCCAATGGCTAAATGCCAAGTGCTGATTGCCGTCCTTTGAGGAGTTTGCCATGGCGATTCGTTGGGAAAAACTTACAGTCAAAGCGCAGGAAGCAGTACAGGGGGGCAACGACCTTGCCTCCGAGCACGGCAACCCCGAACTGTTGCCGCTGCACCTGCTGGCAGCGCTGCTGGAAGACAAAGAAGGCATTATTCTGCCCGTGCTGGAAAAGATCGGCATTGGTCCGCAAGCCGTCCTGAGCGAGACTTATCGGGAAATTGAGCGCCTGCCAAAAGTTTCTGGCGGCGGAGCGGCGCAGGTCAGCCTCTCCAAGGCGGCCAACGATCTTCTCGACCGGGCCTTCAAGGAAGCAGCCAACTTCAAGGACGAGTATGTTTCGACCGAGCACCTGCTGCTGGCCATCACGCACCTGAAGCGCGATCCGGCCCAGGAAATCCTGGCCCGGCAAGGCGCCACTTACGATGCCATTCTCAAGGCCCTGACCTCGGTGCGCGGTTCCCAGAAAGTGACGGACCAGAATCCTGAGGCTAAGTACCAGGCGCTGGAGCGCTACGCTCGCGACCTGACCGAACAGGCACGGCGTGGAAAGCTCGATCCCGTCATCGGACGCGACGAGGAGATTCGCCGCGTGGTGCAGGTACTCTCCCGCCGCACCAAGAACAACCCCGTCCTCATCGGCGAGCCTGGGGTGGGCAAGACCGCCATCGTCGAAGGCCTGGCCCAGCGCATCATCTCCGGCGACGTGCCGGAAGCGCTCAAGAACAAGCGGGTTGTAGCGCTTGACCTGGGCGCCATGCTGGCAGGAGCAAAGTTTCGTGGCGAATTTGAAGACCGCCTCAAGGCGGTGCTCAAGGAAATCGAAGACTCGCAGGGCAAGATCATCCTGTTCATCGACGAGCTGCACACCCTGGTGGGCGCGGGCGCGGCGGAAGGCGCCATTGACGCCTCCAACATGCTGAAGCCGGCGCTGGCCCGCGGCGAGCTGCGCGCCGTCGGCGCCACTACCCTCAATGAATATCGCAAGCACATCGAAAAAGATACGGCGCTCGAACGCCGCTTCCAGATTGTGTTTGTCGGGGAACCGAACGTCGAAGACACGATTGCCATCCTGCGCGGATTGAAAGAGCGCTACGAAGTGCATCACGGCGTGCGCATCAAGGACTCGGCCATCGTGGCCGCGGCCACCTTGTCGCACCGCTACATCTCGGACCGCTTCCTGCC
>JBARIF010000342.1:0-2033 GCA_049799615.1 Terriglobales bacterium
CTTGCGCTGAGGTCACTGGTTTGTAGGTGATCCCGTACATGCGGCTGCTGATCTCGAGGATTCCCTGCAAGACCCGCGAATACTCGAAATACGGACGGATGACCTGGGAGTCGTATCCGAACTTCTCAATCTTCGCTCCGCGAACCAGGTGAGCCACATCCCACGCGTTGACGCTGTCCGCCTTCGGGTCCTCGTGTTTTTTGTGGGCCAGCAATTCGTCGTAATCGCGCTTGGAGCCGGCCTGCGCCGCAGCGGTGATTTTTTCGATAAAGTCGGCGGCATTCTGTTCCGTGCCGACCATCTTGTCTTCCGTGATGTAGGCGGCCCAGTCGGGATATCCCAAAACATTGGCAAGTTCGTGGCGCTTCTGCAAAAGCTGGCCCAGCACGTCTATGTTTTTGGGATAGGCGCGCTGCCGGTAGAGCACAAAGAACTCTTTCCGCGCCGCCTCGCTTTTGGCGTAGTCCATGAACGGAAAATAGTCCGTGTTGTCGGTGGTCAGCGTGACCTTGCCGGAGGCATCGGCGGGATGGGAACGCTTAAAGTCTTCGGGAAGTCCGTCCAGATCGGAAACGTTGACCTGAATCTTGCGGACATCGTCGGCAATATTTTGATCAAACTGCTGGCCGATTTTTACCAACTCGTCCTGCAACTGCCGTATCTTCTCCCGGGTGGGATCGTCGCGGTCAACGCCGGCGCGATGGTAGTCACGCAGCGTGGTCCGGAGGTAATAGCTCCCGGCTGAATCGAGCCGGGAGCCATCGAGCGACGCCAGCACCTGGTACATATCTTTATCGAGCGAGATGTCGGTGAGCACGCGGCTGACTTCCTGTTCGCAAGTCTGAGCTGCATCGCGGAAGGGCTTGGAGGGATGGACCTGCTCGGCCAGGCCGGCGCGGTTTTCGGCGTCAATGATGACGACCAGCGCGGTGTCGAATGCCTGCAGCGTGCTTATGGCCTCCCGTGGCGGCTGGCTGGCCTTGATGGCGGCGATGCGTTTCTTGCCGTCATCCACATCGCTGCGGCAAGAAGCCAGGAAGGATTCGGCAGTCCCGGCCAGGTAACTGGAAGCGCCCGGCGCTGGCATCGGCTCCTGGGCGGTGGACACCAGACTTGCTCCGGCGAAGATAAAAGCGAACAACAGCCCGATAAATTTACGGCTCATGATTCTCCTGTCAGATTCTAAAGACACTGGAACATCGCCATAGCCCAGGGATTAGACGTGCGAAGATCGCTCAGGTTATAGAGCTGGCATGAGCTTCGTCAAGGAAGGACGGCGGGGGTGGCATAGGGTGTGGGTCGGAGACCCTTGTCCGACGCCTTTGACTTGGACTTTTAGATTTGGAATCGGTCCCCAACCAAACCAAAAACAACTTCAAAGGCGTCGGACAAGAGTCTCCAACCCACAGAAGCTCCTTACACAAGCTACCTACACAAAAGGCTAGTTGGTGGGACGGGATTCGTAGGCGGCGGTCAGCAATTCGGGTGCGTCCTGCTCGCACTGGCGGATTTCCAGAATGCGCGAGGTCACGATCGGGGTGCGATAGGAGGGATGACGGAATTCCAGGTGCATGCCGCGACCGACAAATCCGATCTTCAGCATGGAGCCGCCCCAGGACGAGCCCTCAATCCTCACCAGCACGGGCTCGGGACAGAACGCGGGATGACCCCAGATCCAAGCCTCGCCCCGTCCGCGATGCACCACGGTGTACCAGCGGTGCTGGGTCTGGATCTGAAGCATCGTCCGGGCAGGCAGGTCCTCGAGAAATGCGCCGCCTTCAATCTCCGACTCCACGATGTTGCGGTTCACGCCATCGTCGAGATTGGGATGACATCGAAAGAATTGGGGGCAGGTGTCCACCAGGGCTCCCTATAACCTGGCACGAGTATAAACCTGCGGCGCAAGATGGAAACCGTCATTGGTACTAGTGGCCGATTCCCCGAAGTCACAAATCCCTAGATGGCGGGGGTGCGAGAATCGTGTCTGGCATGCCCCCAAAGTAACGGGGGGGCACCCCATTACGGATTGACCC
>JBARIF010000343.1:0-2548 GCA_049799615.1 Terriglobales bacterium
CTGTTGCAGTTCTTCCGTTTCTTCCTCCAACTTCTCAAACAGGCCCTCGATGTTGGGCCATTCGAAACCCACTTGCGCCGCGCGCGAGCTAAGCTTGTAAGCCTCCATCAGCGACGGCATCGCCGTAGAGACGCCAGCCAGCACGGACTGGGATGGGCCTGCCGTCGCTCCGGTTGCCGCTCTGCTCTTCTTTTCTTCGGCTTTGAGTGCCTCCCAATTTCGCAGCACTTCGGAGGAAGTCTCGGCTTTCACATCGCCAAAAACATGCGGGTGCCGGCGGACCAGTTTGTCAGACAAGCGATCCAAGACTTCGTCGATCGAGAATGTGCCCTGATCCATCGCCATCTGGGCATAGAAGAGGACTTGCAGCAGCAGGTCGCCGAGTTCACCCGGCAGTTCGTCCCAGTCGCGATTGTCGATGGCTTCCAGTACTTCGTAGGTTTCTTCGAGCGTGTAAGGCCTGATCGAATCGAAGGTCTGTTCGCGGTCCCAGGGACAGCCGTCCGAGCCCCGCAGGCGGGCCATGATCGCGACCGCGCGTTCGAAGCGTTCTCCAGTTGTAGTCATGAGGCCCAAACAATGTAAACGACGGGCGTGCGTTGGGCAATGAACACCGCGTTCCCGTAGTGGCTCAGTTTGAAATTCTGGCGGTGCCATGGCTATCTTGGGTGAAGCAGCACCTTAGCGCTTCACTTCAGCGTGCGGCTTCAGCCGCTGAGGTATCTTACGGGCTGGAGTCCGCAGCACGAGATGGCCGCATGCAGGCCTGAAGGCCTGCTCCGCCCGTTGCTGCTGACGGTTAGTGCCGGCGTTTCACGAAATTGCGGGGCAGTGGCCCAATTCGGAGGCGCACGCTCGGCGGCGGGCAGGATGCCCGCAGGACAGCCGGCGGGACGCCGGCGCTACCCGGGATCAGCGCTGCCATAACCATATATTCATCAATAGGTTACATCGTACTCGCTGACCTTTGACTCCAGGTGCCGGGGTTTCGGCCTCAAGGTTACCTGGGCTGACCGACGTTATCTTTCGCGAATCGTCAAACCGAGGCAGGTTATCCTAAGAGAGTGCCCCGGCCGGGGCCTCGGTCGGCCTCTGTTTTATGAGTTACGCTCCCCCAATCCGGCGTCCGCTGGAAGGCGAACGCTTCCACGTGATCGTGATCGGCGGCGGAATCAATGGCGTCGCCATCGCGCGGGAATGTGCTCGCGCCGGCCGTCGTACGCTGCTGGTTGAGCAGCATGACTTCGCCGCCGGCACCACTAGCCGGGCCACGCGCATCATTCATGGCGGCCTGCGCTACCTGGAACACGCTGAGATCGGGCTGGTGCGCGAGTCTCTCATCGAACGCCGCCGCCTGCTGCGGGAACGTCCGCACCTGGTGCATCCCATACATTTTCTGCTGGCACTCGATCAGAACAGCGGTCGCAGCGCTCTGGCCATACGCACCGGTCTGTGGCTGTATCGCCGATTGGGCGGCGGCCGGCTGCAGACAGGATCGAGCCGCGAGGACCAGCGGAAGCTGGAGGGTCTGCTCGACTCTGGGCGGCGCTGGTCGGTATTCAGTTACGAGGATGCGCAGTGCGAATTCCCCGAGCGCCTGGTGGCAGAGTGGCTGGTGGAGGCGGCCGAAGCCGGCGCAGTGGCGCGCAATCACACCCAAGTGCTGGCCGTAGATGTCCGGCATCGACGCGTGGCCGGCGTCTTGTTGCGCGATCAATTGAGCGGGAAGGAGGAACGCGTCGAAGCCACGTGGATTGTCAACGCCACCGGCCCCTGGGCGGACCGGATTTGCCAGCGCTCGCGCATCCAGACGCCGCACCCCATGGTCGGCGGCGTCCGCGGATCGCACATCGTTATGCCCCGCTTCGCGGGCGCTCCCGACGCCGCGGTGTACACCGAGGCGGTGGACAAACGTCCGATATTCGTCATTCCATGGAATGAACAGGTGCTGGTCGGCACCACTGAAGTTTCGGACTCGGGCGACCCGGGCAAGGTCCAACCCTCGCCCGAGGAGATCGACTACCTGGTGCGTTCCCTGCTTCGCCTGTTTCCTGGTGTCAAGTTATCGGCTGCCGACATTCGTTACAGCTTCGCAGGCGTACGGCCTCTGCCCTTCGCGCCCAAGGAAAACGCCTCGGCCGTGACCCGCAAACACTACCTGCACGATCACGCTCCGGATGGCGCCGAGCACATGATTTCGGTGATTGGCGGCAAGCTGACGACAGCCGCGGAATTGGCGCGTCAATGCGCGGCGAAGATAGGAGCATCGCGAAAATCTTCGAAGACGCTGGCCATCGCTTCGGCGGACAACGCCGAACTGATGCTGGACCGATGGGTGATTGAGATTAGCAACCTGGGGGGGATTAGCGAAGATACAGCCCGCGGCATCGTCGAGTGGCATGGCAGGCGGGCCCTGGACATCTCCCGCATGGCCCAACGCAGCGCGGAACTCCGGGCGTCGCTTTGTTCCCATAGCGAACACATTGTGGCCGAGGCAGTCGATGCTTTTGCCGGCGAGTGCGCGGTCACATTGGGCGATGTGCTGCTG
>JBARIF010000344.1:0-1842 GCA_049799615.1 Terriglobales bacterium
CGGCGAGTCTCACATGGCCCTGGTACGTGGCGACATCGAGAGCGGCGACGAGCCGGTGCTGGTCCGCATGCACTCCCACTGCCTGATGGGCGATGTTTTCGGGTCCACCGGGTGCGACTGCCATGCAACTATCGAAGGCTCGATGCAGAGGATTGCCGGCGAAGGACGGGGCGCGCTGATCTACCTGCATCAGACTTCCAAAGGCTTTTCGGTGGAGAAGCTGGCGGAACGGACGGCACTTACCTTTCATCGGGACAAGCGTTTGCCGGCGTTACCGGAAAGCGAACGCAAGACGCAGCGTGAAGTGGGCATCGGAGCGCAGATTTTATCGGACCTGAACCTGCGGCGCATACGGCTGCTTACCAATCATCCCCGCAAAGTTGCAGGCCTGGAGGGATTCGGAATCGAGATTGTAGAACAGATTCCGGTGGCGCTCGATCGGGTACGAAGCAAGCCGACTATGTAAGACGTAGCGCCGGCGTCTCGCCGGCTGTCGCGAGGGCGTCCCGCCCTCGCCGCGGCGGTGCATTGGAAGGTTATTCGGTCAGCCTGAGATTCCACCAGAAGTTGCCGCGAACATATAGGGGGAATGTCATTCAGTTTCCAGTTTGAAGTTCCCAGTTCCCAGTGACAGGCAACGCTCAGCAAGGCTTGCGGATCACGATGTCGCTGTCGTTGATGAAGAACTGCACCGAGCACTGGTCAGAGCCGCAGATCACGGGCAGCAGGCCGGCGAGTTGTTTGCGCGTGATGAGTCCCAGGGTGCCGCAGTCGGGACAGGCGAGCACGGCCCAGTAGGGATCTTCCTTCTCGCCCACGTGGCCGGCATTCTCCAGGACGAAGATCGTGCCGGGGTGCATCTGCTCGGGAATCCACTCGTTAAGGACGTTCAGTTCTCCAACCATCTCTCCTCCCCCGGAGCCAAACTTTTTGGAGCCAAACTTCCCTGCTTATGAAGCTTTTCTGCGTGCCGGCCGCAAAACGCTGGCATTAGCTTTTTTTTCGGCATTGCGGATGTCCGCGCGCACCTGGCGCACCGTATCGCTGAGACAAATCGCCAGCATGGGCTGGCGCGAATTCTTGAGGATGTCCACAATCTGCCGGGCCGAGGTTTCCAGATAGAGGGTGCGGCCGTCGGTGAGGAGATGGTAGTCAGACGAGCCGGTGACGGTTTCCGCCAGACGCTTGCTGAACTCACGCTGCAAGAAGCGCATCACTTTGCGTACCCGCTGCAGCGAAAAACCGCGGCGGCGCAGTTCGCAGATGACCGCCACCTCGGCTAGATCCTCGGTCGAGTACAGGCGGCGATGCCCTTCGCGGGCAGGGACGACAATGCGGCGCTCGTCCCACCATTGCAGTTGGCGGAGAGTGATGCCGGTAAGGGACATCACTTCGCGAGATGTGAATCGAGTCTGCACGATGAACGCAGAAATTGTTTCAAACATTCAAGATATAAAATGTTTGACACATTTTAGGCGTGAACTGGCGGCTGTCAATGGAAGATTTGCCCAGGAGGTGTACTAGACGAGTTCCCCGCTCGCCCACTCTGAGGGCGGGATGCCCTCAGGACAGCCGGCGGGACGCCGGCGCTACAAAAATCCGCCGCCTACGAAGTGGACGATTTCGAGGTGGTCGCCCTCCGCCAGGTTAGTTGCGGTCCATTCCGCTCTGGGGACGATGTTACGGTTCAACTCTACGGCTACGCGGTCCTGCTTCATGCCGAGCTGTTCGACCAGCGAGGCCAGCGTGATCGGGGGGGAGCTTTGCTCTTGCCCGTTGATGGTGATCTTCATCAGGACGATTTTCGCAATTTACGAATGCAAGAGCAAGCGCGAACGGCGT
>JBARIF010000345.1:0-43033 GCA_049799615.1 Terriglobales bacterium
GCCAGATGCTTCGTAAACTGGTAGATCAGGTCATCCCACTTGGCCCAATCTTTCGGAGGCGCAACATTCTGCTTGTACCAGAAAGCATGCGGCGCATCCTTCGCAGCCAGTTTCCTGGGCATGAAACTCAGCTCCACAAAAGGACGCACGCAATTCTGCAGGAGGCCGTCGTATGCCTGGTCAACATAGGAGAAGTTGTAAATAGGATGGCCCGCGCTGTCTTCGTCGTACACCCCCATGTCATCGAGAAAAATGGCGTGGAAGCGGACGTATTCCAGATCCGTGATCTGTTTTACCTGGCGCAAATCATTGCGGTAGCTTTCGCGCAGAGTCAGGTTGGCTCGGCCCGAGCCAAACATGTGCTCCCAGAAGTGAGGGAAGGGATGAGCAGGCGCCGAGGCGTCAATTACTAGAACGTCGGACGGCTTCGCCGAAGCTTGTGCTCCCGCCCCGCTCGTGAACACCAGGATTGCGGATAGCACCGGCAAAAGTACATTGCACTCGCGCCTGATTATTCTCTTGATCATAAGATTTCGTCCTTAGGAATATTAGTTTGTTTCTTCTATTCCTGGGGCACATTCGGACCGGCGAGAAAGCCTCCATCCAGGACCAGGCTTTGGCCGGTCATGAAACTGGCTGCGCTCGAACACATCCACACCACGGCTTCGGCCACCTCGCTGGATTCGCCAAATCGGTTCATGGGATAAAAGGTCAGCGACTTCTTCCTGACCTCAGGCGCTCCAAACAGACGGTCCGCCATGGCGGTCTCGATTGCCGCCGGGCAAACCGCGTTAACCCTGATCCCGCTTCTCCCCACCTCCATCGCGGCCGCTTTGGTCAGGCCCAACACGCCGTGTTTGCTGGCAGAGTAAATTGCGGTGCCTTGGCTACTGATGAATCCGGCAATGGATGAGTTGTTGACTATCGCGCCGCCGCGGCCTTGCTTCAGCATCTGCCGTAGTTCGTATTTCAGGCAGAGCCATGTGCCTTTGAGATTGATGTCGATAGTTTTGTCCCATTCTTCCTCGGTCTGCTCCACGATGGGGACCCAATGGCCCTCGATGCCGGCGTTGTTGAAGGCATAGTCCAGTCCACCAAAGGCGGCCACAGTCTCTTCGATCAGGGCTTTGACTTCCGATGCCCGCGATACGTCTGCCCGGATGAAGACTCCTTCGCCACCGGCGCGACGGATCAGGTCCACCGTGGCTTTGCCTTCAACTTCACGCCGTCCCGCGACCACTACCCGGGCGCCTTTCTTGGCAAACAGGAGCGATGTCTCCCGTCCGATGCCCGAGGTCCCACCCGTCACCAGCGCCACCTTGCCGTCGCACTCAGCCATCTTCTGTGTTTCTCCAATTCAGATTTCGATCGCGGAGGCGCGATCGTGGTCACGGCGGAAAGCCTGACATCAGCGTTTGCGGCACGCCGGTGTTACGTGAAGGATTTTACATGCAATGGGGATTCGACCGTGGATTGGAACGCCAGGCAGGGGTCAGCCTTCACCCGCAACTTGCCGGCGCGGCGTCTCCCGGCGCGGTGTGTTGGGGCAAAGCGAAGGCGCGCTAGCTGGCCACTTCCTGGGAGCGGGGATACTGGTCTTTCATATGCTGTTCGAGCGCGCGGTTCAGTTGATCAATGAGATTCATCAACTTTTTCGGGTCTTGCTCATTGCGAGCCGCTTCGGCCAGTTCCTTCCAATCGTGGCCAGGCATTTCAGTCATGCGCGTCCTCCTGGAAGTTCACCAGGCCCTATTGCAGTTAGTTTGCCAAAAGCAGTTTGCATGTCTTTTCTGCGGCTTACGTAAATAGCGGTCCTGTGGCTTTCCGGCCAACTGCGCAATTCGTACCTACAGAATCTACTGTAGCCCGGCCGCACGACCTGCTATTAGCCCACGTCAAGGCCTCGGTATTCTGTTATCGAGTCTTCTTCGTCTCGAAGCGTGATTAGGATCGATCCGATAAAGAAATTCGATTGGACTCGGTTTGCGCCGGCGTCTAAGGTTTCGCAGAACGAAACCTAAACTGGATTCCGGTCCAAAATGGCACCTGGTTGGCGGGGGGCACGCGCAACCCCAGAAGTGATTCTGACCGACGGGGGCCACATCCGTAACCTAGTCGCTTCATCTTCCAGCGGTTACACTATTGGAATGCGCGGATGACCGCGTCATGAATCCTAAATTGACAGCTAACGACGAGATAATTCAGAACATGAGCCAACCCGCTCCCGCGCACGACGAAAACTACGTCCTGACCCTTGAGGAAATCGGCAACTTGGCCGCCGAGGGCGGCAATTCGGCCGAAACGTTAATGAACGTTGTCGCCTTGATCGCCAAACGCTTTCAGACCGACGTCTGTTCCGCGTACCTGTTGGAGCCGGACCGGGCCAACCTGGTGTTGGCCGCGACTCTGGGACTTCGTCCCCAATGCATTGGCACCCTTCGCATGGGAGTGAATGAGGGTCTGGCGGGCTTGGTCGCGGAACGGGTAGGTCCGGTGGCGGTGGAACAGGTGAAAAGCCATCCCCGTTTCAAGTATTTCAGTGAAGCGGGAGAAGAGGCATACCAATCGTTCCTGGGCGTTCCCCTGATTGATCGCGGCGTCCTGCAGGGAGTGCTGGTGGTTCAGACCATTGCGCCCCGCGTGTTTCGCGAGGACGAAATCCGGATGCTGGCCGAGGCCGCAACCCAGGTGGGGTCGGTGGTGAGTGAAGCCCGTACTCTGGACCGCTTTATCGCGCCCGCCCAGGAGCGCTTGTGGACCCTGGCGCGCAACCTGTGGTGGTCCTGGGACCACGACACCAGCAGTTTGTTTCGCGATCTCGACCCAGTGCGCTGGCGACAGCTCAATCACAATCCCGTCGCCTTGCTTTCGGAGATTCCCCTGGCGGAAATGGAACGCCGTGCCCGCGAACTGGTGCTGCACAGCCGGATCAACTACGCTTATCGCCGCCAGCGCGAATATCTCGATGCGGACCGGACCTGGGGGGCCCGTCAGGCCGGCGTTCTGCGGCCTCGTCCGGTGGCGTACTTCTCCGCCGAATTCGGTTTGCACGTCTCCATTCCGGAATACTCCGGCGGGCTGGGCGTTCTGGCCGGCGATCACGTCAAGAGCGCGTCTGATCTGGGAATACCGCTGGTGGGCATCGGATTGTTTTATGGCCAAGGATATTTCCGGCAGCGGCTCGATCGCGCCTGCTGGCAGCAGGAAGAGTACATCCAGACTGACGTCAACCAGTTGCCCATGGAAGCGGCCATCGGGCCGAACGGCGAACCCGTCACCGTCCAGGTAGAGACTCGCGGCACGGCTCTGCGCGCGAAAGTCTGGCGCATGAAAGTGGGGCGCTGCAATTTGCTCCTGCTCGACTCCAATATCGAGGGCAATCATCCTGAAGACCGCGAACTCACCTCACGTTTATATGGAGGAGATTCGCGCATCCGGATCCGCCAGGAATTGTTGCTGGGTATCGGAGGTTTCCGCGCTCTCCGGGCCATGGGCATCACCCCGGGCGTTCTGCACCTCAATGAAGGCCATAGCGGATTCGCCGTGCTGGAAGCGATTCGTGACCGCATGCAGAGCGAGGGTATCGCCTTTGATCATGCGGTCCGCCGGGTTTCGCGCGAAACGGTTTTCACCACCCACACGCCCGTGCCCGCCGGCCACGACCGCTTTTACGCCGAGTTGATGGAGGAGCACCTTGGGCCCATGCGCGAGGCGCTGGGTATCTCCCAGGAAAAGCTGATGGAGTTGGGACGGGAAAATCCAGGCGACCGCAATGAAGATTTCTGCATGACCGTCCTGGGTTTGAAACTGGCGCGCCGCGCCAACGCGGTTTCCGCTTTACATGGCGAGGTGTCGCGGCACATGTGGACCGGCCTTTATCCCGGCAAGCCCGAGGACGAGGTTCCCATCGGGCACATCACCAACGGCGTGCATGTCCCTTCCTGGCTGGCGCCGCAAATGTTCCGCCTGTATGACCGCCATCTGGGGACGGGTTGGCAGGAGAACAATGCCGATCCTGCGATCTGGGAGGGAATCGAAAACGTGGACGATGGGGAACTGTGGGAAACCCATCTTCACCTGAAATCACGCGTGCTGGATTTTGTGCGTCACCGGGTAGTCGAGCAGGCCGAACGCCGCGACGAGTCTTCCGAAATGCTGCTGCGCCTGGGCCGGGTGCTCAGTGCGGATGCATTGACCATCGGGTTTGCGCGCCGTTTCGCTACTTACAAGCGGGCCGATCTGATTCTGGCCGACATCCAAAAACTGACATCCATGGTGAACGATCCCAAGCGTCCGGTGCAGTTCATTTTTGCCGGCAAGGCGCATCCCCGCGACGAACCGGGCAAGAAGATGCTGCAGCAGATCGCCCAGTTGATGCGTCACCTGGAATTTTCAGACAAGTTTGTTTTCGTCGAAGATTATGACATGAATGTGGGGCGGCACTTCGTCCAGGGTGTCGATGTCTGGCTGAATAATCCGCGGCGGCCGCTGGAGGCATCGGGCACGAGTGGGCAGAAAGTGGTCTTGAACGGCGGTCTTAACTTGTCGGTTCTCGACGGCTGGTGGGCGGAAGCCTATGACGGCCTGAATGGATTCGCCATCGGGACGGGCAGAACTCACGCCGACATGAGCATTCACGACAGCCGTGACGGCGAAGACCTCTACCGCGTGCTGCGCGAAGAAGTGATTCCCCTCTTCTATAACCGTGACCACGACGGACTGCCCCGCGGCTGGATCAAGCGCATGAAGCGCACCATCCGCACCCTGGGCTGGCGCTTCAATGCCAATCGCATGGTGATGGACTACACCTTGAAATGCTACGTGCCTGCGGCCGGAGGCATGTCCAGCGATCTCGGCAAGAAAGTGTGAACCGGAACAGATCCTTAGCCGGTGAATGTGTAGGTCGGACACTCCTGTCCGACGTTTTTGAATTTGCTTTCGAACTACAGGAAAATTTACAAACACAAAACCGAAGTCAAAACACAAACCAGAGTCAAAAGCGTCGGACAGGAGTGTCCAACCCACACAGGATCAATCCGCGGCAACTTCTTCCGTCGAGTCTCTTCGCTCCAGGCGCGGCATCGTGGCCACGACTCGCGTGCCGTGGTTGTCCGAATTCATGTCCAGCCGGCCTCCCAGTTCGTTGATTCGTTCCCGCATCCCGGCCAGCCCCACTCCGCCATGCGCGCGTTTGTGACGAAAGCGGTCGAGAACGTCGGGGGGAACGCCCTTTCCATAGTCTCTCACCTGGAGCACGACCTGACCGTTCGACGCCATTACGGAAACCTCCGCCTTGCGGCTCTTGGCATGGCGGTGAACGTTGGTCAGGCTTTCCTGCAAGACGCGGAACAGAGCAAGTTCGAGAGAAGCCGACAAGCGGCCGAGGTCTTCCGGCATTTCCAGAGTGGTTTGAATGCCGCTGCGTTTCGCGAAACCTTCCACATACCAACGCGCGGCAGAAGCGAAACCGGTCTCGTCCAACAAGGGCGGATGCAGTAAATGGGAGATGGTGCGGGTCTCGGTCATGGCCTGGTCCAGCAGCTTGATGCATTCCGCAATCAGGGTATTGGGCGGTACCGAGTTGCCCAGCATGGTCAGGTTCATCTTTACTCCCACCAGGTACTGCCCCAGGCTGTCGTGCAGTTCGCGGGAGAATTTCCGCCGTTCCTGGTCCTGCAACTCCAGCAGGCGCACACTGAGAGCCCGCAAGGACGCTTCGGCTTGCTCCCGCGCGTTCAACTCGGCGTTAAGCAGGCGATAGTGGAAGAAGAACAGCCCCAGCGCCACGATGAACGTAGCCGACAGAATGTACGCTGTAATCCGAAACAACCGGTCGGATCGCGCCGTGCGCGTATCCAGGAGGAGTTGTTCATTGTCCTGCATCGTCTGCAGCAGCGTGTCGGCTTGGGTGGACGCATCGAGAATTTCCTGCCGCAGTCGTGCTTGCTCTTGCACATCCGGAGAACCACTGCGCTTCAACTGCACCGACTGGTTCAGCAAGTCCAACCTGTGGTTGGTCAGCCCTTTCAGGCGTCCCAGAAGTTTCGATTGCTCGGGATTGTCAGCCAGCAAGCGCTCGGTCAGTTGCAATTTCGACGGAATCTCGGCGGCAGTCGATTCGTAGTCTTCGAGGGAGACGTTGTCACCGGTGTCGACGTATTGGGTGCGTGCCCGTCCAGCCCGGGCGCTGGTAGTGTTCAGATCAGCCAGCGCAGTTTGAACGTCGCGGGTGTGGCCGACCCACTTCTCCGCGATGCGAAGCCGGGCCACCGTGGCGTAGGCAGCCAATGCACTTACCACCAGCAGGATTACCGCCGCGCCAAATGCCAGTTGGGTTTGCGTCCGTTCTGATACTCGTTTGTGCACAGGCCCTTGCCTTTTGCGTTCGAACACAGGAAAAGCCTCACGTACGCGGAACGGCGCCGCGACCGGGTGTCGCGATTGTGTAGTTCAAGATTTTATATCAGTCCAGGAAAAACGAGGAACGGCGCTTCGGTGTCGGCCGGAAGGCCCAAGGGGTGAAGAGTTGACGCCCATAAACAATGCAACACCGCCTGCATGTAAGATGCTGATTGAGAAGGAAGTGTCACTCCAGACTTCGGTATCGGCTGCGTTGGTGCTCATCAGCGCCCTGTCGCCGGTTACTGCCCAGCTTCAGTTCCAAACCTTAAAGCCGGAAGTGGTCGAGCAGCGACTCCAGAGCTACCCGGGCAATGACAACCAGCGGGAAGCCACGCTGAAAGCCATGTTTGAATCCGCCGGGTGCCGGGGGAACAATCTGACGGAACAGCCGGTGAATGGCCTGAAGCAACCGAACCTGATCTGCGTGCTGGCGGGCTCTACAGACTCCATCGTCGTGATAGGCGCCCACTTCGACCATGTGGATGCCGGCAACGGCGTGGTGGATAACTGGACCGGAGCCTCTCTGTTACCCAGCCTTTACCAGGTCCTCAACACTCGACCGACGCGCCATACATTTTATTTCGTGGCCTTTGCTGGTGAAGAGAAGGGACTAGTGGGCTCGAATTTCTATGTGCGCAGCCTGGCTGCTGCCGAAGTGGCGAAAATGCAGGTCATGGTGAACATGGATACGCTCGGGCTGGGCCCCACGGAGGTCTGGGCCAGCCGCTCGGACCCCGACCTGGTGCACCTCTTGAACGCCCTGGCGCACGTAATGAATCTTCCCTTGACCGGCGTCAACGTGGATAAAATCGGTTACTCCGACGAAGAGTCCTTCATCAAACGGAAAGTTCCGGTGATCATCATTCACTCCCTGACTCAGGAGACAATCCCAATCCTGCACAGCCCGAAAGACAAGTACGAGGCCGTTCACCAACGCGACTACTACGACAGCTACCGGCTGCTCACCGGATTTCTTCTCCTGCTCGATGAAAAGCTGGCCACGGATAAACCGCCACGAAAGTGAACTAAAACCGACTGCGTGTCTTTAGGGTTTATGGCGCTCTGGTCCCACCCCCTACGGGTAGTACCTTGATTCTCACGTTCTCTCGGGCTTCGGCTTCGCCCGTCCTGCTGTGAAAATCCACTTCACCCGCCAGCAGCAGTATTGTTCCAACTTCAAGTTCGCAATCGCCGCGGCAGTTCATCTCTGAGCCATGCGCGGAGTCGTGAAAGCTAAAATCACTCCCCCGCATCACCATGCTTCCGATCTCAGAACCCTGAATTTTATCGATATGGTAACTACCAATTATCGTCTTGCGTGCAGCCGTTTGATTCGTCTGGCCCGCTAGGACACAGGCGAAGCAGATTAGAGAGAGAGAGTCAGTCCTATTCGGTTCATCGAATTCTCCTTCGAGCTCCCGGCTTCACTCGGAAGATTTCACTTCCTCGAAACTGAACTGCTTGTCGAGCTTATCGTACGGCTTACCGTCGACTTCGATATACGGGTAGACGAAGTAATTGAGCGCGGGGCCATCCTGCCTGGGAGACAGTGCGATGTCGCGGCCGGTGGAGAACTGCACGCGGTTGGCGTCGACGCTGCCGAAGAAATAATCTTCTTTCTGCTTGGCTTTCCACGCCTCTGAAATGTCAACCGGGACCCAGCCGGTTTTGGGGGCATGGAACTCAGCCCAGCAGTGATACCCGGCGATATCTCCTTTGTCCTTGTTTTCGGGCAGTGGAAAGCCGATGTCGAAGCGGGCCGGAATTCCGTCAGCCCGCAGCATGCCGATGAACGGAGAATGGAAGTCCGTACAGTTGCCATGCTTGGAGTCACAGGCCCACACCGCGTCCCCGCGTCCCCATCCTGTACCCGTCTTGTCGTAGCTCATGGTCGTGAAGAGATAGTCATAGGCAGCCTTGGCTTTCGCCACTGCGCCGCTCTGGGATCCGGTGACCTTGTCCGCTAGCGCCTTCATCCTGCCATCCGTAGGAATCAGACTGTCAGGCTCAACCAGACGGCTCATTGATGCCAACACGACGGCAGGCCTCTGATCTGTTCGCTTGAGTTGCGCGTAATCGCCCCGCGAGTACTCGCGGCGCGTAATCTTGTACTCGAGGGTGAACTCTGCTTTGCCCGTGGCAGGATTCTGGATCTCGGCATACATCATCCGATTGCCGTACTCGGGCTCCTGCGTCATCCGCGTTTTAACCGGAGCCTTGACCGCCAGGAGGCGCACCGTCTGATGCTGGTCAGTCTGCGGCACCGGAACCCAGACGCGCACGCGCTTCGCCCCGGAGGGAATGTCCTTCACTGTGAAGCTGTAGCTGAAGCGAAAAGTGCGGGCGGGTGGGCTGAATTTCTCGGCATTCGAAGAGGATTGGGCGGCCAACTGGCATACCGGAAGAGTGAGCAGCAGCAATGACGAGAGAATTCGCAGCCTCATGAAGAAACTCCTTAGTCGGCGGATAAATCGGGATTGTACCAGCAGCCAACGAGAGCTGTCATAGCAGCGGAGGAAGAGGCGGGCGATCAGTTTGTGAATTTTCTTTGCGAACTTTGCGCGTTTCCCTTCGCGCCCTTTTGCGGTTAAAGCCTTTGATTTGCCCGAGGAAATTCAGAAGCTATGACCGCAAAGAACGCAGAGAACGTCCGCAAAGTTCGCAAAGAAAAACCAGACTGTACCACTACCGAGAAAGGCTGTTTGGCGATAATTCGCCGCCGTAGATTCGCTGAGACAATATTTGAGCCTGTCGAATATTTAGTATAGCATCCACTGCACGAGGGTTCACCATGACAGCGACCACAACCTCAAGGCCAAGCGACGTAACTACGCTGGCCCGCCAATTCCAGGCAGCCAGCGGTCTGGCAATCGTGCGAGTGACCATCGGCGCGATGTTCGTGTGGGTCTTTTTTGAGAATCTGGGGAAAGGCCTCTACACAGCGGCGGGCTACGCCGGCCTGATCAGCTATTACATCCAGCACAGTCATTCGCCGGCTTTGTGGAAAGCCGTCATGGGCCTGGCGGCAAGCCACGCCGCGATGGCTGCTCCCATGCAGGGCCTGACTGAGATCTCTCTCGGTATCCTGCTCGTCATCGGTCTGCTTACCCGGCCGGCCGCATTCGTGGCTTTTCTGTTTCTCGGCAGCCTTTGGATCTCGGAGTTTGGCACCTCGTGGATATGGGAACTGCTGGTTCCGGTGATGGCATCACTTGGGCTCGCTGTCGGACGCGCCGGCCGCAGATGGGGCGTTGACGCGTGGCTGTCGCAACGCTGGCCAGCCTCTCCCTGGTGGTGATTGGGACAATTTCAGGTGCGAGTGTCCGTCATCATCCCTACCCATAATGAAGCGCAGTCGATTGCGCTCGTTCTGGCCGATCTCCCGTCCGAACTCACCACCGAGGTCATCGTTGTCGACAGCAACTCGAATGACGGGACACCCGAAATCGCAGCGAAGATGGGAGCCCGCGTGGCTCAGGAACCGCGCCGCGGCTATGGGCGAGCCTGTCTCACGGGTCTGGCCGCGGCCAACTCCCCTGACGTGGTTGTGTTTCTCGACGGCGACTACAGCGACCGGCCCTCCGAACTACCGATTCTCCTAGCGCCAATCATCGAGGGGCGCGCGGACATCACGCTCGGTTCCCGCTTGCACGACCGGAATTCTGCCGGAGCGCTGCCCTGGCATCAGGCGCTTGGCAATCGCCTCGCCGCCAGCCTGATCAGACTTCTGTATGGATTGGAAATCAGTGATCTCGGCCCCTTTCGCGCTGGCCGCGCAGATGTACTACGCGCGCTCGCACTCGAAGAAACCACCTATGGCTGGGCGGTTGAGATGATCCTCAAAGGCGCCCTCGGTGGATTCCGCGTGGTTGAAGTCCCAGTAAGCTACTACCCGCGCATCGGACAATCGAAGATCAGCGGCACGCTGAAGGGAACGGTCGGCGCCGCCTGGTTCATTCTCAGCTTGATCGTGCGCTATTATTTCCGCCGTCGAAGACCCGGGGCACGGACAGCCGGAGTGTAGGACAAGTGGCCCATTCAAGCCCGGTTTTGGCTTGAGTGGGGCAGTTCTACAGCCGGACAATGTCTTCCCGCCACTCTTTCGCGTTTTCGTGTCTTCCATTTCGGCTCAATCTCTCCCGCACACCCGGTTACAGGTTTTGGATCAGCCTCTAACATTCCCACTCAAGCCAAAACCGGGCTTGAGCAGGCCACGCGTCGTATATTATTTCCCCAACAATCTATGGAATCTTCAAGCCAGACGGTGGCGCGTCCGTCAGCTAGTGGCCGTGTGTTGGTAATCATGGCGAAGGCGCCGAGGCCAGGCGCGGTCAAGACTCGTCTGGCTCCCAGCCTTTCTCCTGCGGCTGTCACTGATTTCTATTGCTGTCTTCTGGACGACACGCTGGCGCTGGCGCGGTCCTTGAGCGATGTGGAAGTTGCCCTCATGTGCCCGGACTCGGACGTTAACGAACTGGCACAGTTGGCAGGCCCGCAGTTAGCAAACAATGAAGTGAGCGTAGTTGCCCAGAACGGTGAAGGCCTTGCCGCAGGCCTCACTTCGGTGTTTGCGCACTTCGCGGGAGAAAATCAACGACTCACCATTGCCTTCAACAGCGATAGCCCACATTTGCCGCGCGCTGTTCTCGAAGGCGCGTTCGAAACCCTGACCGCACATGACGTTGTCATCGGACCAACACACGACGGAGGCTACTATCTCGTCGGGGCCAAGGCTTCTCATCCTACGCTTTTCGCACCCGATGGAATGGGCACCAGCAGTGCGCTGGAGAGACTCCTGGCGCGCGCACGAGCTCTTGAGCTGTCCGTGGGTTTCGCGGATCCTTTTTACGACGTTGATGTAGCTGACGACCTGACTCGCCTGGCAGCGGAGTTGCGTCTGGCTCCAGCAAGGGCGCCCCGCACGGCGGCGTGGCTTAAAGACTGGGAGCTAATGGTGGCGCGATCCCGGACGGGCACGGGAGAATTGTGAAGATCACCTCCCCGTGGAAAGTGTACATACTCGGCGCCGCGTTGTGCGTGGCGCTAACCATCTGCTCACGCAATTTCGGCGATAGAGGCGGACCGTACTTCATGGCCTCTTTGACGATTGCGGGCATCGTGTACCTCCTGGCGATCCGTGAGTTTTTCGCCACGCCCAAATTTGAACGACGCATTTCCCGGCGCGTTGTCGTCATTGGGCTCGTCCTGGCTGCGGTGTGGCACGTTGAATTTCTTCGGTTGCCCCCGGGCGCCGACGACGATATCCATCGCTATGTTTGGGATGGCCGCCTGCAGAGGCTTGGCTACAACCCTTATGTTGTCGTTCCCAGCGACCCTGCTGTGAAGGGGCTACATACTGCGGAAACGCGCAACTTGAACAACCCCGATCTGCCAAGCCCGTATCCCGCGGGAGCGGAGCTATTCTTCCGCGCAGTAACCGGGATCCAGGAGTCCACCTTTGCGCTGAAAGTTGCATTTGTGGTTTGCGAGTTCGCCATTGTTCTCTTGTTGCTCGATATCTTGCGTTGTACCCGGAAGGGAGCGCACCTGGTACTGGCGTTCGCCTGGAACCCATTGTTGGCCATTGAGGTGGCGGGAAGCGGTCACATTGATATTGTTGGCGCGCTATTGTTGCTGGTGTCCGGCGCTGCTCTAATGCGCCGATGGCGGGCGACTGCAGCCGTCGGACTTGGGCTAGCGATAGCAGTGAAATTGCTGCCGGTCGTACTGTTGCCCCTTTACTGGAAGCGGATCCGCATGCGCGACGCTGCGCTGGCGGCAGCCGTGGTCGCACTTCTGTACGTGCCATTTCTTGATCGTTCATTTTTCAACCATGGCCGCATTCCCATCGGCTCGCTGGGTACGTATGTGCGGAATTTTCGCTTCAACGGTCCCGTTTTTGCGGCACTCGATCGAGTGGCGCCTCCGCAGTTGCTGGTTGGGCTGGCAGTGCTCGTCGGATTACTGACTGCAACCTGGCACAGAATAAGACGCGCAACGACTGAGCTATCTCCGGCCCAATTTGCCTGGCCGATGGCAGCATCTCTTTTGTGTGCACCCGCCGTATTCCCTTGGTATCTTCTCTGGCTGCTGCCATTCTTGACGTCGGCCTCAACGCTGCTGATCATTATCTGGACGGTGAGCATTATCCCCACATACGTCCAATGGCACTTGCGCGCACTTGGGCATCCGTGGGGGGCGCTTCCTGGCTGGGTCATGCTGTTGGAATACGGATGCGTGGCAATAGCTGCCACTATTATCGCTTTGCGCCGGCTGGCACAGTCGCCCTCGCCCAATGTTCAACGGTAGGTAGCGCGAAGGCATTACGCCGAACAGCATGGTGTATCCGGAAGCTCTTGCCCGTCATCCAACAAGCGTTCGTTCAATTCACCGAGGAGTAACTCTATGAGAGATGCCCGTCGTCTAACCATAATGGGTCTTCTGCTTTGCGGAGTGCTGGCCATTGCTCCCAACTCCTGGGCGCAGCAACGCGCGCCAATTCTCGATCAAGTCGCCAAGACCTACGGTATCGACTCGTGGGATAAAGTCGAAGCCATCCGCTACACCTGGAACGGGGAAGTTACCGGACTCTTCAAGGCGGCTCACAAGTGGGAGTGGGAACCCAAGACCAACAAGGTCACCTTCGAAGGAACGGATAAAGACGGCAAGCCGGTCAAGGTTTCCTACGTGCGCACAGACCTCAGCACCCAATCCGACGCCGTGAAAAATCAGATTGACCCGAGTTTCATCAACGACAACTATTGGGCTCTCTTCCCATTCCATGCTTATTGGGACAAGAGTGCCAGCGCGATCGATCAAGGCAAGTTTAACCTGCCGGTGGGCCCCGGCATGGCCGAACTGCTGCCCATAAAGTATCCCGCAGATGGCGGCTACACACCCGGCGATACCTGGGATCTCTACGTTGGGAAAGACAACCGCGTCGTGTACTTTGTCTACGTCCGCGGCGGGGCCAAGCCGCCGAGCCGCGTCCTCGCAACCTGGACGGGTTACAAAAAGGCAGGTCCAATTCTGTTCTCAACCGAGCATCGCGGCTTCGCCGATGGCAAGCCGCTGCATATCTTTATTTCGGACGTAGCGGTTAAGCTGACGGGCTCGGATAAGTGGATGGACGCGCAGTAAGCGAGAGAAAGCGAAAGAATTGGTAGGGGGCCCCACTCAAGTCCGCCGTTGGCTTGAGTGGGGAGCAGCAGTTCCCGCAAAAGTGCTATCGCGATTTGAACAGTCAAAACTACCCACAGTTTGTAGAAAAACTCCGCTAAATTTCATCGGAATCAGGTCAAGGCTCGGTGCGTGCCTGCGCCGAGGATTAGGAATGGAGCTGTTTCGCCACCACCAGCGAGCGATTGTGCAGATCGAGTCGGACTGTACTACACGAAAGCCGAGTGGACCACCAGCCAGCAGTGCGTGCCCTTACGAATCAGCTTCTCTGGCGATCACCACGGTAGTGCAGGAACTGCTCAGTTTGGGCAAATCGCGATTTGCAGCCATCCGCACTTCGAGACGTCGGCGCTCGCCCCGAATGATCGGACAATAAGAATCAGGCTCTGTTAATGCGCCTTGCAGGCGTCGACGTCCGGCACACCCGCCGTGGCAAGACTCGCAGAACTCGCACTGATGGCAGGTTTGAGGAAGTGTCCGAGCCTGCTCGAAGGGTGGCGAGTTCAGAATGTCGGCGCCTGCGGAGATCAAGTCTGACAGCTGCTCCCCTGATCCCGGCCAATAGACGCAGGGTTGCGTCGTACCTCTGGGTGTCACTCGCACGGTACTCACGCCACAACCGCCCCGGAGCGGTGGGAGCCCCGCCATAGCGCGAACCAGCGGCTCGCCAATCGCGATTACATCGGTCTCCTCAAAGAGGCGCCGGAATCCTTCCCAGTACTCTTCGTAGCTGAGGGCATAAATGTCCGATCGCACCGCTTGGTACACATTCACTCGCAAAGGAGCCTCAAACCGTTTGGCGACTCGCGCCACATCCGCCAGGCGCAGGTAGTTCGACTTCATCATGACCGCGATGATGGTTACAGGAATATGCAGCCTGAAACACCGCTCTGCCTGCTGATGAATCAGCCCCCAATTCCCATCTCCGCGTTGCGCATCCTGTTCCGCTTGCGTTGGGTAATCAAGAGAGAACTCGATGTCATGGAAGGCCTGCAGCTCATGGTCTTCGAGAACAGCCACACTATGACCGTTGGAAGTGATGGTGAGCTTGACCGGTTTCGTGCGCAGGTAGCCCAGTATTGCCTTGAAGTCGGGATGCATGCCGTTCTCACCGGTGCCGAGATTCACCGAGCGCACGGGCAGGCGTTCCATCACTGTCTTAACTTGATCCAGAGAGAGGCGATCCGTGCGAGCTGGATCGCGGTAGCAGAAGGCGCAGGCGAGATTACACTCGTTGGTGAGACCGAGCCCGAGCGCAATACCGTGATCAGGTATCGTCGTTGCGCGAGATCCGGAGGGCGAAGACTGGGCCACGACGTAGTTCATGCACCGTCCTTCATGACTGAATCCGCACGATGTGCCAGGCAATGCGTGTAGCGCGCCACTGCGGCAAACTCCGGTCGCTTGCCCAGCTTGCGCTCCAGTTCCAGAATCCGCTCGTACTCATCACTTCGGGAAACCCGCGGCGGCAAGTAATCCGACATGACCCGTACGCCCCGCTTGGCAATGACCGCGAGTGACGATTCGAGCAGCATGGCGTGCAGGCTCTCCGCCGTGAATAGCCGCACTCTTCCTCCGTACAGGGACTCATGTCCCCACTCAGCGGTGAGGTCATGCTCGATCGCGTCCAGATCGCCGCCTTGGATTGCGGCCTTTAACACCTCACCTGCCTGGTTACGCACCAATATCGAGATTATGCTCGCCGAATCTCGCAAGGCGCGGGCCGAACCGCGCAACACAACACACGGGTCGTCAATATATTCCAGGATATTGTGGCAAACAATTACATCAAACGACTCGGCGGGGAACAGGTTTGCCAATTCGGCGGCATCGCCGTGTTTCAACGCAATCCTCTCCGTAACTCCTGCTTCCCGTACGGCACGCTTCGCGAGATCCAGCATGGGTACAGACGCATCCAGCAACGTGATATGCAGGCCAAGTCGCGCCAGGCGCACCGCCATGGCACCGGTACCGCATCCCAGATCCAGAGCGCGCAGAGGCTGTGTGGCCTGCGGGAGAAAGTCCCGCAAATTGGCAAAGGCGAGGTCGAGGCGCAGTCTACCCTCGGGCGTCTCAAGGTAGGCGGCATACTTCTCTGCGCCAGCCTGGAACCGTGCGAGGTCGTCATGGGCGGTGATTTCCTTCATGCGTTACTCAGGCGAAGCCGCCCGGTCGACCCATTCTACAACTGGCGCAATAGCACAACGCCACGAGGGTGCAGTCTCCGAGAGGCGAATGGCAGAGGACGCCATCGACCTCAATGGTGACGTGGGGACCGAAGAAATGGTGTGGGAACGATGCCCTCAACGGCAGCGAAACGGCAGGGAAGGCAAGCTAAGTCCAGTGTTTTGGCGGAAGCGTGTGCGAGTCGAACACACCAGCGACGGGGTGACCCGCCGCCCGACGGTTTTGAAGACCGTGGCAGTCACCGGACTGCATGCGCTTCCGCGATTGACGATCCATACTCTAGCAGCATCGGCGCTCGGCCGGGCGGTTGCCTGGTGATCCGAGGCTGGGAAAGTCGGGACTGTTCACGCCCAGCCAATATCTCTTGGCGCTTGATAGGGATGAGAAAAACGGCGGGGAGTACCGGCCAAGTTTCTGCTACATCTGCTGAAGCCGCATTTCTTTGCGGCTCCTTTCGCACGGCTGAATGGGGCTGCGGAAAAATCGTCGAGGACGAGGAGATAGTTCTTTACCGTGGGTTGACTCAGGCGCCCTTCATTTGGGGGCTGGATCGATCCTCGCACCGCGTGCCCCTAAAGCAGGTCTCATTCTTATGGCGTAGAAGTCGTAAGCCCGGCGCCGCCGGATGTGAGGGCGGCAGCGGGTGCGGAGGCGGGGCCGACTGTGACCTGTACGATACTGTTCCGCACTGCGTATAGCACCAGCTCGCTGACCGAGTGCAGTCCGAGCTTTCGCATGAGATTGCTGCGGTGGGTCTCTGCGGTCTTTACGCTCAAGTTGAGATGACAGGCTACTTCCTTGGTTGACTTTCCCTCCGCCAGCAGTTGCACCACTTCGCGCTCGCGAGAGGTAAGACCGGGCAGCCCTGGTTCGCCCTTCGAGGATCGCGGGCTCTTGTTGAGAAAGCCGGACAGCACCAATTCCGCCACGCGGGCGGTAAAAAATGTTTTATTGTGTTGGAGTGCCTCCACTGCCGTGACCAGGTCTCGCGCCGCATCCGATTTCAGAAGGAAGCCGCGAGCGCCTGCGTCCAGCACGGCCTGCACTGCCTGATCCGTATCCGTAATGGTAAGAATCAGGATCCGGGTGGCAGGGGTCTCGCGCAAGATCTGACGGGTGGCCTCGAGGCCGTTGAGCACCGGCATGCCAATATCCAGGATGGCGATATCGGGTCTCGATTGTTTCGCTTTCTCGACCGCTTGCCGGCCATTGTCAGCTTCAGCGCAGACTTCCCAGTCAGGGTGCCCCTTGATGAGAGAAACCAGTCCGCGACGTACGATTTCGTGATCGTCAGCAACTAGAATGCGCAGGCGATTCATAGGTTAGCTCCCTCTTTGTCTTGGTGACTCGCGCCACTTCCATTAATTCAGCTTCCGCGGCGACAGAAGTCTCGCCCCCGACCTCATTCCCATCAGGCGACTTCGTTCGGACTCACGATCAAAGATCACTCTCTTTATCCTTGTCCGGACGTGATGGCGTCAATACGGTCCATACTGTATGAGCGGCGGTAAGATTGGTTCGGCACCTGTCCTGCAAACCCGATCGGCGAATCTGTCATCTGAGAGCATCGCAAAAGGCTCGTTAGTCCGTAGCGTGGTCGAAATCCGGGAGTTTGGAATGACGTCATCTACTTTCATTTCCAGGGAATGGAGCCGTTTTGACTAAACCGACACAGAACGGAGAGCCTGAAAAGCCATCAGTTACACTTCCTGGCACCGTGGAAAAAATCATCCCCTCGGTGCATCCCAGCGAACCGGAGAAGGCGCAGATCGGGGTCGAAGGTGCCGACCAGCTTTATCGGGAGATTCGAGTAGAGAATGCTTTGCAGGATGAAGACGGCAATCAGGTGGCGCTAAAGCTCGGCGCTCAGGTTGATGTGACCATCGAAGCGGACGTCAGCGCCACCAGGCCCAAGGAGTCGTCCAACGGTAACGAGACTCCCAGCCGCGGTTGAACAAGCCAGGGGACCAGAATAGGGTGTAACGGCAGGTTCGCCAGGCGCATATTTTGTGTTCGTCACCGTGCCGCGCAAAATTCAGTCCAGGGCAGGGCCTGATCACACACGGGGCGGCCGCTCTCTACTGGGCGCACGCGGGATGGCCGCAATCGCAGGCAATTTCCGTTTCGTCAGATCCCGCTTCTTGGCACAGTTCGCCGCAATATCTCTCTCCCTTTGCCGGAACGCAAAGACAGGGGACGTGCCCGCATTTGTCTGATTTCTGTGTCGCCATGGTGAAGTGTCCTCTGATTAATAGCCAGGAAAATGGAGGAGTCCAGCCCGCGGCGGTTCATACCGGCCATGGGCTGGTGGACTATCCATGAGTTTAGGGGCATCGTTAGGCAATTCGCCTGACGCGCTTTTTTCCCGCTGCCTCGTCGCGATCCGGTTGCCTGCGATCTCCGCCGAGTGCCTCACGGTTGATCTCTCCGGCAAGTTCGGTGAGTTTGGCGTCCGCTTCCTTTTCTTCGGCCAGGGTCTCTTCCAGCAAAGAAACGTGGTCGCTTTCTCCCAGGGTCTCGGCGAAGGCGCGCGCGGTGCCGTAGGCGGCGATCTCATAGTGTTCGACGCGCTGTGCAGCTCCGATCAAGGCGGCATCCAGGACTGCGCCTTCAAAGTCTTCCTTCATGACTTCCGCACCTTCCTCCACCAAACCTTCCATGCCTGCACATTTCTTGCCCTTCGGGCTTTCACCGAGCATTTCGAATATCTGTTCGAGACGCTCGACGTGTCCCTTGGTCTGTTCCAGGTGTTCCTCGAAGCCGGCTCGTAATTCCTCCGAAGAACTGGCCTTGGCCAGCTTGGGTAGCGCTTTCACCAGTTGATTTTCCGCGTTGTAAAGGTCCTTCAGTTCGTCGATATAAAGATCTTTCAATTCTTGGTTTGCCATGACTGCTCCAACTCACAAAATTTGATTCCGTGCGTTGGATGCGTTTACGCTCCAACGCTGTGGTTCGGTGACTCAGAAGTTTTTCCTGTTGGTGCTACTGCCTTTTCTATAACGACCGGATTGAAAGATTGTGAGGTCAGGACGAATACGCGCCAAATTTCAGGCCGAGTAATCGCCGGGTTATGCTCGGAACGTAAAACTCAGGACGATGCGGCTGCTCTTGACCGCGATCCTGGGCAGTCCGCGACTCTTTGGCGGAAGGATAGTTCCTGTTTATGCGATCGATAACTTCCTGCAAGGTCAGGTGCGGCATAGCCAACTCCAGGGTCAGGATTTCCCGAGTGTGCGCTCCACACGGTCCGATCGCAATACAGTAGATTACCGAGTTTTGATTAGGGCGAGAGCTGTGCGGCAGCGTGAAGGTTTTTCCTACCGGGAAAAGTTTGCTCGACTCGCTCACAGGTTGAAGGCTCAATCCCTAGGGAAGTCCCTGAACTTTCGCGGTGCGCGCAGGGTAGGTGAAATGCGGCGCGATATTGTGCCCGGCTAACTCAGTGAGAATGCACTCCTGTTATTCTCCCCAGCCATAAATCCGGAACGGAATGGGATTTGGCACACCACATGCTTCCCTCGAACCGTAGAAGCACAAAATCTCTCGGGAGAATCTTATGACTAAACGCACATACTCATTATGTTCACTGGGCCTGCTGCTCGGCCTGGGTCTGTCTGGAGTTCAACTCAACGCACAGCAGGCGGATCCGCAATCGCCCAATTCACCCGCGCAGCCGCCGGCACAGCAGACAGCGCCTGATTCCCAGGCCCGGTCACAGCAGGCGCAGGTCCAGACTTTCGCCGGTACGATCGTGAAGGCTGGCGACAAATACGTCTTACAGGACGCCAGCGGGACTTCCTTTGACGTTGACCGCCAGGACCTGGTCAAACCGCACGAGGGCAAGAAGGTTCGCATCAACGGCACGCTCGACCCCGACGGCAAGACCATCCATGTGAAATAGAGATATCCGGCCGGGCGCGTAAATGAAGCAAGTGGGGACCGGAAATCGGCCCCCTTTCTCTTTTATGCCAACCTCAGATGTTGCCGGAAGAATTTCCCTGTGCTCAAGGAGATCTTTCGCTCTTACCTCACTAGCCGTTCTTAATTAGCCGTTCTTAGCTCTTAGCGGCAGGGTTAAACGTCAAGCCCGCTCCTGGGCGGAGGTGCCATCGGCTATTCGTTTTTGTCTTGCAGCCTCGGTCTTTAGCCGGGCCAGCGTCTTGGGGTCAGTCACGATGACTAAGTTGGGCAAGAGTGCCCTCAGACTCCTCGGCCGGCACTCCCCTAGCGGGGCGCCCCTCGCGCGTTTCACCATGTGTTGGCCTCCGTCACCCGTGTTGCTCTTTCACCCACAGCATAGCCTTGCCACTGAAGAAAGGTGAGAATACTGAGTTCGTCTATCGGTGCTGTAAACGCCGGAGTGGCCAATTATCACATCGCAAAAAATGCTTGACAGTAGAGTATGAGCATAATATACGTATAGTTGTCGTATAACAAACAATCGCGTATCCTGAAAGGGCGATGTGATGAGCGATGGACCCAAGAGCAAAGCCGCGTCCCCGGTTCTGAAATACCGGCGAGTAGACGTTGCCGGCCTTAAAAAGGGCAGACGTGGAAAGCACCACGATCTGGTCGAAGGCATTCTTCGCGAGTTGAAGATGTTGCGCTCGGGATCGGCGATGAAAATACCGTTCTCGGATGTGGGTGGGATTGGACTGGCGAACCTCCGATCCGCGGTCCACCGCGCGGCCACCGGGGAGGGATTGGTCATCGAGACCGTAGCCGACGAAGAGAATCTCTACGTGTGGCAGACCGACAGCCGCCCCTGAGGCGGCCGGGGAAACCAGAAGGCCGATCCGTTCAAACTTCGAGGTTCATATGTCGACATATAAATGGCATGACGTTTACAGGGATGCTTTGCTTGAGACCGACTGGTCGAAGATGGAAGAGCGCATTCAGGCCGCGCTGGCCGCGATACAGAACAGAAAGCGCGAGTTCGCCATGAACCATCGCGGCAGCCCCGAGGAAAGCCGAGCCATAGCGGATGCCCTTAACAGCCTAAGTGTTCTCAGGACCGAACTGACATCGTGGTCGTCCCAGCAATCACAAAAGGAAGAAGCGTGCTAGCTGGCCAACACCGAGCGGACGGCATGCAGAAGGTCGGATTCGGCCGGGCCGGCCTTGGAGAGCACCTTCTCGATACCCACCTTCCGGGCCTCGTCCAACAGTTGAGGGTAGCTGTGCAGGGTGAACATGAGGATGTGAGTCTGGGGCGCGATCGCTTTGATGTGCCGGGCGGCGTCGAGTCCGTTCATCACCGGCATCGAAAGGTCGAGGAGGACTACATCGGGCAGGAGTTCTTTGACTCTCTCGATGGCTTCCTTCCCGTTTTCGGCCTCGCCGCATACCTCCCAATCGGTTTCTTTCTGTATCCGCAGGCGGAGGGAAAGCCGAATGGCCTGGGTGTCATCGACGACAAGAATTCTTGGGGCCATCACCGTCTCGGGCCTTAGGCTACCGCATCAGCCGAAATGCACAATACACCAGATACTGTAATTCGCCGCACATAAGGCCGAAGTCGCAACAGGCATCTTCCCGCATAGCGGCCGAATTTCTACAGGCTGACTTCTGGCCACCGGCACCTGCCGGGTCTCCGCGCCGGCGTTCAACGGGCTTTGGCAGTCTCCAGGGACGACAACTTCCACGCCGAAAAGTCACGATTGAGTAAGCTCTCCAGTTCCTCCACTTCCGGCCTAAAATGCTCGTAGAGTCTCTGTGAGAGATCCGCCTGCAACTTCGTGAAGGGGGGACCTCCACCCAGCATGAACTTCAGCAGCGGCGATTTCTTGACCGCCGCGACCACGGTATCGAACTGGCGTAGCTTTAGCCATTCCGCCATGGCGGTGGCGCTGCGTGTCCGATAGTAATTCCGCGGGTGGGTCATGGTCTCAGAAGTGAAGACGCGTCCGATCTGCGCCGGGGCCAACTCAAATCTCGGAATGCCGATGAAGTCGGTCACGGAGTCGAGATAGGATTGCGGTTCGTCCCGCAGGTCGTCGTAAACCGTAGCCAGGACCTGGTCTGCGCCGAAAGTACGCAGCCAGGCCTTGAGGTTGGCACCGTACTTACTTGACTCCATGAGCTCGGAATCGCGGACAATCGCTTCCTCGAAACTCCACGGAATCATGCCGTACGCCCGCTTCAACCGGTACAGCGAGACCACCCGCTCGACCGGATCACGAAAGATGCAAATCACTCTGGCATTGGGGATGGTCTCCGCTATCCGTTCACGCGCCCGGGACGAGGCAAAATACGTCGGCGCAACCTCGCCCACCAGCCGGTCGGCCGTCGAGGTCGGAAAATGGGAGTGGTACCAATCAAATCCCCGGTCAAAGTGAAGGTCGAAGAAACGCGTCTCTTTGGTTGGAGAAGGTAAGAGGGTACGGTTGGTGAGCACTTCATGCAGCCAACTGGTTCCCGTCCGGGGAGGCCCAATGACAAAGAAAGACGGCAGCGGGCGTCGAGGGTCGCGTGCGATTCGGCTTTGAGCTGCCGAAGGCCCGATTCCTTTCAAGGCACCCCTCCGTATCTGCTTGAGCATTTTCCCTTTACCCGCCTTCGGGGCATTTCGCTAACAGCGGTTCGATGTCCCTTGCCGGAATGCGGTTGGCCGTAACTCGCTCTTTTTCGAATCCTTTCGCCGCTTGTATCTCAGCCGGCAACGGCTCCCTGCTGAGAATTCCACAGCCCCTGAGCATCTCCTGCGGGGATTCGACATCTAACTCCTGATTCGGGAGCCGCTTTAGCCGACCGTTTCGGCATTAGGGAAGGAACCGTGAATAGCATCGCACGTGTCTCTGGGCTGTCACCGGCCGGGACCTCTAGAACTGGTCTGCCCCGCTCGCCCCTTGACCTGACTCCCCGGAAGATGGGCCGGGATCCTTCTCCGTCGAGAGAGAGGGTGAGCCGACTCCTCAGAAGGCTGCGACAGAGCGAGTTCATTTCAAAAATGATGCTATCCAGCTTTCGGGCCCTGCAGCGTATTGGCGTCAGCGTCACTCCGAACCATTTCTACTGGCCCGTGCCGGACATCCGCGATCTCGGATCGCGTGCATGGAACGCCGATTCCATGCCTGTGGGCCCTGATCTGGGCCTGGAGAAGCAGGTGAGGTGGGTCGGGCAACTGGCGGAGCGCTATCGGCATGAGTGGTCCTTCCCGGACACTGCGGCAGGCCCGACTGAGTACCACTACAACAATGGTCTGTTTGAAACTGTCGATGCTGAAATCGCTTACTCCATCGTGCGCGACGCGAAGCCTTCGCGGGTTATCGAAGTGGGAGGTGGGTTCAGCACACGAATTCTAGCCGCCGCCATGCGGTCCAACCGGGTCGTGGATGGCGTCGAAGGCGAGCTGATCACCATAGAGCCCTTTCCCAGCCCAGGTTTACACAGAATTACCCACCTGATTCCAACCCGCATCCAGGAGGTTGATCTGGATCTTTTTCTCTCTCTGCAGGGCGGAGATATTCTGTTTCTGGACTCCAGCCACGTAGTCAGCATCGGTAGCGACGTGGTTCGTGAGTACCTGGAGATCCTTCCCCGGTTGCAGCCCGGGGTGATCGTGCATGTGCACGATATTTTCCTGCCTTCGGACTATCCCCGCGATGCCGTGCTCTCCAACTTCTGTTTCTGGTCTGAGCAGTACCTGCTGCAGGCTTTCCTTACCTTCAATCCTCACTTTGAGGTGATGTGGGCCAGCAGCGCCATGCAGGACTATCATCCGGACGTCCTCCTGGAGAGCTTCCCGCGATGGGAACACAGCTACCGGGAGATGCCTAAGGGAGTCCGCCGATACCTGCCCACGAGAGATTACGACCGGGTGTGGCCTTCCAGTTTTTGGATAAGGCGTATTGCCGCCTGAGGACAGAGCGCGTGGCACCTGCACCCTGCCGGCCCGACAGAACGAGACGCCCTTCCGACAGCCGGCGGAGCGCCGGCGCTGCAACAATCTGCTATTTGGCGCGGGCGGTGTTCACTACGATCGCATCAGCAGTGTAGTTTGCGCCGTCAAAAGTCGTGGTCACGGTGATGTCGCCACCTTCGTGAAGACGGTCCTGTAGTCCGCTCATCTCCGGGTCGAAGTGGATGTCATAGCTTTTCGAGTCTCGCGGATCCACCAGCACCAGGAGTCCGAGGTGCAGGTCAAGGTGCGAAATCCGGCCTGCGAACACGAATGTCCCTCCCGGCCCAGCCAGGATCGAGATTTCTCGCACCACTCCCGGACCTTTTGGCGACGGGCTGAACTTCAGACTGATCAGCGAGCCGGGGCGCAGGTCAGCGGGGGAAGCTGGTTTACCATCGCGCAGAACGACCGCGTCCGCAGCCAGGCGGAAATTCGCGGGCTCAGGTGCCAGCACATCGCGCAGGACGAGTTCGCCACTGGCGGCGTCGTAACTCTGCAACTGACCGTTGCTCTGTCCCTTCGGGCTCTGGGTCAGGATGCGGACACTGCGGGCAAATATGCCGGAGCCGGCCATGGCCGTATCCAGGTAGACTCGTTCACCGATTTGCAGGTCGCCGGGAGTGGATGCCACCCCATCGCGAAAAAAATGGGTCCGATCATCGAAAAGGACAACCATGTCGTGGCCACCAAAAACACGGACCGTGACCTGGTCGCGAACATGGTCCAAAAGCCGGATTGTGCCTCCGACCAGTGTGGTTTGTCCGCGAGGCTGCGGCAGCAGATCGAGCCACATGCGGTCACTGTCCGGGGGAGGCTTGGTTGGAACTGACGTATCCCGGTTCGGCCCTATGACCGCCATGGAGGACGTAGCTGAAGGTCCCTGCGCGCAGGCAAGTCCGATAAGTAAAAACAGCGCAAAAAGTCGCCTCATATCCGCCCTGAAATATCCCTCTAACCCGTTCTGAAGCTTTGTTTCGATGCCTGGCCGGGCCGAACCGGTAGCTTGCAGGGGAATTAATTTTTTCAGAGGGAAACAACGCCTACGGTTAGGCAGCATCCTAATAGCGGCGAAAGCCCGGTACTGACTGAAGGACGCACCGGAAAGGTTCCCCGATGGCTTGGAAGAGATGGCTGATTGTCCTGGGCTTAGCGGCGGTTTGGGCGGCGCCAACGGCCCAGGCCGGCGACCTGAAGATTACCCTGCCCAAGCGCAGCAAGCTGACCCCTGTCCAGCGCCTCAACCGTGAGGGGGTTGAGGCCATACGCAAGAACAACCTGGAAAAGGCGAAATCGCTATTCTACCGGGCGTACCTCTTTGATCCTGATGACCCCTTTACCCTCAACAACATGGGCTACGTTTCCGAGCTTGAGGGCCGGGCGGATCAGGCCCGGCGTTTCTATACTCAGGCCGCCCAGATGGGAACTGATGCGGTGGTTGACAAGGCCAGTTCACCACACATGGAGGGGGAGTCTTTCTTGAACGCCCTGAGCAACGCCCATGATCTCCCCATGGAGGTTAACCGCTCGAACGTGGCTGCGGTACGGCTTCTGTCGGAAGGACGGGCGCCGGAGGCCGAGCTGGTCTTGCGGCATGCGCTTAGCCTGGATCAGAAAAACCCCTTTACCCTGAATAATTTGGGAGTGGCAAAAGAGGCGGAAGGGAACTTCGAAGAAGCTCTGAAATATTACACCGCTGCCGCCGATTTGCACTCTGACGAAAAGGTTATTGTCTCCCAGAGCGGGACCTGGAGAGGCAAGCCGATCAGTGAGCTGGCTGCTGGGACTGCGAAACGGTTGAGCCAGCGAATGCAAACCGAGGGTGGCCCGGAAGAGCGGGCGGGTTTGCTGAATCTGCATGCCGTGGCCGCCCTGAACCGTAACGACCGGCAAGCGGCCGGCAAGGCCTTCCTGCAAGCCTACCAGCTTGATCCCAACAGTGCTTTCACGCTTAACAACCTGGGCTACCTGGCGGAAATGGATGGCGACCTGGAAACTGCGCAGGTATTTTACGAGAAAGCTCGGCTGGCGCAGAACGCCAAGGCCCGTGTCGGCCTGGCAACGCGACAATCGGCTGAAGGGCTGAAATTGTTTGAGGTCGCGGACGACAGCGACCAGAGCGTGGGAGTCAAGATTGGGGAATTGAGCGAGGCCCGGCGGCGGCAGACCGGTCCCATCGAACTCAAGCGTCGCGACGGCAAGCCGGTGGACGAGCCGACGCAGCCTGACACGACGCAGCCGAAGAATGACTCGGCGATACCGCCAAAGTAGTCTGAGAACTGACAACCGATAACTGACAACCGACAAAGAATCAACTTCAAAGGCATCGGACAGGAGTGTCCGACCCACACGTCATAATCTACTTACTTCCTGACAGGTCAGAATTTGGGGCATTCGTGACGTCATGATTGCCTGCGACGGGGGTGCCTTTCGCCGGAGTCTGGGCTGAGTCGCTATCTCCCACTGCCGAAGGATGCAAAGTCCAGCTCCACGAGGGCCTGGAAGATTGTCGTATGCTGGACGCGCGCCGCAGACGATGTCGCGATTGCAATAGTGGAAACTTAACAAAACCACTCATGGTCTGCCGGTGGCGGGACAGCTCGAACCAGCGCAGGTAGTGGCGAACCACGCTGGGCATGGTCATCCGCATCGCAGCGGAAAAATTGTGGTGGGCGAGTTGCCGCTGTTGTTCGGGAGACTGCAATATCGCGACCAGCTTGCCCGCGAGGTCGGCCGGATCGCCGGCCCGGTAGAAGCTGATCGCCATGTCTTCGTCCGCCGCCATGCGGCGAAAATCGGCCAGGTCGGCGCACACGATCGGTACCCCGTACTCGCAAGCCTGATGGGCGGGGCCGCTCGATCCGGTGGCCGAATCGTAGGGCATGACCACAATACTGGTGGTTCGATACAGGTCGGGAATATTCTCTTCGGCCACGTAGCCGCGGAACTCGATGCGCGGGTTCCCTCGTTGCTGCTCCCGGATCGATTCCCAATAGCCGGGCTTGGTGTGGTGGTTGGCTCCCGCAACAATTAAACGGGCTTCCGGTACCTCCCGCAGGACCCGCGGGAAAGCGTTCATCAGGGTCTCCAGCCGTTTGTAGGTTCCCCAGTGCCCGATGGCCAGAATGCGTTGGTCGGGATTGCCGCGCAGCGAGAAGTCGGGAGGAATCGGGCGCGGTTCGAAAACACCGTGCGTACTCAGCAGAACATTCTGCGCCGAGTACTTCTCCATCAAAGTGCGTTGGTAGCCGGAAAGCAAGACTGAAACGGAGTGGGCCATCAGCAGTACGCGGGTGGCCATGTCGCTGCCGAAACGAAATAGCCTCTCCTGGCGGACGCCGGCGCTGGCAAAATCAACGTGCTCGATGATGTGGTGGAGCGTGACATGGGTGCGGAAGCCGAGCGCTCGAGCCAGCGCCGGCGACCACAGGCCGGCAAAGGCGGCCACGGGACGTTCCTGGGTCGCAAAGGTGGAGAAGACCAGGTTGAACCAGACCACATCGGGCTTCAGCTTCCTGATTGTCCTGAGGAGACGGACCGGCGTCGCCAGATCGTTAAACTTCCAGCAGCGAATTACCTTGTAGCCTGGAAGTTCGGCCTGTGGCCTGGAGCTGAGCGGCTCGCCGTCCTGGTCGGTGGCAAATTGATAGTCGGTCAGTTCATCCGCCAGGATGGTCAAATCGATGGTGGGATTGCGCTGGAGTTCACGCGCAATGTGAAAAGCGTACTCGTTCAGCTGACGCCCGCTCGGGGGAAAAGTCGCAACCAAACAGATTCTCATGGGGGACCGGTTTCAAAACGTCGTATCAAGAATCAAAATAACGTGAGGCGTACGAAGGGCCTGAACTGCTGGTTTTTCCCTCCAGTGAAGTCGAAAAAGCTTTCCTGCTGCATGCCCACGGAGAAACGAATGGGATAGCGCAGTAAAATTTCGTTTCCGTCCTCTTTGAAAGCGCGTCCCACCGGCATCCCGTAGGAAACCGCGAACGAGCTCTGCACCGCGTCGTAAAGGTGGAAGCCCATGTTGCGGGAATAGGCGACCGATCCCTCCACGCTCCAATTGCGGGTGGGTGAATACTCCAGCCTCGCCGCCGGGCGCAGCGCCTGCGCAATCGCAAACTGGTTACCCTCGACGCGCCAGGCGCGGAGATGTTCGGCCAGCACCTTGACCGTGAAATTGTCGGTGACCTTGCGCTCCACTCCCACATACGACGAAGTGAAGAAAAACTCGCGTATCTTCGGCGAGAATTGCAGGTCGCGAACTCCGTATCCGGTCAGCAGGGCGGTCTTTCCCCAGGGCCGGCCGACACGGAAGTTCAGTTGCCCGCCCAGATCCCGCGATTTAAGATCACGTTCCGTAAAGGGCCCAGATTCGCGCACCGCAAAGCCATTCACCGCGACCAGGTTGAAAAAGGAACTGGTGGACATATACACGAATTGCCGGAAAAGGTTCTGGTTCATGTCCACCGGATCTTGTGCATCACGCCTGACGGTTTCCTGCACGCCCGTATTGAAGGTGAAGATGTTGTCGCCCAGGTGAAAAGTGGGATTCAGTCCGAAGTTGAAGGAGTAGTCCGTGGTGTCGCGGTCGACGATCTGGTTGACGCTGGGCAGTGATATCTCGCCGCGGCTGTTGCGCACCTGGAAGAAGCCCGTGGCATCGGGCAGGTTATTGAGGTGCAGACGATAGGCGCCGGTCCACTGCGTCTCCAGCGAAGAGCGGGGCGGCGGCAGCAGGGACTGGTTGGAACCGGTACTGCCAACTCCCAACTTGGCGTCCAGGGCGTAGATCGTCGTGTCTTCAAAGATCGGGGCAATGGAAAAGTTCGATTGGAAACTGACTTTAGGATTAATTCTCAGCCCTTCTGTTCCTCCGACCTCAAGCATCTCCCGTTGCGCGGCATCATCCTCTCCCGCGGCGTCGGCGGCTTGCGCGAAGGCGGTGAGCGCTCGTGTCTCATGATGCTGCTGGCGGTAAACATTGGCCTTGGCCAGCAGGTAATCGTAGGACTGCTCTTCATCGTTGTCATTGGAGCGATTGATCTGGCTGAGCTGGGCTTCTGCCCGAGGCGTGTCGCCGCGGGCCAGGTAAGTGTTGGCCAGCCCGATCCGCGCCGAGCTTTCCGGCGCTCCTCCTGCCAGGGCGCGTTCAAAGAACGTCTGCGCCAATTCGAATTCATGCATGGCCAGAAATACATCCGCGGCCCGCAACCATTGCCGGCCCGAGGGCGGGGGCGCCTGGCCTCCCCGGACTTCCATCAAACCCAGCGCGACCTGGCGCCGCGCGTCTTCCCATTCGCCATCCTGGGCCATGAGCTTGCCGATGGCGAGACGCACATCCAGCCGATTGCTGCCGGGCGCAGCCAACGCTCTTTCAAAGCGCTGCATGGCGCTGTCTCGCTCGCCGATGATACTGAGAGCCTCGCCGGTAGAAACCAGCACTTCGCTCTGTTCGGTTTTCTCAGCCATACCCACATAGCGCAAGGTCTGGTCCCGGTCGGCGAGATGTGCATAGGCACGCGCCATCAGGGCATAGGTAGCGCCATTGCCGGGGGCCAGTTTTTCCGCCACTTGCAGTTCGTCGATCGCTGGCTGGTAGCGATGCAAACCGAACAGGCTGTCGGCCAGCGCCAGGTGGAGTCCGGGCTGGTTGGGCGAGAACTTCAACGCTGCCTGGTATTCACTCACCGCGTGATTCAGCAATCCCAGGTCGCCATAGGCCGTTGCCCGAATCAGGTGGATGGGCAGCGAATCTCCCATCTGATCTTGCGCCAGTTGCACCTGCCGCAGCGCTAGCTGGGAATGATGCAGATCGAGGCTGGCATACGCCAACCCCAGGTGGGCCTCGCTGTTTTTGCCGTCCAGGCGGAGCGCGGACTCGAAATCCGCCGCCGCGGCTTCGGGTTGGTGAAGTTCTTTCAGGACATATCCACGGTTTACGTACCCTGTGACCATGGTGGGATCGAGGGCCAGCGCGCGCGTGAAATCCTCTCGCGCCTGCTCGAGCTGTCCTGAATGTTTGTGGAAGTAACCTGCCAGCAGCGGGATGTCGGGCTCCTTCGGCAGCGAGTCACGGTAGCGCGCGGTCAGTTCTCCCAGTTCGTCGTAGAGCTCCAGGTGAAGCAGGTCATAGCCGAGATAGACAACGACGTCGCGATCAGCGGGAAGTTTCTTGATCGCCTCGCGGCCCACTTCGGCTGATTGTTTATAGTCGCCAGCCCCGCGCAAATAGCGCTCCTTCTCGCGCATGACCTGGGCATCCTGCTGCATTTCTGCCGAGGCACGGTTCAGCCACTGCGCCGCAAGCGGCAACTGATGGGCTTCAATGGCGGCATTCATGCCTCCGGCAACGATCAGAGAATTGTGCGGGGCTCGTTCAAAAGCCTTGCGATAGTTTGCCTCGGCCTTGGTAAAATTCCGCCGCGTGGTGTAGAGATCGCCCAGCGCGAGGTAGGGTACGTACAAGCGGGGATAAACGGCGGCGAGGCGCTGAAAATATTTCTCCGCTTCCAGATCGTGCCCGGCTTCACGGGACACATAGCCCACGGAAGTGAGAGCGAAACGATTCGTCGGGTCATCCTCCAGAATCTTCCGATACGCCGCAATGGCTTCGTCACGCCGTCCCAGTTTGGCCAGCAGGTCCCCATCGAGCTGCAAAGTGTTGGGATCCTTACCGTCGATCGCCAAGGCTTCATCCACATCTTGGCCCGCGCCTTTGAGGTCGCCAGAGCTCATCCTGACCAGAGCGCGCAGGCGCAGGAATTCTGGCCGCGAACGTCCCTGCTCATTCATGGTGCTGATTTCGGATTGGGCAATTTCCAGGTGGTGATGGGAAGCCGCGTCGTCATGCAGGCCCTTGTAGATTTCCACCAGGTTCATGTGCAGCTGAATTCCGTAGCGCGCTCCCTCAGCGGGAGCTTGAGGCAAATGATCCAGCGCGGCGCTGTATTCGCGGGCGGCGTCGGGCAGGTTCTCCCGCAGACGAGCCATTAGCCCGCGGATAGCGTGCACCCGGTAATTGTCCGGTTCGATGGCGGCGGCACGGTTGACATATTTTTCCCCAACCTCTAGCCCGCCGATGGTTATTTGGGACTGGGCCGCCGAGAGTTGCAAAGCCAGATTGTTCGGCGCGGCGTTGGCCGCCTGGGTGTAGAGCTTCGCCGCTTCATCTTTCTTGCCTGAGAGTTGGTAGGTGTAGGCGAGTTCCGCTTTAATCGTGGGACTCCGGCCCGCAATCGATTGCAAGGCCTCGATGGCAGCTGGATAATTTCCCGTGTCGCGGTAGTAGCCCGCCAGTGATCGCTTTACCTCGGGGTCGTTGGGGGCGCGCTGCTTCGCCAGTTCGAGGTAGTGGAGTGACTCTTCGGGCTGGTTCAGGTGCCGGTAACACATGGCGATCAACAGTTCCAGCCGGGCCGCTGGCTGTCCCTGTTCCGACCGGCGCAGGTTGCTCAGGGCCTCCTGGTACTGGCCCGCCTGCATCAGTAACTCGCCGAGGATTACCAGGTCGCTGATTCGCTTGGGGTCGGAGGCCAGAACCTGGTTCAGAATTCCTTTCGCATCGTCAAACCGGCCGGCGCGTCCGTACGCCTGGGCCAGCCCGGACAGCCCATCCAGCGAGGAAGGATTCAGGCGCAGACCCTGGTTATAGGAATCGATGGAGAGTTGGGTTTTGCCCGCCAGCCGCGCCGCGTAGCCGAGAAGGAACCACAGACTGGGATCGTTCGGCGCTCCCTGGGTGGCGCGCTGGGCGTAATCCAGAGCGGCCGCGTACTTGCCATCCTTCAGGGCCATTTCGGCCGCCCGGGCGAGGCGGGCATTCTGGATGTTTGACCCCCATCCCATTGATTTTGGGGAAGATGGGGCCTTCTCTTTGCCGCTCTTTTTCTCGTTCTTTTGTGCTGGCGGAGAAGGCGGAGAGTCGGGAGACACCTTGTACGTCTGGGCTCGCAGTGACGAACCAAGAGCGAGCACGAGCCAGCACAAAGACAGCCTCTTCAGGCGACCCATCCGCGAACTCAAAATGCCACCACTCCGGTCACTGATTTACGACCCCGCTTTGATTCCTTAGGGGGCTGAAGTGTTGGCTGATGCCGGCACCTATTTGTCGCAGCTTGGGCGTCTCTTAAGCAACCCCATCGCCGGCCAGGGAATCGAAGCGCCGTTCGGGAGGAAAACTTTGCCCAGGGCTGAAACCGGCGCTCCGCGAGCGATACCCACTGCCTTCATCGTTCTGGCAGCGTTTGCCATTCATGCGCCCCTCCTCCTGATGAAGCTTCCGTTGAAGTCGTACGACACCAACTTCCATATTTTTTTCGCTTCCCACTACGTGCATCACTGGTTCGATCCCTGGAACCCGAAATGGTATGGCGGTTTCTCCCAGACCACTTATCCGCCGCTGCCTCAGCAATGGCTGGCCCTGGTTTCTTATGTCACCGGGTTGGATATGGCATACATGGTGGTGCAGCTAATCGCGATCCTGCTTTTGACTATCGGGGTTTACCGCTTTGCGCGGCTCTGGGTTGATCCGCGAGCAGCTTCTCTGGCAGCTCTGGCCAGTGTCTTCCTGGGGGCAGAGTCTTTTCTGGTCTACTCCGCAGGGCAGTTGTCCACCACGTTTGCGGCACCGCTCTATCTGAACGCGATGCCTTATCTGTATCAGTGGGCTCGACGCGGCGGGTGGCGCTCCTTCCTCAAGGGCGCAACATTGGCGGTCGCGGCCGCCGCCGCACATCACGCTACGCTGATTTTTGGATCTTTGCTGTTCGCGCTTCCCGTGCTGGCGCTGGCGTGGCAGGACGGGAGGGGAGACGAGCAAGTATCGACTTCAGGCTTCATCATGCGGGCGGTGAGCGCGATGCTGTTTGTGGGCGTGGCGATTGGAGTCGTGCTTCTGCCGTTCTGGATCGCGCTGCTCAAATATCCCGTGACCCAGGTCCCCATCCCGCATGCCAGCAGGGCCAGTTACATTTTGAGTCCGCAGTGGGCGGTCAACTTTTTCGTCGTGCCTTACGGAGCGCTGATTCTGGCTCTTCCCTTCATCCTGCTGCGTGGTTCCTCCACGCCCCGGCTGCGCCCGCTGTTGCTGGGTTTTTGGCTGGCCTTCCTGTTGGGATTGGGAGGGACGACGCCCGTGGGCAGAGTCCTCCTGGGGCGAGCGTTTGAAGTAATCACGATGGAGCGCTTCACTTACTGGGCGACTTTGCTGGCCATGCCCTTTGCGGGGCTGCTGGCCAAGGAATTAGTTGACCGCTTCCACACCCGCGCCATAGTGGGATTGACCCTGGCGGCGGTAGCCAGCTGTGCTCTGGCGGTGGCGTGGTCAAGTTACAGGCCCGCCGACGCAGCCGACTTGAAGATAGACAGCGTGGCCGCCTGGCTCAATCGCGACGGGCATGATCGATATCGCTACATCACCCTCGGATTCGGAAACAAGATTGCGCGTTTGGCCGTGTTGACCGACGCCAGCAGTGTTGATGGTGAGTGGAACTCCGGCCGCATGTTGCCGGAACTGACCCAGCATGGCGCCGGTTCTCTGACCAGTTCCAAATTCTTCGGAAAGTCGGGTTTCGATGCGCTGTCCGCGATGCTTCATCACGCCGACCGCTATGGACTGAAGTGGGTATTTGTGCGCGACCCGTACTACGAGCCGCTCATGGTCTTTGCCGGCTGGCGCAAAGTGGACACTCTCGAGGACCGGACCATCAGCGTTTGGGGCAAGGATGACGTCCCGCCTGCCACTCCGGTCAACGCACCCCAAATGCCGCCACCGTGGCAGGGACTGATGTGGGGGATTTTGCCGATCGGCAGCAGCATTCTGGCCATGCTGTTCCTGCTGATTCCAGATGAGCGAAAGCGATACCAGCCCGAGGCCGAGCCGGAGACGATGCGGCAACCCGCCGCCGCCGAGGATCTGGTGCTGGGGAGGACACTCTCGTGATGCGGGGATGGCTTTTGGCTCTGAGCATCGTCGTGGTGACCGCCATTCTGATCACCATAGGCACCTTGTGGCCGGTCCAGACCGCAATCGCGATGGCCACTCCGCGGCTGATGAGTACTTCGTCATCGCCTGAAGGCGCGGCCCAGAACCTGATGCAAGAGATCCGCCGGAGAAACTGGAATGCGGCCTATGCCATGCTGGCCAACAAGTCCGAGTTTCAGGAAGCCGATTTTATCCGCGATCTGACCGGCAGCTATACCAGTCTGCGCAGTTATGCCAGCCTGGAAAGTTTTGACTTGAGCCCGCTGCGCGCCTCCGCGGACGAGGCCAAATTCCGCGTCAATCTGAACTGGTCGAGCGTGGTGGGCGCCTTTCAGGATACGCGCGAGTTGCGGGTCGTAAGAGAAGGCGACCATTGGCAGGTGATGTGGCCGATCATCCGGGAACCGAAGATTCCGCCGCAGGTGATTCCGGTCAACTATCTGCGCTGGGATGTGATCTACCGCGGCGCCGAAGATGACTGGGGCGCTCAGGATGTGGAGTCGCCGCACGTGCGTATCGTGGCCATGCATCCCGTGGACCGCGGCGGCAGCACCATCATACTGGGCGAGCTGCTCAACGAGGATGTGGTTCCCGCATTTGTGACCGTCAAGGCCACCCTGCTGGCCAAAGATGGCTCCGCCCTCGCGACCGAAGACAGTTTTGCCAACATTTCGCATGTGCTCCTGCCCAAGCAGGTCACGCCTTTCCGCATTGATTTTCCAAAAGTCCGCTTGTCTCAGGTGGACAACGTCCGCATGGAACCTTCCTCGACGCTGGTGGCGGCCTCGGCTGACCCCGTAATCGGAATCGAAGACCAGAAACTGAATCCCTTGCCGACGACTTCATTGAGCGGGCAATTGGTGAATCAGAGCGGCCAGGTGGTCAATATCGCGCACATCCTGGGCACGTTTTACGATAGCCGCGGCCAGATCATCTGGGTCTCCGACGGATATGCCAACCGGGCCCTGCTGCCGCAGACACCGGTCGCCTTTTCCTTGCCCTATCCCGCAGACCTGGCCGACAAGATCAACAACTATCGGGTGGTGACCAGCACCTTCAGCGTGGGCCGGTTCCAATGAAGCACAGAATCACCCTCGCGCTGGTGGGCATGATCATGGCAAGCGGGATCCAACTCGCCGCGGCCGATGCTGAAGGTTTGCGAATCCCCAAAGTGGTCGAAGCGGGAAGTGCCCTGTCGATTCCAACCCACGCCGCCGGCAAGGCCGTCTTGTACCTGATGAGTCCAGCGCAGGTATTGCGGCGCAATGTGGAACCGGAAGAGACCGTCGTCATAGAGCCGGGAGATCTGCACAACGCGGGACACTACCTGGCTCTGCTGGTAAGCCCGGGGGCTACAGACACAGCGGAGTTCGATGTGGTGGCCGCCGCTCAACCCGCATCGGTGAATTTTCTGGCGAAACCCTCGCGCCTTCCGGTCAGCCGGCCAGACGGAATCAGCGGCGTGGCCTACATATTTGATGTTTTCCGGAACCTGGTCCTCAAGCCCATGCCGGTGTCGTTTCAACTCTCGGATAGTGCGGGCGGTACCCAGACCCGGAGCGTGACGACTCACAATGGAGTGGCTTGGGCGAAGATGAATTCCGCGCCCAAGGCCGGAGCAGCGCAGTTCCAGGTCAGTGTGGGGAGCGTCGCGGAGAAACGCGTAGTCCAGCAGGTCCCGGGTGATCCCTGCAATCTGAGAATGAGCGGCCAGCGCTCGGGACAGCGCATGATCCTGGAAACCGCGCCGGTGCGCGATTGCAGCGGCAATCCGGTGTCGGATGGGACCATCGTCACCTTCACCCAGACTTACGACGGCCGCAGCGCTGCCACCGTGGATGTGCCTTTGAAACGCGATGTGGCCCGCACCGAAATGCCGGCTCTCGACGGGGCCGTCATCTCTGTGGCGACTGGCGTCGTGTTGGGAAACGAAATCCGGGTGGGAGAGCGGCGATGAAAACGGCCTCCCTTCTGTTCGTGCGCTGGCCCGGAACGCTGTTCCCGCTGGCTTGTGCGATCGTAGCTGGCCTGCTGCTCTCCGGTTTTGCCACGCCCACGGTCCGCGTGGACGCCGACGCTGTGGGTCCGCGGTCGCTCGAAGATCAGACCAGGACGGCAGTGGTGCGTGATTACTTGCAGGCGTGGAAGAGTATGAGCGCAGCCCTTCAGGAAAACCGCGCCGATCTGCTGGAAACATCATACCTGGGGCTGGCGAAGGAGAAGCTGGCGGAGACAGTTCGCGAGCAGCAAGCGCTGGGCATGAACACAAGATTTCGCGACCTTTCGCATCAGCTCAGAATCGTCTTCTACTCGCCCGAGGGGTTGTCAGTTCAATTGTTGGATACGGTGGAATACGACATGCAAATCGTAGATCACGGTCAGGAACTGGCCCCGCAGCATGTTCGCGCGCGCTACGTCGCCGTTCTGACTCCGACCGAGGTGCGTTGGAAAGTACGCGTCTTCCAGGCACAGCCTGAATGATGCTGGCAGGAACAGAGTGAGCATGGTTCCGGAGCAGGGGAAAACCAACCAAAAGGAGCTGTCCATGATCTCGGTCGTGGTGCCGGTTTACAACGAAGAGGAAATCATTCCTCTGCTTCACGATGCCGTGGTGCGTGCGATGAGCAAGCTGCGCGACACCTGGGAGGTGGTGTATGTGAACGACGGCTCGACCGACTTGTCCCTGCAATTGTTGCGCAGCCTGCAACTCAACGACACGCACGTGGTAGTGGTGGACCTTTCGCGCAACTGGGGGCACATGGGAGCGATCTCTGCCGGTCTACAGACCGCCGGCGGAGATGCGGTGGTATTGATGGATGGCGACCTGCAGGACCCTCCCGAAGTTGTCCCTGAACTGGTGGAGGCATGGCGGCGCGGAGCGAAAGTGGTGACCGCGGTGCGACGCAGCCGGCAGGAGCGCCGCAAAGCCCTGGCCCTGCTGTTCCCCTTGTTCTATCGCGTGCTCGGTGCGCTGGCGGACTTTCCTATTCCCCTGAACGCGGGCATTTTCGGTTTGTTGGATCGGCAGGCCGTGGACGCGATCAATGCTTTGCGCGAAGGCAACCGCTATCTGCCGGGTTTGCGTGCCTGGGTGGGATATCGCAGCGAGATCGTATATTACGACCGCAACGACCGGGTCGGCGGGGAAGGCAAGCTTTCCTTCGTGAGTCGCATCAAGTACGCGACGGATGCGATCACCAGCTTCAGCTACAAGCCCCTGCGCTTCAGTTTCGTGCTGGCGGCGATGGCCCTGTTCGTATCTCTCGTCCTGGTGATCGCGGCCGTAGTCTCCGCGGGCTCGCTCAATCCCGTGGTCTATGGCATGACCGCCGCGGTCTTTTTTGTGGGCAGCCTGGTGCTTTTATCCGCGGGCATCATGGGAGAGTATATCGGCCGGGTTTATGACGAGGTGAGGCGCCGTCCGCTCTCGATCATTGCCAAGGTGTACGGCGCTGAGGGAGCAGCCTACCGGGCCCAACCGGCACGGCCCATGGCGGTGAAGTCGAACGGACAAAGCGGCGATCTGGAAAGAATATCTCCCGCAGTCTGAGCTATTGAACCGGCGGTTAACCAGTCGTGGCGCATTTTTTGGGTTCCCTTCGGTGCGCGCCAGATGCTTCAGGACTGAAGTCCTTCAGCAGGTCGCCCGGGGCCGAGGACTGGTTTGGACTGACCGCGAGCTGAGGCTAGTTATTGCCGGGAGCGCACTTCCGCAGCCCGCGTTCAATCGCGGTGCCCTCTTCATAGTCATTCCAGGTGGCAATTAGCAGGAACGGCAGCGGAGAATATTCCCGTGAGATCTTGAGAGTATCGGCGAAAGTCTGGCCACAGCGCTGGGAGATATGGCGATTGAGGCTCCAGGATGCCTTGCTGTCATCGAAGCCCGCCCAGGCCGCTCCGATTGCGATCTTGTCCGGGTACTTCGACTTCATCGTTTGATAAAACCGGCGCAGATAATCTTCTCCCCAGTTGCTGCCATCGGGCGCGAACCCTTTCATTCCCGGATTCACCCAGGCGTAGAAACCGTCGAACACGCTGGCATACGGGGTGGAACGGTACTCGTAGATGAGCAGAGGCGCAGGGTCCCATTGATCGGTCTCTGCCCGCACCCGGTTCCAGTCGGTTTGCGCGCTCTTGGGGAAGATGAAGATCATGGGCCGTCCGTTGAAGGTAAGATACGCGCCGCGCCCGGGCGCGCCGGGGGCCAGATACGTCCGGTGGAATTGGTCAAAAGCGGCGAGCGTGTCGTCCGTGGCCTGACCGTTTTTGGTTTGGGTCTCGTCGTACATCATGGCCACCTTGAATTGTTTTTCGGGGGCAATCGACTGGATCAGGGCGTAGCTGCGGTCCAAAAAGGGCTCACGGTCTCCGTACCAGTCCACCACAAAGCCCGAGATTCCCATGGACTTGGCCTGGTCCATCTGCCTGCGTATGACCACCGGGTCTTGAGAGGAATAGCCTACGGAGATGTGGCTGGGATGCCCAAACCAGGGTTCGTAAACCGCCAGAACCTTTCGTTCCGCTTCCATCGATGATACGTTCTGGATCAGATCCCGGTGCAGCCCAGGCTGGGTGCAGCCCTGGAACAGGAGCAGCAGGAGCGCGTACCAGAGCCTAAGGGGGTGCTGTGCCATCAGATGGATTTACCCATCCTTAGAAGGGGTTGGTTGCATCTAGGTTGTGTGCTGCGGAACCGGAATTTGCCCGCCCAAGTGGGCAGCCTCACTCCGGCTTTCGGCATCTGAAGGTCCGCGCAGGGAAAGGGTTTCGCCGAACTGGGTCCTAGCAGGCGAAAGACAACGAAGGAAACGGCTTCAGTGTAGTCTCCCCCAGCTTAGGTCGTCGGAGCCCAAGTGATCGATCGTTTGAACTCCAGTCCGAATAGCGAATCCAAGACCCTCCGAGCCAAGGTACTCTCCGGAAGCTTCATGCTGCTTGCCGGCTCCGGCTCGGTGACCGCGATCAACTTTCTTTACAACATAACCGTGGCGCGGTCTCTGGGGCCGAGCGGCTTCGGTCATGTCAGCGCGGTCTGCACCCTCTTGGTTCTGATCTCGGCGGTAACGCTTTCCTTTCAGATCGTCTCGGCCAAGCTCGTGGCCCAGCAGGAGTCGTTGCCGGCCAAGCGAACCGCCTATCGCGGGCTTCACTGGCGCGCCTGGGTCGGAGGCATCATCGTTGGATTGTTTCTGCTGGCGCTCCGGCACCTGATTGCCGGCTACCTTAATCTGCCCGGCACCGTTCCCGTGACCTTGATGGCCATCGGCGCAGCTTTCTACGTTCCGCTCGGCAGCCGGCGGGGATATTTGCAGGGCGCCTGCAGCTTCCGCCATCTGGCGCTCAACGTCGTGGCCGAGGGAATTGTGCGGCTGGGCGGATCTCTGCTTGCCATTGCTCTGGGCTACGGCGTCACGGGCGTGATCGCCGCTAACGTGGCCGCGGTGATGATGGCGTATCTCCTGGCCATTCCCACCCCGTGGATCCGCGTCGAATACCATCCCGAGCCCATCTCGGTGGCTTTCCGGGAAGGATTGCAGGCCATCGCCTTTTTTGTGGGCGCCGTAATCATCAACAATTTCGACATCGTGCTGGTAAAACATTTCTTCGCTCCCGCAGAGGCCGGCCTGTACGCCGCAGTGGCCCTGGTCGGACGGGTGATCTATTTCCTGTCCTGGTCGGCGGTGAGTGGCATGTTTCCGATCGCGGCCGGGACTCGCAGCCCGAAGCGGGACCACGGCGTGCTCGGGCCCTCGCTGCTGCTGGTCCTCGCCATTGGGTCTTCGATCACCCTGGGGCTTTGGCTCGCTCCGGCGTGGATCTGGACCACCTTGTTTGGGGCCCGCTTCGGAATGGCCGGCGATGTCGCCTACTTACTGATGCTCTACGCCGCCACCACCAGCGTCTATTCTCTGAGCGTTGTGTTCATTGCCTACGAGATGTCGCACAAAATCGCCAACACGGCGTGGGTGCAACTGGCTTTCAGCGCCGTAATCATCGCCAGCATCTACCGCTATCATTCATCGCTCGAACAGGTCATCCGGGTGCAACTGGCCATGATGATCCTGCTGCTGGTGGTGGTGGCCGTTCCCTTCGTTTTCAACCTGCTTGCCGGCTCGGAAGCTTTGCCCGGCAATTTCGACTCCGGCGAAGTGAGAACCATTCGACGGGTTTCGGAGCACGAAGTGATGGCGGAGTTTTTGAAGACCGACTTCCACAAACCGGAATTCAGCAGGTACCAGCAAAGTCTGGGCGGAATCGTGACCACGCCCAATCTCAACGATGTGGTGGAAAATGCGGTGCGACGGGCGCTGCTGTTCGTGCGCCACGGCGCCTTGTGGAGAGAGCTTCCGCCCGGGACACAGTGGTTTGAGGTGGAAATCGAAAGGGCAGATCTGGAGCGGATTCGGGTCTTTCCCCGGGCCCAGTGGCGCCGGCTGGCGCGGGGCAATTTTGGCCTTACCGAAGTGACGCGGCGCATTGCCTCCGGCGAGTGCACTGGCTTTGCTGACGAAGCTTTTCTCCTGAAACTTCAGCAGCTCCGGAGTCGATTAGAACAGGGCTGGCAGGCGGGCGCCATACTTCTGATCGGGCTCGACCAGCGCGGCGCCTTCACTCTTTTGGATGGCAACCACCGGATGGTAGCGGCGCTGCTGGCGTCGCCGGAGGCCCTGACCAGGTTTCGTTTCTTCTGCGGCCTGTCCCCCCGCATGAGCGAGTGCTGCTGGTACGAAACCAACGTTACGACTCTGGCCCGCTATGGCACCAATCTGGTCAGGTATCTGGTCCACGATCCGCGGGAAGAGCTGGAACGGCTGTTGCAGGGTTTTGACTGAAACCGCCAGCGTTGATTACCACACCCCTTTGTCATTTCCCGTCAGGCGATAGGCGACAAATGCTGAAATAGCCAGCGGCGGTAACAGAGGCAGCCGGTACAGGGCCCTGAAATCGGCGTGCCGGCCGGCGTTCAGTAATTGGGAACCATAGAGACCCGCCGCCGGTCCCTTGGAAACGCGCAGGAACTTCCCGCCCAGATGCACCCGCAGACGATGGGAAGGCACCGCGGCCAGCACCTCCCGCGGTATCTCAAGCTGGCCACCGTAGGAATTCACGTATTCGGCAATCAGTTGCAGAAACGTGGCCACCCCCGGCCAGATGCCGCCCAGTTCGGCTGCCCGGCGCAGCTCGGAGAAGTCGATCGCGTGGTCGTTGAGCAGAATCGCAAAATCCGCCATATCGCACAGCCGGAAATAGAGGTGGCGATACATCCGCTGCAAGGTCGAGATGAGAACCCGCTCTTCGGGCGCGGGCACGCGGAAGCTATGGCCGCCAACGGTCCGGGCCACGCTGCGTTCGAGCACGCGACGAGCCAGTGCTTTCTGCTCCCCGGTCTGACCCAGATAGCGTACGTGGATTTCAACCAGTTCAGGCAAATCGGGCAGCTTGAAATTCCACTTGTTGGCCAGGCGATCTCCCCAGCTGCGCGATTCCTGCAGCGCATCAAACTGTTCCGCCATGACCCTGAGCACGGTGCTTTCGTCGCCGTCAGTATAAAGATCAAGATCGGAGCCCAGGTCCGGCCAGTGATCGAGGGACTTTATCACTGCCACCTGCGCCCCCGCCGCCTCCAGGGCGGCACAGATGGGGACAAGATTCTCCACGGCATGAGCAATGCGGGCATCCTCGTGGGCCAGGGTACCTTCACACCAGGACCGAATTCGATCATGGCCGGGAAACGCGCAGGCCGACTTCCGCAGCGCTTCCAGAGCGCGCACCGTCACATGATGAGCGTCGGCAAGACACAGAAAGTCCGCCAGTTCCACCGCGCTCAGGTCACAGACCCGTTGCAACAGGGGATAGATATTGCCCGGATTCTCATAGTACGGCGGGGAATCCTCCAACTGCCCGGGGAAGACCAGACGGGAGAGGATATCCACGTATTGGGCAGTTCGAGAGTTGTCAGAGGGCATGGATCCGTTGGAAAATCGCCAATCTTTGATGTGCGAGTACCGTTCCGGGTTGGTTACCGGCCCCGGCCGCGCTCCTGGCGGGCGAATCGGCAGCCAACATATTCGCCCTCCGCGTCATCCAAAGCCGTTACGAGGGGAACCGTGTCCGCAAGCGCAATTCTGGTAGTCGGCAACCGGTCACTATTGAGCCCAGGGGGCGACGAATCCCTTTCTGGGGACGGCACGGAGCCGCCCACAACACCCGTTGCAGCCCTGGAAATACTGGGACAATCCATTGTCGAACACACCATCGCCCGTCTGCACGGCGCCGGCATCCATGCGGTGTCGGTGGTGCATGAAGTGGGCTTCTCCCTTACGGCTGGGCGGCGTTTCGTTCCCGACGTGCTCATGAAGCAGGCCCAGAATGGCTTCCAGAGAGTTCTGCTGATCAGGCTGGGCGCCTACGCGGAGGTGGATTACGCGGACCTGCTCCGCTTTCACGGCGAGGCGGGCGCGACTGTGACGCGGGTATGCGACGCCACCGGGCCCCTGGATTTTTGGGTGCTGGACTCCGCTCCCGCAAGACGCAGCAGACTGAATCTGGACTTGCCCTCGGATGCCAACCCGCCCTCCGACTATCTCACCACGGGCTACGTGAACCGCCTGGAGAGTGCCCGCGATCTCCGGCGCCTGGTAGTGGACGCTTTCCAGGGACGCTGTGCCATCCGGCCCCGCGGACGGGAAGCGAAGCCAGGAGTCTGGATCGATGACGGCGCCCGGGTTCATCGCTCCGCGCGCATTGTTGCGCCTGCCTATATTGGACGGGGCACCCGGGTGCGGGCGGCGGCTCTGATCACCCGCTTCAGTAATCTTGAACGCCGTTGCCTGGTGGATTACGGTACCGCCATCGAAGACTCTTCGGTGCTGCCCTACACCCACGTGGGCAAAGGACTGGACGTGGCCCACGCCGTGGTTGAAGGAGGCCGGTTGGTGAATCTGTCGCGCAATGTCGCGGTCACCATCCGGGACGCGAAGCTGATCGGCCCCGCCGCTGCCCGCCGTCATTGGTTTGGATACGGCGGCAAAAGGGCCGCGGTTACTGCTCCGGTCACGGAAACCATTGAGTTCGAGCCTATTCCTCACCTGGCCCCGCGGCCACGGACCGTCCTCCGAATATTGTCCAAAGGCGAAGTATGAAAAATACGGCTTGCACCAGCGCGGAACGTCCATGGAGAAACTTATGAAATGTGTTGACGGGCCTGTGTGGTCGCGGGCAACTCGCCCGCGGGAGCGCTTCCGCGGAATGGCCGCGCGCCTTGTGGCTGGCTCGCTGGTGCTGGCCGTGATGGCCTCCAGCAGCGCGGCGGCGCTTCCCGGGCCGCAACAGACGAGCCCCGAGCAGTCGCGCTCTGAAGGAGCTGCAGCCGGTTCGACGCC
>JBARIF010000346.1:0-5334 GCA_049799615.1 Terriglobales bacterium
CCGCGGATCGGCGCGGCCGTCATTCAGCCGGACGGAGGGCCATCCCGGAAGACGAAAGATGGGCCGGTGGCGAACGTCGGCGGCGGGCTCCCAGAGGATTACGCCGGAGCCGAGCGCGACTGCCAGCACATCATCGCGATCGGTCAGGGTCAGCGCGGTTACAGGCTCATCGAAGAACCAGGTGCGGACACACTGGTCGGCCAAGGTGAGCCGATGGATGAGAAAGCGGTTGATGTCGGTCCAGTAAACCGCGGAATGCGCTGCATGCCAGACTGCGCCTTCGCCGCAACGGTCGCCGGTCGGCGCGATACAAACTGGTGGCGCGTTCACCGCTCCTGAGATCACTGCACTCCAAGGCCGGCCAGAAGGCCGCCATCCACCAGGTAGTCGCCACCGGTGCAGAATGCCGCTTTGTCCGAAACCAGAAACGCCGCCAGCTCCGCCACTTCTTCCGGCGTCCCAATACGCCCGATGGGATGAGCCTGGCCCCAGCGCTGGAACACCTCTGCCAGCGGGACTCCGGGAGCAAAGTTTGCCGCCGAGCGTTCGAGCATGGGCGTGTTTATGGATCCCGGGCTGATCGAATTCACCCGGATATTGTCGGAGGCGTGATCCAGCGCCATAGCGCGGGTAAGACTATGGACCGCGCCCTTGGACGCGGCATAGGCCGCGACCCCGCGCTGGCAGGCATGTCCCTGCACCGACGCGAGGTTGATGATCGCTCCGCCGCCCCGCTTTTTCATTTGTGGAATCCCGAAATGTCCAAGGAGATAGATGGCGGCGACGTTCACCATCATGCATCGGTTCCAGCTTTCGAGATCGGTTTCGAGCACGGTTCCAAAGGGATGAAAGGCGGCGGCGTTCACAATGATGTCCAGACCGCCAAATTCATTGGCAGCCCGGGCGACCACGGCCTGCACGGCCTCGGCCTGAGTGACGTCACATTCCTGCACGCATATGCTCAGCCCATTCGTCGAGGCATCCCGGGCTAGTTCGCTGTTCGCTGCGAGGTCGATTCCGCAGGCCAGAACGCTGGCACCGTCCGCAGCAAAGCGCCTGGCAATTGCGCGCCCAATGCCGGTGGTTCCGGTCACGATGGCGACTTTGCCTTCGAACTCTTTCATGTGAGCTTCTGGCTTCTAGCTCCTGGCTTCTAGCTCAAAGCTGAAGAGCTAGAAGCTAGCCGCCAGAAGCGTCTTCCCGTCAGTGACTCTCCCTGGGAATACCGGCACCGCGGGAGCCTACAAGAAAATCAAGGTCGGCGCCGCGGTCTGCCTGCAGAACATGATCGATGTACAGCTTCTGATACCCGCCGTTTGCCAGCGGCGGCGGAGGCGTCCAGGTAGCGCGTCTGCGTCCCAGTTCTTCCTCCGTCACGCAAAGTTCGAGCTTGCGCCCTTCCACATCCAGCTCGATGTCGTCGCCGCTCCGCACCAGGGCCAAGGCTCCCCCTGCCGCCGACTCCGGCGTCACGTGCAGCACCACGGTCCCGTATGCCGTGCCGCTCATGCGCGCATCGGAAACCCTCACCACATCGGTAATCCCGCGCTGCAGCAACTTTTTCGGCAAGGGCATGTTCCCCACTTCCGGCATCCCGGGGTATCCCTTGGGCCCTGCGCCCTGCAGGACCATGACCGAATTTTCATCGACGTCGAGCGCGGGATCGTCCACCCGCCTTTTGAAATCTTCGATGTCGGCAAAGACGACGGCCCGCCCGCGATGCTTGAGCAAGTGAGGGCTGGCAGCGGACGGCTTGACCAGCGCGCCCCCCGGGGCCAGATTACCGCGCAGTACGGCAATGCCGGCCCGCTCCCTGATGGGATTGTCCCGGCCATGAATTACCTCCGCATTCCAGCAGGGAGCATCGGCGGTGTTCTCGCCCATGGTCTTGCCGTTGACGGTCAGCGCATCCCGGTTGATCAACTCACCCAGAGCGCGCACCACGGCCGGCACTCCGCCGGCGTAGTAGAAGTCTTCCATCAGGAATTTGCCGGAAGGCATCAGGTCCACCAGCAAAGGCAGGGCGTGCCCCAGACGATCGAAGTCTTCGAGCTCCAGCTTGACCCCCACCCGCCCCGCCAGCGCCAACAGATGCAGGACTGCATTCGTCGAGCCGCCAATGGCCGCATTCACCCGGATCGCGTTCTCAAAAGCTTTCCGGGTCAGAATCTGCGACATCTTCACGTCGTCGCGAACCATCTCGACAATGCGCCGGCCCGCTTCCTGGGCCAGCACGTAGCGCCGCGAATCGACGGCGGGAATCGTGGCATTCTGGGGCATGCCCATGCCCAGGGCTTCCACCATGCACGCCATGGTCGAGGCTGTGCCCATAGTCATGCAGTGGCCGGCCGAGCGTGACATGCAGGATTCAGCGTCCATGAAGTCGGCGCAGCTCATCTTTCCCGCGCGCACGTCCTCACTCATCGACCACACACTGGTGCCTGACCCGATCGTCTCGCCGCGGAAGTGTCCATTGAGCATGGCACCGCCCGAAACCACCAGTGCCGGCAAATCGCAACTTGCTGCGCCCATCATCAGAGAAGGGGTGGTCTTGTCGCAGCCGCACAGCAGCACGACTCCATCGATGGGATTGCCCCGGATCGATTCCTCCACGTCCATGCTCACCAGGTTGCGGAAGAGCATGGCCGTGGGCCGGATATTGGTCTCCCCCAGCGACATTACGGGAAACTCAAGGGGAAATCCGCCGGCCTCGTACACGCCGCGCTTGACCCGGTCGGCAATCATCCGGAAGTGAGCATTGCACGGCGTCAGCTCGGACCACGTGTTACAGATTCCGATTACCGGCCGCCCGTCAAACAGGTTGGAAGGAAATCCCTGGTTCTTCATCCACGAACGATGGATGAATCCATCTCTATCCTGAAGGCCGAACCAGTGGGTGGAGCGGAGAGGCTTTCCGTTCTTATTATTGGTCATAAGTTTTGATATCCCTAAAGCGTGCCGTTTGTCATCCCGAGCGCCGCTCCGAGCTGCGCTTGCGCGGCGAGGACAAGTCGAGAGACCTACTGTTTGCCTTCTCTCGGCAGATTCTGCCGAAGCCAGAATTCTATGCGCCCACACCGGATCCTTCGCAAGCTCAGGATGACGATCCTATAGTACTAGTGTTCCGGGACTGGCTCGGGCTCCGCCGAGCCGTCGGCGCGCGGGTCGGAGGCGGCGAAGTTCACGTTGCTTTTCGAATTGTGCAGCACGGCCTGCCCGCGGCCCATTGCGGTCGAATACTCTTTCCTCACTTTGAACTTGTGGCCCTTTTGCTCCAGTTCGGTGAGCGTCTCCGCCGGAACCCGTGATTCAATCAGGATGTCGCATCCAATTCCCTGCTCCGTGGGCCGGACGGTAAAGCGGGGCTCGGAAAGCGCGGCCTGGATGTTCATCCCGTAGTCGACAAAGTTGGAAACAAACTGCGCGTGCGCCAGGGGTTGATTGGCTCCTCCCATGATGCCGAATCCTATGTGCGTGTCGCCCTGCTCCATAAAGGCGGGGATGATGGTGTGAAAGGGCCGCTTGCGCGGCGCCAGAGCGTTGGGATGGCTGGGATCGAGCACGAACAACCCGCCGCGGTCCTGCAAAATAAAGCCCCGGCCTTTCACCGCGACTCCGGAACCGAAGGCATCGTAATTGCTCTGTATGAGGGAAGCAATATTGCCGTCTTTGTCCACGGCGGCCAGATAGGTGGTGTCGCTCCGCGCGGGAGAGCCGCTGGCCGGAGTGCAATTCGCTTTTGCCGGATCAATCAGCGACGCCCGCTGTTTGGCATAGTCGGTGGCCAGCAGTCCCTTGACCGGAACTTTCGCGAATCGCGGGTCGGCGTTGTAGCGATACAGGTCGCTGTAAGCCAGCTTCATCGCCTCAATGCGGTTGTGCAGTTCCATGGGCGCCAGAGGCCCGCCTTTGTCCGGAGGCAGCGTGCTCATGATATTGAGCATTTCGAGCGCGGCCATGCCTTGTCCGTTGGGAGGCAGTTCGTACACTTTCCATCCGTGATAGTTGATCGAAATCGGCTCTACCCACTCGGCGGAAAAATCAGACAGATCATCGGGCTTCATGGTTCCGCCCAATTCCGTTGAGGTCGCCACAATCGATTGCGCAATTTCGCCGCGATAGAAGACATCCCGCCCGCCTTCCGCAATCAGGCGCAGGGTTTTGCCCAGGTCAGGATTGGAAAACACCTCGCCTACTTCCGGGACCTTTCCGCCGGGAAGATAAATGCGCTCTGCTTCGGGCGTTTGCTTCAGGACCTGCTCTTCCCCTTCCCAGAAACCGTGAATCAGTTCGGGCACCGGGTAACCATGCTCGGCGTAATAAATTGCCGGGGTGAAAAGATCTTTCCAGGGTAGTTTTCCAAAGCGGGCGTGAGCTTTGGCCCAGCCTTCGACGGCGCCGGGCACAGTCACGCTATCGATTCCAGCCTGCGGCATCTGGAAAATGCCTTTCTGCTTCAGGTATTCAATGGACAACCCTCGTGGCGCCCAGCCACTGGAATTCAGGCCGTAGAGCTTGCCCGCTTTGGCGTCCCAATAGATCAGGAAGAGATCGCCGCCCACTCCGTTCATCATGGGTTCGGTGACGCCGAGCACGGCATTGGCCGCGATCGCGGCGTCGATCGCAGAGCCGCCGCGCGCCAGGATCTGCGCTCCGGCCTGGGAAGCCAGAGTGTGGCTGGTGGCCACGATGCCGCCCTGGTTGATCACCATGGAGCGGCCATAAGAACGATCTTGCGCCAGCAGGGGCGCGGGCAGCAGGCTCAACAGCAGAAAGAACACCGGCGTCAGAAGTTTCATGGCGGGAGAATTATAGATGACGGGTCTGATTTTCTTCGGACTTCCCTCTGTAACCTCTTCATAGCGCTGCCTTAAGGTTGGCTTCAGAAAACAACTTTTCTTCCCGGCAGGGTTTAATCAGGGTGAGGATTGGAGGCGCTCAATGCTAAAGAAAACCGCACTCTCGCTGTTCGGACTGGCCGCGATGCTGATTTTTGTCAACCCTCCGCAGGCACGTGCCGGGGTGGTGATTACGATCGGACCAGCCTATCCGCGGCCGGTGTACGTTCGTCCCTACCGGTACGTGGCGCCCGTGCCCTTTGTGGCTTACCGGCCAGCTCCGCTTTTCTATGGACCGACCTATGTTCGACCGGGTTGGGGCTACCGTCCAGGCTTTTACGCACGGCCCTATATCGCGCCGCGACCTGTGCACCGCGAGTTTGTAGTACGCCGTCCCTACTGGAGGCGGTAAGAGTTTCGACTGATTGACGCGGCGCCAGCCGCGCTGTCCCGCCCTTCGCCTCCGCGGCGGAGGGCGGGCCGCACAAGAGAACGT
>JBARIF010000347.1:0-30651 GCA_049799615.1 Terriglobales bacterium
GTACATCCGTCATCGTCTAAACTCAATGACGCCATGAATCCGCAAGAACCTGCCCTACTGGATTTGCAGAATATTTCGGTGATGCGCGGACAGAAAATTGTGCTGGAGGATCTCAGCCTGGTGATCAGCGGCGACGAACATGTCGCCATCCTGGGGCCGAACGGCTGCGGCAAGTCCACGTTGATCAAGACGATCACTCGGGACTGTTATCCCGTGGCGCGGGAAGGTTCGTCGATGACCATCCTGGGGCAGGACCGGTGGGATATTTTCGAACTGCGTTCCCTGCTGGGGATCGTGTCGAACGATCTTCTCTCGAAAAGCTCCGGCGAAGCTTCCGGACGCGACGTGGTTCTCTCCGGCTTCTTCAGCAGCGCTCGCATCTTCCCTCACCACGTGGTAGATCCCCGGCACCGCGACCTCGCCGACGCCGCCCTGGCGCAGCTCGAGATTTCGCATCTGGCCGGCCGTCCGGTGTGCGAAATGTCTTCCGGCGAGGCGCGGCGTGTGCTCATAGCCCGGGCTCTGGTCCACAAGCCGCGGGCTTTGTTGTTCGACGAGCCCAGCAACTCTCTCGATGTCTTCGCCCGCCACAGTCTGCGTCAGAGCATGAGTTCGCTGGCGAATGCCGGCATCGGAATCATTCTGGTCACCCACGATCTCTCCGACCTGATTCCGGAAATCGAGCGCGTGCTACTGATGGCCAATGGGCGGATCATCGCCGACGGGCCAAAAGATCAGATGCTTCAGGCCGGACGTCTGGAAGGATTGTTCAAGACCAGAGTGGAAGTGGACCAGCGCAAGGGCTACTACCACATGTGGTGAAGGATGCCTCAAAAATGCTCGTCGAACGTGATCTCCTGCACCATCCGGTCCAGCTGCTGCTGGGCCTGCCTATGCTTCTCCTGTAGGTCTGAGATTTCTTTGGTCAGAGTGTTCAGACGGTCTTCCTGAGAGTCGAGTTGGTGGGTGTAACGCTGCAACAGGGCCTTTTCCTCCGCGCTGCCTTTCAACGCCTTCATGTTTTCGCGGAGACGGGCCTGATCTTTAGTGATGGCCTCGACTTCCTGCTGATGCGATTGCAGCTGCGCCGCGAGGGCGCCGACCTGGTTTTGCTGATCGAGAACCCGCCGGAAAACGTCCTGCAGCGCCGGCGTCATCCGGCCTTGCTGGGTGAGCAGGACGACCTGGTCGTTGTTCAGATTGCTGAGCTGGTAACTCGTCTCAAGAGGGTGATATTCCTCGACCGGCAGCTCCGCCGTCTTCCCTGGCTCGACGCTGACGCGAAAGCGGTAGAACGAGGCCGAGGTCTCTTCCGCCTTTGGCCCCTCGGCCAACTTCCAGCCCTCGCGCACAGGATGCTCGATCACAACCTGGCGCGGCGATGTATCGGCGTTGCGGATCTTGTACTTGACACTCCCGCGCTCTTCCCGGGTTACGATCATGACGCCCTTTGCGATTCGAACATGGCTGATGGGCCTTTCGCTGGACTCTTGGTCGGTGGCAACGCGAATGGCGGTGTCAGTCGCGTAGGAGAGCAGGCGACGCTCTCCAGGATGGACCGTATCGATCAACCCCTCACCGGCGAAGGTGTCTCCTTCGAGGATGTTGAAGGTGCCCGAATCCAAAGTGAGACCACTCGAATTGGTAACCCACAGTGCGCGCAGGGCCCGCGAAGGTTTTCCGTCATCATCGTCGTCGCTGTCGTTCTCGTTATCGCTGGCGCTCCAGAGGCTCACTTTCTCGACATCGATGTGGGATTGCAGAATTGGCACCAGGGCAGACTGGTTCTTGCCGATAGTGATCTTCTGCTTGATATCGTATGCAAACATTTCGCCTACGTCTTTGCCCTCGGCCTCGGCTCCCTGCTTGCGCATTGCGCTCGAGATCATGGCCGTTGATGTCTGAATGGTAGCCGGCTCCGCCCTGACTTCGACCGTTTCAGCCGCCGCCCCCAACTGAAGGGTGGCGTGAATCTCATTAGTCCGGCCCACGCCGAGGTAAAAATTGGAGAGTACATATTTCTGGAAACCCGGAGCGTCAACAAAGAGCGCAGAATTGCCGGCGGGAACGTTGTACAGATGATAGGTGCCACTCGAGTCGGTAACCGCAGTCTGGGAAGACCCACTCTCCTCGTTTCGAATTGTGACCCTGGCTCCGGCAACGAATGCGCCGGAGGGGTCCTTGACCGTGCCCTGCAGACCGCCAGTTCCCCCGGCGAACGCAGGCGGAGGCGGCACACCGGGAACGCTCATCGTGGCCTCGTGGGTCTGCGGCGAGAGCATCATGGACTCGGGCAGAGCCACGACCGGGCGGCGCGCGTAATAGGGCTGTGAAATGTCCTGGATGAAAGATTGCGGCGCGGCCGCGACCAGCGAAAGCTGAACATCCTTCCAGTCTTCGCCAACCGTGTTGTCCACGATGGCCCAGCCCTGCAGCAGGGGCTTTTCGTTGGGCTTGTCCGGCAAAATGATGCGGTAGGTACTCTTCCAGATGGGTACTTCGCTGATGTAGCTGACAAAAATATCGCGGTCACCGGTGCCCGTGGCCGAGATGGTCATGCGGCGGAGGTCGCGGGCACGGGAGGAACCGACCAGGTTCAGATAGCGGCCAATTTCATCGCCCAGATCGCGTTCCGCCAGGCGCACTGAAGTGCCGGGGCCGAGATCGAAATTCTTCATCTCGCCGGTGTCAGAGACGATGGAGAATTCGGTCACGTCGTAGAAGTCGCCTTTGCCGTTGGCTTTCCGTTCTTTTTCGACGCTCAGGAGACGGCCGGCGGCTGTCGCCGCACCGCTGCGCACCTCGACCCGAGCACCACGCAGAGCGGTCAGGAAATCGGCGCGAGTCACCTGTTCTCCGAAGGGCAGGCGCAGCGCTTTCAGCCGTTCATCGAGCGGGGCGGTGGAGTTGTAACGTACGCCGGAGATGCGTCCCTCGCCCAAATCCACCACGGTCAGGGACTTGAGCACATCGTTCAGCTGCGCTGTAGTGAAATCAATGGCGAGGTCCTGATTCCCGCGCACGTGCGCTGTGTGCTCGAAGTATCCAATGCCATTTTTGTAGAGCACAACACGTTTGACGGGGAGTCGCGACGAAGAATCACTGGTGGGCGGAGCCGTGGGTGGCAACTTTGCGGGCGTGTTCCCAGGCTTATTCTGGGCGACGGCAAGAGAAGCCAGCAAAAGAGCAACTACCATCTTGAGGCGAAGCTTGCGCATGAACTTCCTCCCGCCTTGAGCGGGAGTTTACGCATCGCGACATTGGGGAGTAAGTACCTAGTTGGTGGCGGAGGAGGGGCGCACCTGCCGGCCTCTGGGTTTACTCTAACAAGGGCACCCTCAGACTGCACCGATGGCAGGACTGTTCGCGTCATAGGAAAAACCAATGTTGAGACAGTTGATTTTGGCGGTGGCATTACTGGTGAGCCTTCCGACATGGGCACAGGGCGTTTTTCCCTATCCTACGAATGCAGAGGTATCAGATGACCTCAAGGAATCCCGTGACGTGCTAAAACAATTCGATGAGGTGGCCGCCCACCTCGATATCGACAGCTGGAATGCTCCTGAGGCGTTTCGCGGTCGTCAGAAGCTGCTATTGAGCGACGCACAAGAACACCTGGACGATGTCAGGGGTAACATTGAAGATAGCTTGGAAGATGTCAGCTCCGGCAAGCACGTTTCGACGCAAGACCTCCTTGTCATGTGTACCAAAGTAAGTGAGGTAGCCCATTTCATCGAAAATGTGTACGTCTATGCTTCCGTTTTTCAAACGAACGTTGTCTATTCCGAAGATGTCAAACTTTCTAAATTAGCTGGCTCTGCGAAAATGGCTTCCATACATTGTGGAGGGATTCTGAGCATACAAGTTGAGGCAGACGAACTTCGCGTTAAAGCATGCCGCCACCACACTTCACAGTGACTCCGCTGGCGTTTTGACCCGAGTTCAACGATGAAGTGTCGCCGTGCCTGTTTGTCCCGGTGTGTCGCGTACCGGGCAGCAATGCGTTCTTCCTCAATCCCTTTGTGCGGCCGGGAATAAGCCCAGGGCTGCATTCTGGCGCCGCTGCGCAGTAACTGCGATTCAGTTTTCGGGAAGGCCCGAGTGCCAGGGACCCTCACAACCCAGCTGCGACCTTCTTCTCTTCGGCCCCCGGATTGTCCTCGGCGGTCTTAATCGGTCGCGTGAAGTCTCGCAAGGAGAGTTCGAGGCCGCCGTACTCCGGATGATCATTATTCTCGATGGTGAAGGCAACGTCGAGAGCATCGCCGGACAGAAGGCCAGCCTGCTGACATTGTTCCGCCATGCGCCAGCCCAAGGCATCGAAGGTGAGGGCGCGGCGCCATTTGCTGTCGGTCGCTTGCCGGTTGTCGGTGACCTGGCGCACGTCGCTGCGGCGCAAAGCGGCTGAATCGGGATCGCAGCGCGGAGTAGTTAGCAGGTTCAAATCCAACCCATCCAAGCCGCGGGACGACAGCCCAATCGCCGCTGCCACCTTCAGCTTCACATGCTTGTCCTTGATGATGCGCGGCGAGGCCATGAGACGGACAGCACGGGCGATGAAGACAGGCTGAGGATTGCCCACGCCAAAAGGCTCCAGCCGCTGCAGCAGGTTGAAGAATTCGGGCGTCACCCGGTCGAGCGACAATTCGGCGTCGAAGTTGAGCGAGGGTTCGAAGTCGGCAAGACTAAGGCGGCTATGTGCGTAGTCGTCGAGACGCGCCCGCAGTTCCGGCAGATTCGAAGCGGGCAGTGAGAAACCAACAGCATAGGCGTGCCCGCCGAAGCGCGTGAACAGGCCGGCACACGACTCGAGCGCATTCAGCAGATGAAATGCGCGGATGGAACGGCCGGAGCCGTGAGCCTCCTCGCCATTGCGCGAAATCACCAGCGCGGGGCGTCCATAGCGTTCCACCACCCGCGTGGCGGTGATGCCGATTACGCCGCGGTGCCACCCTTCACCGTCGATCACGATACAGAAAGCCTCGCGCAGCGCCGGCCGCTCTTCGAAACTTGCGCTGATGGATTGCAGGATGCGGCGCTCTTCCTCCTGGCGGTCGCCGTTGAGCTGGTCGAGCTTCTGGGCGATCTCCCGCGCCCGAGCTGGATCTTTCACGCTGAAGAGTTCGATGACGTCGCGAGCGACATCCATGCGGCCCGCGGCATTGATGCGCGGAGCGACGCGGAATGCGACTTCCCCGGAAGTAAGCGTCCGGCCGTGGGTGAGTTGCGCAACTTCGAGCAGGGCCTTGAGGCCGGGGTTCACTGGCGAACGAAGGCCTTCCAATCCCAGCCTGGCGAAGACCCGGTTTTCTCCGGTGAGCGGGACAGCGTCTGCGATAGTCGCGATCGCAACCACTTTCATAAACGACTTCAACAGCCGGTTCCGCTCGCCTTCCGGGATTCGGCGCTCGATCAGGGCCTGGGCTAGTTTGAACGCCACGCCCGCTCCGCACAGTTCCTTGCACGGATAGGCGCAGCCAGACTGATTGGGATTGACCACAGCCAGCGCAGCAGGAACGCCCTGCGGGCCGGGAAGATGATGGTCGGTGACGATCAGGTCCACGCCCAGCCGGCGGGCGGTCTCGGCGGGAGCAAAGGCGCGAATGCCCATGTCGACACTGATGATGAGCCTGATGCCGGCCGCGGCAGCGCGCTCGATGACATCATCGCGCATGTCGTAGCCGTCGCGAATGCGGTGCGGCACGTGAAAATCAGCCGCGCCTCCGCAAAGCTCAATGGCGGTCTTGAGGATTACAATTGCCGTGGTGCCATCGACGTCGTAATCGCCGTAAATGAGGAGCGCCTCTTTGTTCTCGATGGCGGCTTCGATGCGGTCGATGGCCGTCTTCATGCCGGCCATCAGATATGGAGAATGCAGGTGTGAGAGTGATGGAGTCAGGAAACGTTCGGCGGTTTCGGCTTCGGTTATGCCTCGCATGACCAGAAGGCGGGCGAGGGTCGTAGCGATCTGCGGATCTTTCAGGCGAAGGGATGGTTGTGAACTTAATTCCGCTGCGAGATCTGCTACAGCATCAGAGTCAGCGGTCTTTAAATCCCAACGCATAGGCATAACAAATTCTGGGCGTCTGGAAGGACTTTCACAGTTGTGAGTCTTGCGCTCTTTGCGCCTTTCTTTGCGTCCTTTGCGGTCAAAGGCTTTCAACCGCAAAGATCGCAAAGGCGCAAAGAAATCCAATTCTACTGCGCGGGTCAGGTTTCGTCGTCCTGGTCGGGTTCGTCGATGGGAATACCACCAAAGTCCTCCGACAACTCCAGCAGGCGCTGGTAGTGGTCGTACCAGTCGGTAGAGGCTTCGTAAACCATCATGATGCCCTGGTGGGCGAAGCCGAGTTGCACGAACCCGGTCTTGCCGATGTAGGTGCGCAGCCAGCGGGCCTCGTCCACATCTTCGTCGTTGGTGAACTCGGCGTGGCCCAGGCGCTCGACCATCTGGTCAAGCTCTTCCTTGCGCAGCGTCCAGGCATCCATGGTGAGGAAGGGCGCGGCCGCCGCCTTGGCCAGTTCGACGAAATCCTTCCAGCTGTCGGGATTGTCTTCGGTCTTCCAGACCACGCTCTGCACTTCTTCATAATCGACGTAGCCGTGAAAGCGGCGCATGCCATGGCCTTCGATGAAGGCGATCATGTCGTCTTTGAGGCCAGCCAGGTTGTCGGGTGCAGGAGACATTTATTTCTGCATTGTATGCCTGAATTCCCTCGTTTGTCGTTGGTAAGTGGTCGTCGGACATTCGTCGTTGGTCATTGGTCGTGGGTCGTTGGTCCCACGCATGGGCGGCGATGTGAGAAGGAAGGGCCGTCATCGGCCGGCCTCGCGGGCAGGAACATCAAAGCCAACGGCCAAAGGCCAACGACCAGAGGGCCAACGGCCAAACCCTGTGCTACACTACCTGTTTCAAAGACTACCTTCGATCCGCGCTATGCTTCTTTCCAAAGAATATGTGGGCTACCTGGCCCGCGAAGTCACCAAAAAGCTGATTGCGGGCGGGCATATAGAAACCAAGGCCGTGCCTGCCGTCACCGAAAAGGTGCATGCCGCCATGCTCGAGGAGTTGTCGCTCGAGGACCGCATCAATGACGAGGTGCGCGTTATTCTTGAAGCCTATTCCGAAGAGATGCGCCGCACCGGGGCCAACTATCAGGAAATGTTCCGCAAGGTAAAGAGCGAGCTCACCCGCAAATACAAGGCGGTGCTGTGAGAATCAGCCGGGACAAGGTCAACAAGGTGGCCCACGTGGTTGCGGACGCGCTGGCTGAACTCGATGCCGTGGATTTCGTCGAAGATCGCAACACTATCCGCCTGGAAATACGCAAGATCCTCGAAGAACTGCTCAACCAGGAAGCCAAAATTGACCAGAGCGCGCGCCTGAAGATCGAGAACCAGAAGCGGACGATTCTCGAAGGCAGCCAGGAGTGGGACATCCTCTACCGCAAGTATTACAACGAAGAAGTGAAGAAGCTGGGCATCTAGTTGTCAGTTTTCGGTCAGCCGTTGGTCGTTGGTTGTTGCTCGTTGCTCGCTGGTCTCTTCATCAGTCTCGCTCTCATTCATGCTAAGGCTTCCTGTTTTCTTTGCGTCCCTTGGCGCCTTTTCTTTGGGATCTTCGCGGTCAAGAGCGCTTACCGTCAGCCGCGCAATAAAATGGTCGAGGCCAACCGTCCGCGGCTAGGATGATGTGGCAACGGCGTCTCAGTTGAATTCGATTTCCCAGATCACCGACATCGCGAAGCGAGCTGCTCGGGCAGCCGGCTTTGAATTGGCCGGCGTTGCGCCCGCCCACGACTTCGGCGAACTCGATCGCTTTCGGGAGTGGATCGCCGCCGGCCGTGCCGGGGAGATGCAGTACATGGAAGCGCGCGATGAGAGCGGCGCGCTCAAGCGGGCGTCGCTCCGCACTACCCTGCCCTGGGTGCGGAGCGTGATCGTCTGTGCGATCAACTACAACACCGCGCAGCCCTACTCCACCGAGGCAGACGATCCGCAGCGGGGATGGATCGCACGCTACGCCTGGGGGCAGGAGGACTATCACGATGCAGTCATGGCGCGACTGCGCCTGGTCGAGAACCAGCTGCGTAATGCGGTCAGCCTATCGTCAGGGCTGCAGACGCGTTGCTACGTGGACACCGGACCACTGGTCGAGCGCGTGTACGCCAAATACGCGGGCATCGGATGGATTGGAAAAAATACCTGCATCATCAATCAGAAGCTGGGGTCGTGGCTGTTTCTGGGCGTCATTCTGACTTCGCTCGAACTCGAGCCCGATCTGCCCGCACCCGACCGCTGCGGCACTTGTACGCGCTGCATCGAGGCCTGTCCCACCGATGCCCTGGTTGCTCCTTATCAACTGGATTCGAATCGCTGCATCTCGTATCTGACCATCGAAAAACGGGGCGCGATCGCCGACGACCTGCGCCCGCTCATGGGTGACGAGGTCTTTGGCTGCGACATCTGTCAGGATGTCTGCCCCTGGAACCGCAAAGCTCCACCCACCCGCGCTCTGGAATTTCAGCCACGGGAAGGGCTGGTCAATCCCGCGCTGCAATGGCTGGCGGAGATGACCGAGGAAGAATTTCGGCAAAGGTTTCGCGGGTCGGCAGTGCGGCGGGCCAAGCGCGGCGGCTTGCGCCGAAACGCGGTGATTGCCATGGGCAACAGCGGCGACCAGCGTTTTGCAGCTCTGCTGGAGAAGTTGCAAGCGGACGAAGATCCAGTGGTGGCCGAGAGCGCGGAGTGGGCATACCGGAGAATCACGTAGAGGCAGATGTCCTCATCTGCCCCGCTGGTTCGCGGCGGTCGCGTGGTAGCATTTCAGCCTGGTCGAACATGTGCAGCATTTCCCTTCGCCCGCGACACCTTGTTCCGGTTGTGCTGCTCTTCGTCGCGGCGGCATCCCAGGGCACCTTTGCGCGCGATTCTGAACCCAAATGGATCCGGGTAAGCTCCGCTCATTTTGCCGTCCTGACCGATGCGGGGGAAAAAAAGGGTCGCGAGGTGGACTTGCGTCTGGAGCAAATGCGCGGCGTCTTTGGCCAGCTCTTCCTGAAGACCAAAGTGCAGATGCCAGAGCCTCTGGATGTGATCGCCTTGCAGTCGGACGAGGAATACATACGCGTGGTGCCATTGGTGCACGGCCGGCCCAGCTCCGCTCCCGGATTCTTTTTGCCGGGAGAAGACCGTAACTACATCGTGCTCGATCTTGGCGCCGAGGACAGCTGGCGGGCCGTCTCCCACGATTTCGCGCGATTGTTCCTGAGTTTCAACTATCCCCCTACGCAGGATTGGTTTGGCGAAGGCTTTGGGCAATATTTCTCCAGCCTCAAGCTGGGGGACGGCCCGGCGCAGATTGGCGGCGACCCTACCCTGCCCTGGAACAGACCGCCCAAATCGTTCGCCGAATTGCTCAACGGGCCGTGGATGGCCCTGCCGGAGTTGTTCACGGTGCGTCCCGGTCCTTCCGGCTACCCGCCCATGTTCTACGCGCAGTCGTGGATTGTGATGCACTATCTCCTCAACCAGAACAAGTTATCGGAGGCCGGGACTTATTTTGGACTGGTGCAGATAAGGAAAGTCCCGGTTGAACAGGCCATCCAGCAGGCTTTTGGGATGAGCCCGGCCCAATTGGAGCAGGCGGTGAAAGATTACTTTCACGCCTTCGCCTCAGCGCCGCAGGCCCAACCCAACACTAAGGCGGGCGCGACCACCGCAGGGGGGCAGGTAAGCCAGTTTCCCGCTCCCGTGGGGCCGCTTGACGTCGGAGCGAGTGTAGTGGACGTGGTGAGGGCCGAGGCGCAATCGCTGGTCGCGGAAATGGCGGTGCGTCTGCCCGAACATCGCGATCAGGGAGAAAAGGATCTCCAGACCATCGTCGCCGACCCCAAGGGGGACAACGCGATCGCGCACCGCGCCCTGGGCTGGATCCGGATGGAGAGAAAGGAATTTGACCAGGCGGCAGAGGAACTGTCGCGAGCGCGGGAGCTCGACGGCCGCGATACCTGGACACATTATTACCTGGCGCTGGTGAAATTTCGCGCCTCCCAAGTGAACCGAAAGCCGATCGAGGGCGTTTCGAACATGATTCAGGATCTGGTGTACGTGGTTGACAAGGAGCCCGACTTTGCCGAGGCCCACAATATGCTTGCCCTGGCTCGCCTCCAGGGCGGCGGCGTTCATTCCGCGACCGAGTCGATCAAGGTCGCCATCCAGCTCAGTCCGCGCAGCGAACAATATCTGCTTAACCTGGCCCAGATCGATCTCGCTGGAAAAAAGTGGGACGACGCGACCACCCTGCTCAACCGCCTGCAGGACAGCTCAAACCCGGAAATCGCGCAAACCGCCCGCAAGAGTCTGGCTGACCTTCCGACCCTGAAGAAGTATGGCGTGTTGCCGCAGGACGGTGCGTCGCAGGATGGCCCCAGCAGTCCCGCGCCGGCCGCAGCGGAGAACGACGAGGATGCTAATTCCGGAAAAACGGAGACGGTCCCGGCCGAGCCCGTGCCTGACCGGCGCAAAGTCCAATTCGTCAGAGGGAAGTTGCTGAAGGTGGACTGCTCTCAGAGTCCAGCGGCGATTTTAACCATCAGGACAGCCACCCGAACCATGAGATTACGCGCCGACGACTACAAATCACTGCTGCTGGTGGGAGCGGACGAGTTCTCCTGCGAGTGGGCGGACCGCAGCGTGATTGCGAATTATAAAGCCGGCGGAAAAGCGGACGGCGATCTGGTGTCGGTCGAGGTTCAGTAAAACCAGGTTCAGTAAAGCCAGGTTCAGCAAAATCAGCTTCAGACGCCTCAGGTTCAGTGTCATCGCGGGGCAAAAAACGAACCCTCCCAGGGGAAGCTGAGAGGGCTCGCAGTGGTTGAACCTAGGACCGTTCTTATTGCACTCGCACCACATTACCTGCCTGAAAGCCCTTTGGCCCCTTGAGCAGATCGAATTCCACCGTTTCGCCTTCGTTCAGAGTGCGATAACCATTCTCCTGGATAGCGGAGAAATGAACGAAAACGTCCTCCCCAGTGGAGCGCTGGATGAACCCGTATCCTTTGGCCCCGTTGAACCACTTCACTGTACCCTTCTCTCTCACAAAGAACTCCTTTCGCCTCTGCTCTGTAATTTAACTTTCGCATCCTCCGTGGAGCTCGTGCTCCTCTACAACCCCCTCCGAGGGAAAACGAAAGCACCGCCGCTGAAAATCACGTCCACAAAAAAAACTCCGTAGGTCCGGCTGTGGCGGAAACCACAACCCAACTTTGTTGGAGCCATCCTGTCGGCGTGATTTTGTGACTACAAGACACAACCATCTACCCCGAGCGAACATACCCTCTGCCCAAAATTTCGGGCAGTGAGCAGAAGATAATATTGAGGAACTTCATTTCTGGCAAGTAAAGAAATCTGGAGCATAAAACGATTAAATATGAACGATTTCAGTGAAGATGGAACCCCGGTCGGTAGACCCGGGGCGCACCGTCCTTCCGTGTCTGCGGACAAGGCGCAACTGTCTGATAGGATTAGGGAAAATGCCCGGTGACCAGCAGTCAAGGTCGGCGACTTTGCCGCCCGCAACCCGTTCAGCCGTCTCCGCTCGACCCGAAGACCCCTACTCCGGGCTGGTCGGTTCCACGGTGAAATATCTGTTACGCACCGAGGTACATACGTTTGCGTTCTCCGTGGCCGCCAATGCCATCCTCTCGTTTTTTCCTTTCGTGCTTCTGCTCATGACCTTCATCCGGCAGGTATTCCATTCTCCGGCGATGAATGACGTGGTAGTGCAACTGCTGCGCGATTTCCTGCCGGCCGGGCAGGACTTTGTGATTCGCAATCTGAACGCGCTGGTGGGGGCTCGCCATCGGGCGCAGGTGGCCTCGCTCATCATTCTTCTGTTTACCTCAACCGGAATCTTCATGCCGCTCGAGGTGGCGCTGAACCGTATTTGGCGTTTCCCCAACAACCGGTCTTATTTCGGTAATCAACTCATCTCACTCGCACTGGCGTTCACCTGCGGGGTGCTGGCCCTGCTTTCGATTGCGCTGACCGCGGGAAATATCGGATTGCTTGAAAATGCGTTGCGCAGTCACGGGCCCTTTGTGGTCCGGCTGGGTGGTTTCCTGATGATGAAGGCGTTTGCCGTCTCCGCCAGCTTCGCAATTTTCTTCCTCATCTATTGGGTATTACCCAACGGCAAGGTGCCCGCCCGAGCCGTGCTGCCCACGGCAGTAATCATGGGCCTGATGTCAGAGGCCCTGAAGTACGCTTACATCCTGGCCCTGCCGCGGCTGAATTTCCAGGAGGTGTACGGCCCATTTGCGTTGTCGGTCAGCCTGATGTTCTGGGCATTCCTCACCGGACTCTTGATGTTGACGGGAGCGCATTTGTCAGCCCGGAGACACAGCCGGCGCAGGCCAGTGTAGGTGCGAGCGTCCCGCTCGTGCAGCGGGGCAGATGAAATGAACATGGGGACAGCGCCCCACTTGTTCATTGGTCACAGTCCGCTGTGACGGCTGACACATCTTCCCGCTTCTCATGACCTTTATGATTGCGGCACTCCCTGTCCTACCTGGTCTCGTTCGAAACGAGGCTGTGCCATGCGGTTCGCCTTTCGGCAGTTGCCTGCGCTCGGGCTGGCGCTGATTTCATGGTCGGCCGTCGGGCAGGACTCGCTCACCAAACCTCTTCCTGCTGTTTCCAGCCGGCGCATGCTGACCCAGAATTCAGGCTACATATTCGACGGCACGGTCCTGTCTGTAAAAGCGGTGCAGAACGATGCCCATGACGTTCCCACGGCGCAGGTCACGTTTCGGGTTGAACAGGCCATCCGCGGTACTCGGGTCGGGCAGATATTGACCATTCGGGAGTGGGCCGGATTATGGAACTCCGGCGAGCGCTACCACCCTGGGGAACGGCTACTGCTGTTTCTCTATCGTCCCAGCAGATTGGGCCTCACCAGCCCGGTGGGCGGGCCGGTGGGCCGTTTCGCGGTGGACTCGGGCGGAAATGCGCTGATTGAAAGCGGACGGCTTCCTGTACTCCCACTCGATCCCGCCTCCCGCGCCCAGTTCCGCGATAGGAAAAGGGTGAACGCCCGTGCCCTGGCTTTGGCCATGCAACGCGCGGACCCGGAGTAAATCATGACCGTCCGCTTCCCGTGCGCGCTGGCGATAGGCATAGCGATGATGGCGATGGCGCCGACACGGCTTCACGCCGGCGGTCCCCGCACCGTTGCCGGGACCAGCTACTTCGATCCTGCGGTTAAAGGCACTCCCCTGACCTGGAGCCAGGGAGCGGTCAGCTATTACACCGATCGCGGAAACCTGAGTCCGGTGCTTCCCTCCGCCACAGCCGACGCCTTCGTAGCCGATGCCTTCAGCCAATGGACTTCGATCTCGACTGCGGCGGTGTCGGCGGTGCGGGCCGGTCAACTGGCGGAAGATGTAAGTGGCGCCAACGTCACTTCATCCGGCGGAACCATCGCGCTACCGGTTGACATCCGGCCTTCCGCGAACAATCTCCCGGTCGCCATCGTTTACGACGTCGACGGGAGTGTGACCAATGCGCTCCTGGGCCAGGGCGCAGGCAGCGCGAGTTCCTGCTTCAGCAACGCGGCTTACGGCGGTGTGGATAGTTTCAGCACCGATGCCCATCTGCTGCACGCGCTGGTGATCCTGAACGGAGTTTGCGCCCAGACTTCAGCCCAGTTGCCGGACATGAAGTATCGCCTGGTGCGGTTGATGGGGCGCGTGCTGGGGCTCGATTGGTCACAGATGAACCTCAACGTTTTCACCCACCACCCCGCTCCCACGGCGGCCGACTACGCCGGACTCACCCTCATGCACGCCACGGACCCGATCAATTGTGTTCCGATTTCCATCTGCTATCCCGATGCTGACCAGCCCAAGATGGACGACCGGGCGGCGCTCTCGCGGCTGTACCCGGTCACGGCGCAAAACCAGGCGGCATTTCCGGGGAAGCAGTTGTTCTCGGAAAATACAGTGCGCATTCACGGCAGCGTCTATTTTGCCGACAGCAACGGCCAGGCAGCCCAGCCGATGCAGGGTGTGAATGTAGTCGCCCGCTGGATTGATCCCGCCACCAGCCAGCCTTCGCGCACCTACGGGGCGGCTTCGGTTTCGGGTTTTCTGTTCCGCGGAAACGCGGGCAACGCTGCCACCGGATTCTATGACCCCACGGGGCAAGCGTGGGACCGCTTTGGTTCCGATGATTCGGCAGTGGAAGGTTTTTTTGATCTTGCCGGTCTGGAAATTCCGAATGGCGCAAGCAACGCACAATATCAGCTGAGTGTGGAAGCATTGGATCCCTCATGGTCGCAACCTGTGGGGCCGTACGGGCCCTGGCAGGTGCAGCCATCGGGCACGTTCCAGCCTTTGATTGTGACTGTGAGCAAAGGCGGCGACCTGCAACAGGACATTCTGATGCAGGCGAGCGCGCTGCAGGTCCGGGACTTCTTCGAGCCTACTTCATTCGCGGCACCCGCCACTCTGCCCCCTTCAGGAGACTGGCTCGGGACCCTGAGTAGCGTAGGTAATGCCGACTACTTCTGGTTCGTCGCGCAGTCGGACCGCACCTTGTCGGTGGAAGTGACAGCGCTCAACGAACTGAAAGCCGCTTCTCTGGTGAAGGCGCAGCCCGTCATCGGCATGTGGACGTTGGCGGACCCGGCCACGTTTCCCGCGCCGGCAAACACCGGCCCGGCCTTCAATAGCACCAATCTCGGCATGACGCGGCTCGACGCCACCCTCCATGCCAGCACCGCGTTTCGCCTGGGCATCTTCGACGATCGCAGCGACGGCCGTCCCGACTACCGTTACCATGCACGGGTTTTCTACGCAGACAATGCGCTCCCGGCGCGAGCGCGCGTGGACGGCGGCACCGCAATCACGGTACAAGGCATCGGTTTCCGGACGAATACCGCCGCCACGATCGCATCCGTAAATGCACCAGTGTTGGCTGCTTCTGCTAGCCAGGTGATCGCAACCGCACCCGCCATGGCGGACGGGATCCAGAATATCGGGTTGAGAGATCCCGCCACAGGCGCGTCCTCGACCATGACCAACGCCCTTGCCTACGGCGCCGGGCCGAGCGACATCATAAAGTTGATTCAGGGATCGAATCCGGCAACCCCGGTCGGGGGCCAGGCACCCAATCCGGTTCGGGTGCGGGTGCTGGCGCCGGACGGGACGACGCCAGTGGCCGGCGCCAGCGTTTTTTTATCTCCACCCCAGTGTCTTCTTTGTCGGCGTGCGGCGGGGTCGGCAGTTGCACCCTGCTCACAGATGACAGTGGTCAGGCCTCGACGCGAGTCACGGTACTGCAAGCCGCCGCGATCAACATCAGCGCGTTGCTGGCGCCGGCATCCTACAACACGCCGAAATCGGTACAGGCAACGATTCTCGGGACCGCTTCTCCGCTGGATATCTCACTAGTCTCGGCCTTTGCCTGGATTGCCCAGGGCGCGACGGTGGACATTGCGCTGGCTGCCCGCCTGCTCTCGAATGGCCGGCCCATCGGCGCGACCCAGGTGAATTATCAGGTGGTAAAAGGATCGGGGGCTTTGAGTTCTGCCAGCAGCAACAGCGACGTCAACGGCTTTGCCAACACCACGCTGCACCTGGCTGCCATAGCCGGAGATGTGCAGGTGAGCGCATGCGTCGCCCCGGCCAACCTGCCCTGCCAGATCTTTTTCGCAACCGCCGTGCCGCCCTCGATGCTCCGGCTGGAGCCGGTGGCAGGAAGCGTGCAAATCCTCCCCGCGGGCCACAGTTTCCAGCCGATCACTGTGCGGGCCGTCGATTCGGCCATCGCTCCCCATCCGGTGCTGGGCGCCAACGTGACCTTCCAGGTGGTGGTGTCGCGTCCGACGACGGCGCCCCCGCCGGTTTCGACGGGTGGAATTATCATTGGCAAAAATCCTCCGCCGGTCATCGTGTCTTCGTCCAAGATCTCAGTGCCCGCCGATGGGTTGGGACTGGCCACTCTTCAGCCCTCAACCGGCGCGGCCCAGGGAGCTCTGGTGATTCAGGGCACTGCCGCGGCCGGAAGCAGCGTTCTTCCCTTTCAGCTCCAGTCTTTCTTGCCGGTAACGCAATCGGCGCCGTCTGGCTCGTCACGTCCTACGCTGGATGGTCCCCTCAGGAACGACCGGAATTCGCCCGAAAACTTTCCCGGGTCTCTGCGAACACGGCAGCCGCGCTAGAGACAATCGCAGATTCGCGGCAACTCGTCGTCGCTGATGGCATCTAACTGTGAGAAGAAAACTGCAGCTCTCCTGTGTTCGCCCCCCTGAGCGGAGAGGGGCGGACACGGGAGAAGCCGCGGTGCATTGCAGCTTTCCCTTTCAGATTTCGTTACACTTGTCTCTATGAAATCGACGCTGCGTGATGGAGTGGTGTCAGCCACGATCTTCCTTTTCACCTTAGTTTTGCTATTGTCACCTGCGGTTCTGGCCCAGGAAGGACCTCTTGACCCCGCCCCGCCCAAGGGCGTGACCACCGACGAGATCATTCGCCATTTCACGACCAAGGAGAAAGATTTTCAAATCGCGCGGGACCAGTACACTTACCGCCAGGATGTGCGCGTGATCACCCCAGACGACAATGGTGAGTATCACGAAATCTTCGATGTGCTTTTCGATGACCAGGGCAAGCGCCTGGAGAACGTTGTCTATGCGCCGCAGTCTTCCTTGAACTTGATCTCGATGTCTCCCGAAGATATTGATGACATTCGGCATCGTCTGCCCTTCGTGCTCACCAGTGACGAAATTCCCGAGTATCAGATTCTCTATGTGGGCCAGCAGCAGGAGGACGAACTGCACTGTTACGTCTTCGACATCGCGCCCAAGGAGATCGTCGGCAAGAAGAGATATTTCCAGGGTCGCATCTGGGTGGATGATCGAGATTTTCAGATCGTAAAGACTTACGGCAAGACCGTCCCCGACATTCGCAAGAAGAAGGGGCAAGAGAACCTTTTCCCGAAATTTACCACCTGGCGCGAGCAAATCGACGGTAAGTATTGGTTCCCCACCTATACCAAGGCCGACGACACTCTGCACTTCTCCAGCGGCGACGTCCACATCCGCGAGATCGTGAAGTACAGCGACTACAAGCGCTTCGGATCAAATGTGAAGATCACGTATGAGGGCCAGGAAGTGCAGAAGGCGCCGGGCGAGAAGGGTCAGACCCAGCCGCCGCCCGAGAAGCCGAAGAATTAACGTAGGGGCAGATGTCCTCATCTGCCCGGTCGAGCGCAGCTCGACGTGTCATGCACGCGCAAAGAAGCGGAGCTTCGCTCCGCGGGGCAGATGAGGACGTCTGCCACTACGCAATTAATAGAAGAGATACTTCCGCCACTTATCATCCGAACGGCCCATGAGGCGCATGATGTGGCGACTGGTATGCAAGTTGAAGGCCCGGGGCTCGCGCAGAAGTTGCATATCGGCTTCGGTGGGAAATTGATTGCCCTTCTGCCGGTTGCAGGTATGGCAACAGGCCACCAGGTTTTCCCATGAGGACGCTCCCCCTCGCGATCGCGGCACTACGTGGTCGAGAGTCAACTCGCTCGAAGGCAGCACTTCCCCGCAATATTGGCAGGTATTGCGGTCGCGCAGCAGGATGTTCTTGCGCGAGAGCGCGCGCGTCTGGTGCGGAATGCGGCGGTACTCAAGCAAGCGAATCACTGAAGGTACGCGAATCGCCAGGCGGGCAGCGTGCAGGAAGTGTCCGTTTTCTTCCTCGGTCATGGCCACCCCCTTCAGCACCAGCACGATGGCCCGGCGTGCGGCGCAAACATTGATCGGCTCGTAGGAAGCGTTCAACACCAGTACGGGCGCGTGCAAGGCGTGGCCGTCACCCTCGCGATGCACGGCCGGGGCAGGCGCGTGGCCCCGCATCATTGAGCCGTTCATCGAATTATTCCACTTCCCCGACATGAGTGATTCCGCGACCGCAATTTGCCCGTCTGCCGGCGGCCTATCCCGTTGCCGCCAGTGTCCGCTCGTCTTCCGCGAAGTCGTGCGGTATCTCGATGCCCTTTTCGTCGGCTTTCAGCGTGCGCGCCACTGTGGCGACATATATTTTGGATGCGCCCGCCCGGCGCAAAACGCGTGCGCACTCCGAGACCGTAGTGCCGGTGGTGAAGACATCATCAATCAGCAGAATATCGCGGCCGGCAATTTCCGAGGGCCCGACCACAGCAAATGCACCGCGGATGTTCTCGCGACGCTGATGGCGCGTGAGTCCGGTTTGGGATTGGGTTTCTCGCCTCCGTTCCAGGATCCCGGGGTGCAGGACCAAATGGCGGCTTCCCGCTGGGGGATTGAGGGCATGCCGCTTGATCGCAACCCGGGCGATCAACTCGGATTGGTTGAAACCGCGCTGGCGCAGTTTGCCCGCATGCAGTGGCACGGGGACGACCAGCATGGGGACGTGGATCGACCCAGCACTCAACCCGCTCAAAGCTTCCGCCAGCATGCGGCCCAGGACCGCCGCGGCTGGGCGCACCTGTTCATATTTCAGCAGATGGATGAGTTCGCGCAGCCCGCCGTCGTAACTGCCGTAGGCTACTGCCTTGGCAAAGGCCGGCTCCAGGCGTCGGCATAAACCACAAAGAGTTTCGTTCGCATCATGACCGATAGCATACGGACTGAACACCCGCTCTCCACACCTGGAGCAAATGCCTCCCGCAATGGGGTGGATATCGGCCAGGCAGGGCTGACAAACCGGAAGGCGGGAAATGTTTACCAGGGGGGTACCACAAAGACGACAGTCGGAGGGAAAGAGAGTAGCGAAGAGACTTTCTGCAACACCGCTCAGTGACGAGACCAGCATTGACACCGGCGAACTGTCCCGCGTCAAAACCTGGGTCCCGGTAGCCCGAATTGGGTACTCGCTACTGCTGAAGACGAGCCTCCAGCGTTCGCCCGGTACGATGAAGGACGCTGCGGACGAACCTATCCCAGTATAACGGGCCGCCATGCCCCAGGCAACGACTCATCGCTCATGCGGTCGCGCCTTGTGCCTTTTTGTTCTCCCGCCGCGGGAGCACCGGAATGAATGACGATCGGTAGGAGCGCCTGTAGCAGTCGCCACAGCGCACCGGGCGAAGAAACAACAGCGGCAGCAAGAACTTCTCGGTGAGATTCTTTGGACGTGAGCGGTAACCGTGAAAACCGCCACAATCCCGACACTCAAACAGTTTGGGGGACATAACCGTAGACCTCGGGACACCAGAGCAAATTGTGCCGGACATCATACCAGAACTGGCCACCAGTACGGCATCTGAAGTGGTCCCTGGATTGGCGACCTGGGTGCCACCCACCGCAAACACACCGGAAGCACTTGTAAAGGGGGTAGCACGCATGTTAACGTGCGCCGTCTTAATTGATGACCTAAGATCTTTATTATCTAGGATCTTAAATATCTAAAATCCGGCTGCGCCTGCATTTTCGAGGATCCCCGATTATGAGTATGGACAACCCCGTTCCGCTCAGTGAAACCGAAAAAAAATTCAAGCCCTACGTCCCAGAGGATATGGAGATGCGCGAGTTCACCTGGCGCGCAATTCTGCTGGGACTGGCGCTGACCATCGTGCTGGGCGCGGCCAACGCCTATCTCGGTCTGCGGGCGGGCATCACGATCGCGGCTACCTATCCGGCCGCGGTGATCGCCATGGCTGCGATGCGCGCGTGGAAGGGTTCGCTGCTGGAAGAGAACATCGCACGTACCGCGGGCTCAATTGGGGAAGGTATCGCGGCCGGAGCCATCTTTACCATTCCCGCCTTCCTGATTGCCAAAGCCTGGCCTTCCTTTCGCCCGGCTGACGCCTACTGGAAATCCACCGCGCTGATCATGGTAGGCAGTGTCCTCGGCGTGCTTTTCATTTCCCTGGTGCGACGGGTAATGGTAGAGGATCCGGAATTGCCCTTCCCAGAGTCGGTGGCGGCCTCGGAAATCCACAAGGCCGGACAGCGAGGCGCCGAAGCCGCGAAATATCTGTTCTGGAATATCGGCGTCGGCGGCCTGGTGTACATGCTGGGACGCTTTGGATTGTTTGCCGCCGACAGGGACTTTCACTTTGCCATCGGCAATCTGGGCCGCAGCCAGGTTCGCCTGGGCGGATCCGGGAACACGGACGTTCTCGCGGCCGGAGGTGCGAGTATGTTCGCGGCACCAAGCGTGAGCCCGGCATATCTGGGCGTTGGATACATCATCGGGCTTCGATTGGCGTCTCTGCAGTTCGCGGGTGGCGTGCTGGCCTGGGGCTTGATGGTTCCGCTCCTGATATTTTTTCTGGGGCCGCAGATCAGGCACTTTCTTCCCGCCGACACTCCTGACAACTGGGCGACGATGTCACTGGCAGTATGGAGGTTCATCGTGCGTCCGATTGCCGTTGGCGGCATGCTGGTAGGGGCGGCCTATACGCTCTACAAGATGAGAACCAGCCTCACAGCCGGGCTGGGCAAGGCTTTCTCCGACCTGCGCCAGACCGCCGACGAGCAATCCAAACTCTCGCGCACCGAGCGCTACATGAGTTCGAAGGCGGTTTTCGGTCTGATCGCGCTGATGTTTATCCTCATGTGCTTCCTCTACATTCGTATTTCGGGACTGGTCTGGCCTGCGGTGCTGGCAGCGGTGGTAATGCTAATCGTTGGCTTCTTCTTTGCCACCGTTTCAGGAAGCCTGGTGGGAATGATTGGGTCGTCCAACAACCCCGTGTCCGGGCTGACGCTTTCGACCCTGATCATCGCCGCGCTTTTGATGGTCTCGCTGGGCGTTTCGGGAATTTCCGGGGTCGCAGCAGTGTTGGGGGTGGCTGCGGTGGTTTGCGTTTCCGCATCGGTCGCCGGCGAACTGCTGCAAGACTTCAAGGTGGGATACATATTGGGCGGCACGCCACGCACTATTCAGATCGCCGAACTGATCGCGGTAGTGGTAGCCAGCCTGGTGATGTACTGGCCTCTCATGCTGCTGCACGAGGCCAACATCCGAGCTGGGGGAATCGGATTCGGCGACCGCCAGCTTTCCGCGCCCCAGGCCGGGCTCATGGCAACATTGGCCATCGGCATTGTGGGTGGTGATATGCCCTGGTCGTTGGTCGTGGTGGGCATTTTCTTCGGCATTGCTTTGATCATGATGCAGGTCAAGAGCCCGATGCTGGTAGCGGTCGGCATGTATCTGCCGTTTGAGACGACCTTCGCCATCTTTCTGGGTGGAGTCTTCCGCTCCCTCGGAGATTGGGTAGCCGAGCGCCGCGGATTCAACGGGGCACAAAAGGCGCGGGTGGAAAATGCCGGAGTGCTCACCGCGTCGGGACTGATCGCAGGAGAAGCAGTGCTGGGACTATTGTGGGCTGGACTGCAGTTCGCGCCGGAATGGACGCGGACTCAGATCTTTTCCAATCCATCTTATCTTGCGGGAATCGGAGTGATGGTAGCGCTGGCCGCGCTGATGATCTGGTTGCCGCTCTCCAGCGCCGGCGACCCGAATGAACCCGCGCCCCCAACCGCCATGATGTAAGAAGACCCGTGTGGCGCGGGCGCCCTCGCCCGCGTGCTCTGAGGAGAGCCGTGCCCCAGCTTTCCTTCGTGATCCTCGGTGTCCTTCGTGTTTTACTGTTGGCATGTCGGTCGCAAAGAATATTACGGATGTACGCGAGCGGATCACCGCCGCAGCACGCCGCGCCGGACGCGATCCCGGAGAAGTCACCCTGATGGCGGTCAGCAAGACCTTCGCCGTCGGCTACATCCGCGAGGCGTACACAGCAGGGCTTCGAGTATTCGGCGAAAATCGGGTTCAGGAATTTTCCGGCAAGGCAGCCTTGCTGGACGACTTGCAAGAGGCCGAGTGGCACATGATCGGTCACCTGCAAACCAACAAGGCCGCAGCCGCGGCCGAATTGTTCACCGCCGTCGATTCGCTCGATTCCCTGAGGCTGGCCGAAAAACTGAATGCATCCGCGGAAAAGCTGGGCAAGAGACTGGGAGCGCTAATCGAAATCAATGTGGGCGGCGAGAGCGCAAAGAGCGGCCTGGCTCCGGAATCCGGCGAACTGGAAAGCCTCCTGATGGCTGCTCCGAAACTCGGGTGCCTGGATTTCAGCGGCCTGATGACCATTCCTCCTTTTACCGAAGATACGCAGGAGGCGCGCCCCTATTTTCGTCAGCTGCGCGCCCTGCGTGACCAGATCGCGGCGCGACGCCTGCCTCGTATCCACATGGACACGCTATCCATGGGCATGTCGCACGACTTTGAAGTGGCAATTGAAGAAGGCTCGACCTGTGTGCGGGTGGGCACGTCAATTTTCGGGGAAAGGACAAAACCTTAACCACGGAGGACACAGAGTGTGGTTTCCCGCGAACAACTCAGTGTCCCCCGTGGTAGATCGGCTTGGAATGCTCTCGATTCAAGACACGCCGGCCGGAGTCACTTTCGCAGTCAAGGTCCATCCTCGTGCCCGGAAGAACGCCATCGCCGGCGAACTGGGAGAAGCGCTGAAGCTATCTTTGACGGCGCCACCGGTGGAAGGCAAAGCCAACGCTGCCTGCATCGAATTTCTGGCAAATCTTTTGAAGGTGCCGCGTTCCTCCGTTACCATAGCGTCCGGCCTGGGCAGTCGCAGAAAAGTGATTCGAGTGAGCGGAGTCTCAGCCGACGAAGTGAGAAAACGCTTAGGAGTTTGGACGTGAACCAGCGCTTCGACACTTGGGAGCCCCGTTGAACATTTCTGAGCGCCTCTACGAAATTCGCACTGGTTTCGAGCGCCCGTTCTGGGTTGCTAACATTACCGAAATTTTCGAGCGTCTTTCCTACTATGGAGCGTTTGCTTCCCTGGCGCTGTACCTGCAGGAGAAACTGAATTTCTCCACCCAGCAAACCGGGACACTGACGGGCATATTCGGAGGCATGGTTTGGTTTCTGGCCATTTTCGGCGGGGCAGCTGCCGACCGCATGGGGTTCCGCCGCGCACTTTCAATCGCTTACCTCATCCTGGCTACCGCTTATTTTCTGATTGGATCCATCGGCGCATCCTGGCTGGCCCCGGTGCGGAATGCGGTTCCGATCGGACTGTTCGTGGGTTTCATCCTGGTCCTGCCGGCGCTAGGCGTCTCGCTGGTGAAACCGTGCGTGGTCGGGACCACCGCGCGCGCCTCCAGGGAGAACGTTCGTTCGATTGGCTATTCGATCTACTACACCATGGTCAACATTGGCGGAGCCGCCGGCCCCTATCTTGCTTCCTGGGCCCACCGCCACCTGGGCGTCGAGAATGTTTACCGGGTGGCTGCGCTTAGCGTCTTCGCAATGTTTTTTGTGGTCTTGTTTTTCTTTCGGGAACCGCGCCAGGCCGGTGACGCGCCCCCGCCATCGATCGCGACCGTGGCGCGGAACTTCTGCGTTGTCGTGGGCAACTACCGGCTGGTTCTACCGGTGCTTGGATTTGCCCTGATACTGCGCATTGTCACGTTCTGGTACGCCGTCAACACGCCCTGGTGGATTTGGGCCGGGCTTCTGTTGCTCGTGCTCGCCGGCATCAGCCGCTTCATGTGGTTCCTGGTGCTATTCACCGGCTACTGGGTTGTGTTCTGGCAGCAGTACATCAGCCTGCCCGGCTACATCCACGGGCATATCAACGCCAACGCGGATGTCGAATTCATTCTCGTGACCGACGGTCTTACGGTGATCTGCCTGACGCTGCTGATGAACTACTTGACCCGCAAGATTCCGGCTTTTCAGGCCATCATCCTCGGCACGCTGATAACGTCCGTTTCATGGCTGATCCTCGCCTTTAGACCGACGGTCTGGGGCGCAGTCCTCTCGCTGTTTGTTCTTGCCCTGGGAGAGATCATCCAGTCGCCGCGCTATTACGAGTACATCTCACGCCTGGCGCCGCCCGGCCAGCAGGGCACGTACATGGGCTTCGCCTTTCTGCCTATTGGAATTGGGTCTCTGATTGGCGGCTGGTTCGGAGGAACCATGGCCCACCACTTCGGAGAAGTTACCCATCAACCCCAACGGATGTGGTGGGCCGTCACTTCAGTGGGCATCGCCACTGCCTGTGTGTTGTGGATTTACGACCAGACCCTAAAACGCTCGGTGCCTTAACCACGGAGGACACAGAGTACACCGCGGAAGTCTGAATGTTAAGGGTTCCTCCATGTGCTCTGTGTCCTCCGTGGTTAAGGCGTCCCACCGGATTCGCTCAAATCGCTTCTGTTGTTTAGAATAGTTATTTGCCCATGGATCTTCCCGCCATACAGACCGCGCTGCGCGAGCGGAACATTGACGCATGGCTCTTTTACGATCACCATCATCGCGATCCCATCGCGTACCGCGTGCTGGGATTGCCCTCGGGGCAAATGGTCACGCGACGCTGGTTCTACCTGATTCCAGCCAGCGGCGACCCGGTGAAGCTGGTGCACAAGATCGAACCCGGCCATCTCGACTCGCTGCCCGGGAGCAAACGCCAGTACTCCGGCTGGCAGGAATTGTTCGACCAGGTGAAGGTGCTACTGGCCAATTATCGCGATATCGCGATGCAGTATTCGCCCAACAACCTGGTATTCACAATTTCGCTGGTGGACGCTGGAACCGTCGATCTGATCCGCGGACTGGGCAAGAACGTGGTTAGCTCCTGCGACCTGGTGGCGCAGTTTGAAGCGACTCTGACCGAGGAGCAGATCAAGTCTCACTTCGCCGCGCGCGATGCCATTGACGCCATCACGGCGACAGCTTTCCAGGAGATCGGGCGGCGGGTGCGCAACGGGGGGACCCACGAATACGAAATCCAGCAGTGGTTTCTGGAGGCCTTCCGGCGCGAGGACCTGGTGGCCGACGATCCGCCGCTGGTAGCGGTCAATGCCAATAGCGGCGATCCGCATTACGCGCTGCTTGCGGAGACTTCAAAACCCATTCGTGAAGGTGATTTCGTCCTGCTCGATGTCTGGGCGAAAAAGAAGACGCCGGGGGCCGTATACTACGACATTACCTGGACGGGTTTTGTAGGCAAGTCTCCCTCCGACCGCATGCGGGAAATATTCAGCATCGTTCGCCAGGCGCGCGATGTTGGGGTGAAAACAGTAGTCGAAGGTATAAGCGCGGGCAAAGCGCTTGCCGGATGGGAAGTCGACCACGCGGTACGAGGCTACATCCGAAACGCAGGCTTTGAGCAATACTTCATTCATCGCACCGGGCACTCGATTGGCACCGAAGTTCATGCCAATGGCGCTAACATGGATGACCTGGAAATTCATGACGAGCGCCGCATTCTGCCCAACTCATGCTTCTCGATCGAGCCCGGCATTTATTTGCCGGAATTCGGGGTGCGCAGCGAAGTGAACATGCTGATCAAACCCGGTGCAGCCCAGGTAACAGGTAAAATCCAAAGTGAACTCGTAATCATCTGAATGGCAAATTCAGCAAAGACCACTCCAACTCAAGCGCAGAAGGCAAGGGCAGGGGGCTCTTCCGGTATGTCGGTCATCGCCCCAGCTGTCGCCTGGTTCATTCCGGGAGCGGGGCACCTGATCCAGAAGCGATGGGTCCGCGGGTTCCTGATTATGGCCTCGATCACCACCATGTTCGTGCTCGGCCTGCTGATGCAGGGGCGCGTGTACCACCCCAATGGGGGCGATATTCTGGATATGCTTGGATTCGTCGGCGACGTCGGCGCGGGCGGTCTTTACATTGTGACCCGCATGCAGGGCTGGGGACATGGCGCCATTGCTCACGCGACCGCCGACTACGGAACCAAGTTTCTGATCGTGGCCGGACTGCTGAATTTCATCTGCGCCGCCGACGCCTATCACATCGCCATCGGGAAGAAGCCGTGACTGGAAAAACCGAATGACCCTGGAACTTTCCCATTTCACCGCCGCGGTACTGTTCTCGGTCTTCGCTTCGGTAGTCTTTGGAATCACGCAGCGCAACACTGTCCGCGAGCAGATCCGCTACGGCTTGTATTGCTTCGTCCTGTTCGTCGGCGGAGTGTTCGTCGCGGGATGGGTGATGTGGCTGCTGCGACACTAGAGGCGGGCCTCGGACCTCAGACGTGGGACTTCAGACCTCGGACTTCGGACTTCTTCCGTTATGTACGCCCGCCGACCGACTGGGGGTGCTTCCCGCGACGCTGCTTCGAGAGGTTCGTTGGTTTCAGGCGACGTGACTGATAGCAAAAGCGTACCAAGGCTCGAGGTCTGAAGGCCAAAGTCCGACGCCTGACGTCCGCCCTTACCCCTCCCACACGTACGCGTCGAATACACGCTTGATCTCAAATCCAATGCGCTGATAGAGCGTGACTGCGCGAGCGTTGGCCTCGGTCACAGTGAGCGACAGCACGGAGAAGTTGCGCTGGCGCAGGTTTCCGGCGGTGGCCGCGATCAACAACTCTCCCAGGCCATGCGAACGGTAATCCGGGAGCACGCACACCTGGGTAACGTGCCCCACATCCTGACGCACCCGGGAGCAGAGAATCAGCCCGACCAGGCTTCGCGCCCGCCTGTGCACCGCTACAAACGACCCCTCGGGATCAAAGGTGCCGCATCCCGGAAATCGCACAATGTTGTTCAGGAAGCGCAGCGATCCGCTCAGGGTGCGATATTGATCGTTGATCTCCGAGTCCACATGGCCGCGGTAAGCGCTGGTGATCAGGGCAGCGGCGGGCTGGTAGTCGTGCTCGGCCCAGCGCTTGATTTCAATTTCAGGGTCCGGTTGTGGTGGCGGCTTGGGCGTAGTGTCCAGCGGGTACACCATGAAAAGGCGCGGGTGCCGCTGAAAGCCCTGCTCCACAAAGGGCCGAGCCACCACACCCGCCTCATGCACCAGTAATTGTGCTTCCACCCGATGGATTCCTGGTGACTGTTGCAGGGTTTCAATCACATGCAACAGCAGTCGCGATTCCACTTCATGCGGGTCGGGCAGGCGTCCACCATTGGCGACGAACAGGTCGCCAATTACACCCTTGCTGCCTTCGTAAACGAAGAATGCGTAGCCGATGATGCGGCCACGCTCGACAGCGGCATAACCAGGCAGGATTTTGGCATCCACGTAGCGCAAAATCATCTCCGCCGAACCGCTGTAATCCCAGGAGAGCAGACGCGCCCATTCCCGGACCTCGTCCTCGAGCAACGGACGCAGGTCGACAGAGGAAAAGTGTCTGAGGTCGAGAATCTCCACCTGGAGGCTCCTGGAGGGTTCCGGCTTGCTAAGCGCGCTCATGGCGGGCTGCGAACAGCGAGTGTAGTGCTTCCTCCCGCAGCGAGGCAAACGGGGGGACAAGAATGGGTAACAGGGAGGCTCTTAGCTTTTAGCCCTTGCCGTTTCTTGGAATCAAGACCCTCAGCCCTGCAAACAAAGGCGTCTCTGAATTCCACACTAAGGTTCGGAGGCCACAAGCCAAAAGCTAAGAGCTAAAAGCTAGTTGCTGCCTTTCTCCGCCACCCAGTAATAGTCCATACCCTGCGCGGCAAAGCTTCCCAGATAGGTGACTCGCCGGCCGGGAGTCCACTTGGTGATGTTTTTCTGCCAGGCTGCTGGAGCGATCAGAAGATGTTCGCCGGCAGGAACGTTTCCGGCTTCGTAACGGGCAATGGTCTGATTACGGTAAAAATGGAGACCATATTCGGTCTCGCGGGAAAGCCGAAGAATCGCCAGAGGAAGCGACTGGTTGTCCACCCGGCTGATTTCCTGAGCCAGGGGACGCGCCGAGAGCGTGGCATCGAGAGCCGGGGCGCCCAGCCGCAAGACCGCAGCCAGCGCCAACACCACGGGAACCAGAGTAACGAACCGTAACAGGCGAAGTCCCGGCGGGCGGCGCAGGGTCAGCGCGATTCCGATTGCCAGCACCGCCGCGAACCCGGCTGAAATCGCAGCCGCGCATCCCCACGGCAGGCTGTGCTGAAACACGATGTACTGCATCATCAGCGCCGCCACCACCGGCAGGGCTGCGACCAGGGAATGAAAGACAATCAGCAGCATGCCGGGCGGATCATCGTCGATCACATGGCGGCGGACATATTCCGCCAGCAACAGCGTTCCCGCGGGAAGCGCCGGCACAATGTAGCCCGGCAATTTGGATGCGGAAAAGGAAAAGAATCCCACCGGGACAACCAGCCAGATCACCAGAAACGCCAGCAATGCATCTTCTGACTGGAACAACTCCCTCTTCTCGGCCCACCAGGCGCGAGTCGTCTCCACCGCAGCTGCGGCGATAAACATGGTCCAGGGCACAAGCCCGAGCAGGACGACGGGGAGGTAATACCAAAAGGGTTGAGTGTGGTGATAGAGGTCTTTTCCAAATCGCGCCAGATTGTGCTCGATAATGAAGACCCGAAAGAATTCCGGGTTTCTCCACTGCACCGCCACGTACCACGGAAGCACGGTCACAAAGAAGAGCGCAATGCCCGGCAGCCAGCAGGTCTTCGCCAGGAGGCGATAGTCGCCCTTGGCAGCAGCGAAGATGATTACGATCACCGCCGCCAGAAAGGGTGCTACCGGTCCCTTGGCCAGCATTGCCAGTCCGAGAAAGACGTAAGAGAGGGCCAAGTAGCGCCTGCTGGCGCTTTCGTACCAGGCGTACCAAGCCAGCATGGCGATGCTGAACGTAGCGGCGAGCGGCATGTCAGTGGAGGCGGCACGGGCGAAACCGATGACACCGCTGGAGGAAGCCGCTATGAGCGCGCCGTCCAGCTGAAAGCCCGCGCGAAAGCGGCGCAGGAAAAGATAAACGGCAACGACCATCAGTGTGGCGTCGAACGCTGAAGAAAGACGGGCAGCCCAGTCGCTGACTCCGAAAACACTGTAAGCCAGCATGGTCTGCCAGTAGTAGAGAGCGGGCTTTTCGAGCCAGGGTTTGCCGCCCAGCGTGGGCGTGATCCAGTCATGACGGGCAAGCATCTCGCGCGCCACCTGCGCGTAACGTGGCTCATCGGCCCCGAGCAGGCCAAAATAGGCGAGGCCGAAGAAAAACAGGAAGCCGCAGAAGCCGGCGAGCAGAAACCAGTCCATGAGCGGCCGTTGAGCGGCAAAGGCCGTGGCAGTATTCGATGTCGAATTGGCCGGGGATGCATTCACAGATCTGAATTCTGCAATCTAAAATCTGAGACCTATCTTCTGAAATCCGTCCTTCGAAATCCCGGGCGAGATTTATTGTATGGACGCTCGGAGCTGCAATTCTGCGAGAATTCGCGCGGTCGCGGCCGACAGAGGTCCATCGAGGGCGCAACCACTGGCACACTGGTGCCCGCCTCCGCCCAGACGTTCAGCGATTGCAGCCACATTCACCTTGCCCTTGCTGCGCAAGCTTATGCGGAAGCGGCCGTCGGGAAGCTCGCGGAAGAACAACGCCACCTCCACACCTTGCATGGAAAGTGCATAATTGACCAGCCCTTCGCAATCTTCTTCTCTGGCGTGGCAGCGCTGCATCTGTTCCTGGGTCACCGAAATCCATGCCAGCGCCCCCTCGCGGTGCAGATTGGAAAGCGCGGCGCCCAGCAGCCGCATTTTGGCAGTGGAGTGTCCAAAATAAATATTGCGGGCGCAGTGGGCGGGATCCGCCCCCGCCAGCACCAACTCCCGCGCCAGTTCGAAAGTGTGTTCGTTTGTCCCCTCGAACATGAACGACCCGGTATCGGTAAGGACGGCGGTATAAAGGCAGGTCGCAATCTCGGAGGAAATCTTCACTCCCGCCTCGCGCGCCAGGCGATAGACCATCTCCGCCGTAGCCACTGCCTTGGGATCAATCCAGTTCACCTGGGCAAAAGGGCGGCCGCTCTGGTGGTGATCGATGTTGATCAGGAACTTGTTTTCCAGTCCCTGCAGGCGGGTGCGCTGGATACTGTCACACTCCAGAATAATCGCGGCATCGTAGTCGCCGCTGACGCTCTCCGCCTGGATGACCTCCCGGGCGTAGGGCAGCGGCTGGTAAATCCGGGGCACACCATCGCGCAGAACGATATCGGCCTGTTTGCCCATCGCCAGCAGAATCTGACGGCAGGCAAGTGCCGATCCAATGGCATCGCCATCCGGCCGCGCGTGCGAGGTCAGAACGAACCGGATGCGCTGCTCGATGTGCTTGAGAACTTCCTTCAACATAAAGAAAGTCGTCGGTCGTCGGTCTTCAGTCTTCAGTCGTTAGGTTTCCTGACGACTGACGACGGATGAATGACGACTATTTCTTCCTCTTTTTCGTCCGGCCCAGCAATTCATCGATTCGGGCGCCGTACTGGTCGGAGCGGTCGAGGTGAAAATAGAGTTCGGGGGGGCGGCGAAGGCGCAGATTTTCCGCCACCTCGCGGCGGATGAACCCGACAGCCGCAGTCAGGCCTTCCAAAGAACGGTCGGCTTCTTCATCATCGCCGTCGAGCGTGACGTACACCTGCGCCGAACGCGAATCCTCCGCCAAAACCACGCTGGTGACCGCGACCAGACCAATGCGCGGGTCTCCCAGTTCGCCCTCCACAATGGTTTCGATCTCCTCCCGCAGGGCCTCTCCCAGGCGCTCCCGATGGTATTTCGCGCCACGCTTTTCCACATCCACCTCTTGAGTAAAACGAATGAGAATATCAGAAAAACCGCCCCAGCGGGACGGCCTGGGTAGCGCGGCCCTGGGTAGCGCCGGCGTCTCGCCGGCTGT